>JAJNBA010000070.1 GCA_021155985.1 Actinomycetes bacterium
CGGACCTCGACGAGAAGGCGCTCGTGGCGCTCATCGAGGAGACCGCGAAGATGGGCCTCGTCGCCTGAGCCCGCGCGATCAGCTCAGTTGTCGAGCAGATCGCTGTTGAACGCATGGCGAAATGATGCACGGAATACGACGGTCGTCAGTTGGATGGGTAGACACCTCGCACGGCTTCGACCGCGTCACCGCGGCTGGTGTGGTTGACGGAAGAAGCTGGGCGTAGCAGGTAGGCGGCCGTGTATGCGGCGGCGACAACCAAGATCAGTCCCCGATACCCGAGGACCACGCTGCTGTACTCGAGAACGCCGCCGAGGATGGCTCCGAGCAGGTTGATCCCGAACGCCGTCGTTGATGAGCCCACGGACCTGAACCGCTGGGCGAAGATGAGGTTCCCGAAGAGGATCGGGGCGAACGTGATGGTCGTCGCCGCGATGAATCGGGTCACCGGCGAGAGGCCGAGGAGTTGCTCGGGACTGACCACCCATGCCACTCCGAGGGAGACGACCAGCGCCGCGTAAAGGAGCTCGGGACGGAGGCGATCCACCCGTTCCGCGACCTCGATCGCGAGAAGGACGGACAACAGGATGCCGGCGAAGACGAGTGAATTCACGAGCCACGTCGTCCCGAAGAGGAGGGCGAACTGCACGATGCTCTTCGTCTCCAAGAGGAGGAACGCCGCGCCCATGAAGAACAGGTCCAGGTATCGGCGGGCGTCGGCCACCTCCACCTGTCCGAAGCGTCGGATCACGAACGCAGAACCGAGGAGCAGAGAAGCCAGCGAAACCACGTAGAAGGTCGATAATCCCCACCCCTGGGCGTAAGGGAATGGATAGTTGTCCGTCGCGAGACGTGGGACGTCCTGAGGGGGAACCCAGAACGTCGAGCACCGGAGAACATCCGGTTGGGCAGCGATCGTCAGCACCGCTTGATAGTTGGCACCTGCTCCGGGTTCCCCCACATCCAAGCAGGGGCGCGAGCCGAAGACCTCCGTCAGGGTCGCCGCGTACCGATCGAAAACGTCTGGGCGGTAATAGTTGTACATGGAGAATGCACCTCCGGGCTTGAGGTGGGTCCGCACGGCTTCGAAGGCTTCTCGCGTGAACAGGAAGCTTTCGAGCCTGAGCGATCCCTGACCCGCGACGAGGACGAGCGAGTCCGGAAGCGCGAAGAGGATGAGGTCATATCTGCGATCGTTCCGTTCGAGGAACGCTCGGCCATCCTCCACGTGAGCATGGGCCCGCGGATCCTGATACGGCCCGTTCGGATGGCGCTCTCGACCGAGCTCCTGGAGGATCGGGTCGATCTCGACCGCGTCGACATGCCCCGCGCCGCGGGCGAGAGCGAGGGCGACATCGTTGCCGGACCCGGCCCCGACGATGAGCACCTCGTCCAGCGGGTTGTCCGGGATGTGGCGATACGGGTAGCCGTAGAAGGGCTGTTCCCTCACCAGATCCTCCAAGGTCCAGATGGATTGGTGGGGGCTCCCGTTCACGAAGATCGGTGTTCTCCCATCGCGTTGGCGTCCTTCGACGTCCACCCGATAGTAGGGAGACCAGAGATCGTCGGAGATCTGCCACTGCACGCCCAGCAGAGCGGTCGCCAACCCGAGGGCCACCCAGTGGGATGGTCTCGCGCGCCGACCGATCGTCGCTCCGAAGAGAACGGCGACGGCGAGGACCCAGGCGACCGGGGGTAGTCGGAGGATCGAGGCGATCGTGAAGAGGATGATCCCGAGGATGCTCCCGATGATGTCGAGTCGGTAAGCATGCAGGGGGCGGAAGGTGGCGAACGCGCGAGCGACACCAGCCGCCGATGCCATCATGACCAGCGTGACGAGGATGAAGATGAGAGGCAGGGAGAGCCACACAGGGAGGGATGGCATGCCGAATGCGCCGTGGGTGGCGCCGCTGCGTTGTCCCACGGGGAAGAGCATCACGAACGCGAAGGAGAGGAGCAGGAGGAAGGGCAATGACGAGAAGGCATCGCGCTTCGAGTTCGCGCGCAGGAACCCGAGCCCGATCCCGAGGAAACTGGCGATGAGAACGAAATTGGTGAAGTAGCGCACATAGACGTTGTGTGCTGCGATCAGGCGGATCAGCGCAAGCTCCACGAAGAGCATCAGGCAGCTCAGGAGAACGAGCTGTTGCCATGCCCCCTGCGTCCTCCGAGGATCCGCGGACGCCTGAGCCATCCCGCGATGCTATCGGCGGCCGGAGCCGCCCGATCGGTAGCTGTGGACCCGAGGACACTCGAGAGCTGAGGACACGACTAGCGCGGCCCGCACACTCCGGCTAGGGTCCTCCCGCATGGGGGTGGCCGAGGAAACCGTTCCCGGGCAACGAGCCGTCTCCTTGGGCACGGTCGTCGCAGGGATCGTGATCGGCGGCATCGAGGTCGTCTTCGCGGTTTCCTTCGCGGCGCTCGTCTTCGCCGGGTACCTCGAGTTCTACTTCCTGGACGACGGGGTCGGTCTCTACCTCGGGGCGGCCGCGCTGACGCTCGCGTTCATGGCCTGGCGGGCCGGCCGCCGAGGCGTCGTCGGTGGCCTCCAGGGAACCGGCGCGACCATGATCGCGGTCGTCTCGGCGAGCGCCGTCGTGCACGGTGCGGGGAGCCCGAAGGACATCTTCCTCACCGCTCTCGCCGCGATCGTGGTCGTGATGGTCCTGTGCGGGATCGTCTTCCTGTGGCTCGGGTCTCGCCGGCGGGGCGACCTGATCCGGTTCGTGCCGTATCCGGTCGTCGGGGGGCTCCTCGCCGGCACGGGATGGCTGCTCTTCAAGGGTGGGATCCACGTGGCGTCGGGGGTGTCGCCGCTCTTCACCCCTTTGGGCGACCTGGTCGAGGCCTCAGCCCTGCAGCGCTGGCTCCCGGCCCTGGCGTTCGGCGTGATCCTGCTTGTCGCGGTGCGAGTGATCAAGCGCCCGCTCGTGATGCCGGCCGTGATCGTGATCGGGCTCGGGGGGTTCGTGGTCGGGATGGTCGTCACCGGCTCTTCGATCGAGGAGGTCCGGGGCGGGGGATGGCTGCTCGGATCGTTCGACTCCGCGATCTTGTGGAAGACGTGGACGCTCAGCGCGCTCGGCGGCGCCGACTGGTTGGCCGTGCTCGAATCGTGGGCAGGGATCCTGGTCGCGGTCTTCGTGGCGACGATCGCGATCCTGTTCAACATCAGCGGCACAGAACTCATCTTGGACCGGGACCTCGACACGAACCAGGAGCTTCGCGACGCCGGGATGCTGCACGTCGTATCCGGGGCGCTCGGGGGGATCCCCGGCTCTCACGCGCTTTCCTTCACGGCGCTTGCGACAGGGATGCGCGTGGACGCCCAGGCCGCGGGTCTGATCGCGGCGCTCGTCCCGCTGGCCGCCGTCCTCTTCGGCGCCCCGGTCGTCGGGCTGATCCCGCGGATGATCGTCGGAGGCGTGCTGATCTTCCTCGGGCTCGCCCTCATCGTCGAGTGGATCAGGGACAAGCGGCGATCGCTCCCGCCGCTCGAGTACGCCGTCGTGGTCCTGATCCTCGCGGGCGTCATCGCCTGGGGGTTCCTGGTCGGAGTGGTGATCGGCCTGGTGCTGGCCGTCGTGTTGTTCGCGGTCAGCTACGGCCGGATCGAACTGGTACGCGAGGTCGCCTTCGGCGAGACCTATCGCTCGAACGTCGATCGGCCCGCGACGGAACGTGCCGAGCTCCGCACGCTTTCGGACCGAGTCCAGATCCTGCGGGTGAGCGGGTTCGTCTTCTTCGGATCGGCCAACCGCCTGCTGGAGCGGATCCGACGGCGCACCGAGTCCATGCCACCCAGGTTCCTCGTGATCGATCTCCGCCGCGTGACGGGCGTGGACTCCTCGGCGGTCGTCTCGTTCAGGAAGATGTTGCGCCTGGCGGAGGTCGCCGGATCGGAGATCGTCTTCACGAGTGCGTCCGATCCGGTGCGCGCACAGCTGGTCCGGGGAGGAGTGGACGAGACGGAGGGATCCGTGTCCTTCGAGCCCGACCTGGACCGAGGGCTGCAGCGGTGTGAGGACGCGCTGCTCTCCGCCCCCGGCCTGGCCGACGCCCAGGCGGATCACCCCGCGGGCCGTCGCCTCGACGGTCTGCCCGCGGGCCTCGGGGCCCAACTCGAGCGCGTCTCGGTGCCCGAGGGCACGGTCCTGCTCCACCAGGACGACCCGCCGGGCGACGTCTACGTGCTCGACTCCGGGCGCCTGGGCGTGGAGACCACGACGCCCGAGGGCACCAGGATCCGCCTCCGGACGCTCCGTCCGGGGGTCGTGGTCGGCGAGATCGCGCTCTACACCGGGGTCGAGCGCACGGCCGACGTGGTGGCCGAGGTCCCGAGCGTGGTCCTTCGCATCGGCCGCGAGTCGATCGAACGCCTGGAAGCCGAGGAGCCGGAGCTCGCCGCCGCCCTCCACCGGTGGCTCGCCACAACGCTGGCGGAGCGGCTGACCGACACGATGCGAACGTTCGACGTACTGCTGGACTGACGGGAACGGGGAGGCGCGGATGGTCGAACAGAGACGGGCCACCAGGTGGTTCGCCTCGGTCGCCGCCGGCCTGATCATCGGCGCCGTCGAGTGTGTGCTCGCGATCGCGTTCGCCGCGCTCGTCTTCGGAGGCTTGCTCGGGGCCCGCCTTCCGGACGGCATCGGCCTGTACCTCGGAGCGGCGGCGCTGACGCTCGCCGTCATGGCGTGGCGGTCCGGCTCCCGAGGCGTCGTCGGCAGCGTGCAGGACGCGGCGGCGGCCGTCCTCGGGCTGGTCGCCTCCGCCGCGGCGGCGAAGGCCGCCGACCTCGACCTCATCGCCAGGCAATCCGGGTTGGAGGTCCACGGGCGTCCAGACATCTTCCTGACCGTCGTCGCCGCGACCCTCGTGGTGACGGTCCTGTGCGGGATCTTGTTCCTGGTGATCGGGAGGTTCCGGCTCGGCGGGCTGATCCGGTTCGTGCCGTATCCGGTGGTCGGTGGGTTCCTCGCCGGCACGGGATGGCTGCTCTTCAAGGGTGGGATCTACGTCTCCACGGGGACGATCCTGCATCTGCGCACGGTCCCGGCGATGATCCGCGAATACCAGCTCGTCCACTGGGTCCCGGCTCTCGCGTTCGGCGTGATCCTGCTGATCGCGGTGCGGGTCGTGAAGCGCCCGCTCGTGATCCCGGCGGTGATCGCGATCGGACTCGTGGTGTTCGTGGTGGGGATGATCGCCACCGGCTCCTCGATCGAGGAGGTCCGTGATGAGGGATGGCTGCTGTTCGGGCCGTCCGAGACGGCGAGACCGTGGAAGCCGTGGGCGTTCCGCGCGCTCGGTGGCGCCGACTGGGCCTCCGTCCTCGAATCATGGGCCGGGATCGTGACCGGCGTCTTCGTGGCCACGTTCGCGATCCTCTTCAACATCTCCGGCACCGAGCTCGTCCTGGACCGGGACCTCGATACGAACCAGGAGATGCGCGACGCAGGCATCCTGAACATCGTCTCGGGAGCGCTCGGGGGGATCCCCGGCTATCACGCGCTCAGCCTCACCGCGCTCGCGTCACGGATGAGCGTGGACGCCCGGGCCGTCGGGCTCATCGCGGCGCTCGTCCCTCTGGCCGCCGTCGTGGTCGGCGCCTCCGTCGTGGCGCTGATCCCGCGGATGATCGTCGGGGGCGTGCTGGTGTTCCTGGGGCTCGCTTTCATCGTCGAGTGGGTCTGGGACAAGCGACGGCAGTTGCCCCGGCTCGAATACGGGGTCGTGCTCGTGATCCTGGTGGGGATCATCGTCTGGGGATTCCTGCCCGGTGTGGTGATCGGCTTGGTGCTCGCCGTGGCCTTGTTCGCGATCAGCTACGGCCGGATCGAGCTGGCGCGCGAGGTCGCGTTCGGCGAGACGTATCGGAGCAACGTCGATCGACCGGCGACCGAGCGGGCCGAGCTCCGCACGCTCTCCGACCGCGTGCAGATCCTGCGGATCTCCGGGTTCGTCTTCTTCGGATCGACGAACCGTCTGCTGGAGCGGATCGGGCACCGGGTCGACGACACCCCGCCCCGCTTCCTGGTGATCGATCTGCGGCGCGTGACGGGCGTGGACTCCTCGGCGGTCGTCTCGTTCGTGAAGGTGCTCCGTCTGGCGGCGGCGTCCGGCATCGAGGTCGTGTTCACGGGCGCCTCCGACCCGGTGCGTGCACAGCTGGCCCGAGGTGGCGTGGACGAGACGGAGGAACTCGCGTCCTTCGAGCCCGACCTGGACCGAGGGCTGCAGCGATGCGAGGACGCGCTGCTCTCCGCCCCCGGTCGGGTCGAGGCGAGACGAGAGCACCCCACCGCCGCCGGCCACGACGGACCGCCACCGGGCCTCGCCGCCCACCTCGAGCGCGTCTCGTTGCCCGAGGGCACGGTCCTGCTCCACCAGGACGACCCGCCGGGCGACGTCTATGTGCTCGAGTCCGGACGCCTGGACGTGGAGACCGTCACGCCCGACGGCACGCGGCAGCGGCTGCAGACGCTCCGCCCCGGGGTCGTCGTGGGCGAGATCACGCTCTACACGGGCATCCCGCGCACGGCCGACGTGGTGGTCGGGGCCCCGAGCGTGGTCCTGCGCCTCAGCCGTGGATCGATCGAGCGGCTCGAGACCGAGGAGCCAGAGCTCGCCGCGGCGCTCCACCGGTGGCTCGCGGAGACGATGGCGCTGCGCCTCGCCGACCGGATGCGCGCGCTGGACTCCCTGCTGGACTGATGGCCTGGACCGCGGCCTTGATCGACGGCTCGGATCGAGCTCAGCAACCGAGGATGCCCGGCCACAGGTGCGCGATCTCACGCTTGCACACCGGGATCCGCGTCCATCCCTCCGTCGCCAGGTCGACGGCGCGCTCCCCTTCGTACGCACATGTGTCGTCGAGCGCCTCCAGGTGCAGCGACGTCCCGTCGAGCCGCCAGGTGTAGGTCCCTCGCTCCCGGGAGCAGTTGGGGTCGTTGAAGAGCGCCAGCCGGTCGCCGTCGACCTCGTAGTGCCCGGTCGCATGGAACGAGGACATCTGGTGGTCCACGAAGTACGCGCCCCGGAAGAAGATCAGGGTCATCACCCCGGGGTCGCGCGCGTACGGGAGGCACCGCCTGCACGGGAACGGGAGGGCGTTGCTCGCGCCTCCGAGGTCGTCGAGCGTGAGGATCAGCATGTAGGTCCCGTCGATCTCGGTGGCGACGGGCTCGGGCGCCGGCTCCGTGAACGGGTAGGGACGCACGGTCGCCGGCAGGTCCTCGAGCGCCCGCGCCTCCAGCACCTGCCCCTCGGCCTCCGGTGATGGAGACGGGGAGGCCGCGGCCGGTGGTGGAGCCGGCGCCGCGTCGCCCCAAGTCAGCACGAGCGCCGCGAGCAACACGGACGCGGCGACCACCGCGGACGGCAGGAGCCGGTCTCTCGTCGACTGCGATCCTCGGGTCACGGGCAGTGGGTGATGATACGCGAGGCGCCCGTAGCATCCGATGCCGTGATGGCCGACGCGCGACCGATCGAGGCAGTCGTCTTCGACATGGACGGCGTGCTGGTCGACTCGGAGCCGATGTGGCGCGCGGTGGAGCGCGAGGTGTTCGCGGGTGTCGGTATCGAGCTCACGGACGAGGACCTGTATCCGACGATGGGCGTCCGGATCGCCGACGTGGTGGACCGCTGGTATCGGCGGCACCCGTGGACCCGACCCAGCCGTGAGGAGGTGGCGGAGACGATCGTCGACGGAGTCGCCCGCACCGTCCGTGAGCGCGGCCTCCTGCTCGACGGTGCGCGCGACGCGGTCGACCACGTCCGGTCGCTCGGGCTCGGGGTCGCGCTCGCGTCGTCGTCGCCGATGGCCCTGATCCTGGCCGTGCTCTCCCTCGACGGGCTCGCCGCGCGGTTCGACGTCGTGGTCTCCGGTGAGGACGAGGAGCTCGGCAAGCCCGATCCCGCCGTCTTCCTGTCCGCGGCGCGGCGGCTGGAGATCCCGCCGGAGCGGTGTCTCGCGGTGGAGGACTCGATCAACGGGGTCCGCGCGGCGAAGGCCGCCGGGATGCTCTGCGTCGCGGTGCCGGCCGTCGGCGGCGACGACCACATCGCGATCGAGGCTGATCTCGTCCTCGGCTCGATCGGCGAGCTCGACGACCGCGTGTGGATGCGCCTCGGGGCGGTCCCGCTAGCATCTCGATCGATGCGAGGCGACGGATGAACGAGATCCCCACGATCACGCTGGCCAACGGCGTCGCGATGCCCGCGCTTGGGCTGGGCACCTCGCCGATGGGCGACCGGCAGGCCGAGGAGACCGTCTCGGCCGCGCTCCGAGCCGGATACCGGTTGATCGACACCGCCGAGAACTACCGGAACGAGACCGGCGTGGGCCGGGGGCTCCGGGCCAGCGGCGTCGATCGCGACGAGGTGTTCGTCACCACGAAACTCAACGCGCGTTGGCACGGCGAGGCGGAGGCGCAGCAAGCGTGGGCGAACAGCGCGGAGCGCCTCGGCCTCGGACGCATCGACCTGCTCCTGATCCACTGGCCCAATCCGCAGAGGGACCGCTACGTGGACGCGTGGCGCGGCCTCCTCCGGCTCCTCGAGGACGGGAAGGTTCGCGCGGTCGGCGTCTCCAACTTCAAGACCACCCACCTCGATCGACTGCTCGAGGAGACCGGCGCCGCGCCGCACGTGAACCAGATCGAGCTGGATCCGACGCACAGCAGGCCGGAGCAGCGCGCGTACCACGCCGCGAACGGGATCGTGACCGAGAGCTGGTCGCCGATCGGCGCGGGCGGCGATCTCCTCCGCGACCCGACGATCGTCGAGGTGGCTCGTCGTCGCTCGAAGACCCCGGCGCAGATCGTGCTCCGGTGGCACGTGCAGCTCGGCCTCATCCCGATCCCCAAGACCTCGAGACCTGAGCGGCTGGACGAGAACAAGGACGTCTTCGGCTTCGAGCTCGGCCAGGGCGACATGGACGAGCTCACGGTTCTCGACCGAGGCGACGAAGGCGTCGTGGACGCGGACCGCTTCGGACACTGAACGGGTCGCTCCGTCGGTACGCTGAGCCCATGGCGCGGTCGGTGTGGCGGGGGACGCTCAGCTTCGGTCTCGTCGCGATCCCTGTCTCCCTCTATCCCGCCACCGAGGCGAAGGACGTCCGGTTCCACCTGTTCGACAAACAGGGGCGGCGCGTCCGGTACCGCCGCGTCGTGGACGCGGGGCCATCGGGAGCTCCGCAGGAGTTCGACGACATCGGAGCCGTGGCCGAGGCGACTGGGCGGGAACCTGCCGAGGGTCGGGACGAGCCGGACGGCGCGGCCGAGACCGAGGTCGCCTACGAAGATCTCGTCCGCGGCTACGAGGTCGAGCCCGAGACCTACGTCTTCCTCGAGACCGAGGAGATCGAGCGTGCGCGCCCCTCGCCGAGTCGTGTGATCGACCTCGAGCACTTCGTGCGGCTGGAGGACATCGACCCGGTGTTCTTCGAGAAGGCGTACTACGTGGTTCCCGGCCGCGGCGCGGAGAGGTCCTACGGGCTGCTCCTGCGGACGCTGAAGGAGACCGGGCGCGTGGGGATCGGCCGGTTCGTCCTCCGGACGAAGCCGCACCTCGTGGCGCTCCGGCCGATGGAGGACGCGCTCGCCCTCGAGACCCTGTACTTCGGTGACGAGGTGCGCGATGCCCGGCCGCTCGTGGGCGACGTCGAAGGTGCCGACGTGACTGATCGCGAGATCGACGTGTCGAAGCTGCTCGTCGAGGCGCTCGCGATGGAGTGGGACCCCTCGGTCTTCGCCGACGAGTACCGGGAGGAGCTCCTCCGGATGATCGCCGAGCGCACGCCTGAGCACGTCGAGGGACCGGCCGACGCGGCCGCGCCCGAGGCGCGCGTGGGCGAGCTCCTGGAGGCGCTCAAGCGGAGCGTGGAGGAGGCGAAGACGCGGCGGAAGCCGAAAGGTCGGCGGCGCGCCGGCTAGGCGCGATCCGGCCGAGGGTGCTCCTCCGGCGAACCGCGGTTCCCACCCATCCGTACACCTTCCGACGACGACCAAGGAGGCTCGGATGGTGTCTGGCCGGATCAAGGTGCTCGCGGTGGCGGCGCTCGTCCCGCTCGTGATGGGCGCGTGCTCAGAGGACGTCGAGCCAGGGGACGGGACGTCTCCACCGACGGGATCCTCGGAGCCGCCCGAGGAGCCCACCGAGGCGACGGTCGCCCTCGAGGATTCCGACTTCGGGCAGATCGTCGTCGATGCCGAGGGACGCACGCTCTACGTGTTCCTCGCCGACACCGGTAGCGACAGCACGTGCTACGACGAGTGCGAGGACAGCTGGCCGCCGCTCACCGTGGAGGGCGATCCCGCCGCCGGCGAGGGGATCGACGCCGCGCTCCTCGGGACGACGGAGCGTGAGGACGGCAGCGTCCAGGTCACGCTCGACGGCCACCCGCTCTACTACTTCGCCGCCGACGAGACGCCGGACGACATCAACGGGCAGGCCGTCGGCGACGTCTGGTACGTGGTGTCCCCCGA
>JAJNBA010000071.1 GCA_021155985.1 Actinomycetes bacterium
GACTACGCCACCGAGGTCTACAAGGAGCTGGAGAAGCGACGGGGGAGCGCGACGCCCGCTGCTCTGCGCGCCTCCGAGGGCGGCCTGATCGAGGCGGTCGGTGGCGACGCCGACCTCATCGATCTCTCGTCCGTGCCTCGGTAGTGGACCTCCGTCGGATCGCCGAAGAGCTCCGGGCGCGTCGCGACGAGCTCGCATCCGAGCTCGGCGTCGTCACGACCATCGAGCGTGACCCGCACGCCACCGTGTCTTTCGGCAAGCGGGTCGGGGATGGAACCACCGAAGCGGTCGATCGGCTGAACCGGGTGGGTACCGCGCGGGAGCTCGAGGCGATGCTGCAGGACGTGAACCGAGCTCTCGCGAAGGTCGAGGTGGGGACCTACGGGATCTGCGATCGATGTGGCCGGCTGATCCCCGAGGAGCGCCTCGAAGCCCGGCCGTGGTCGGTCCTGTGCGTCGACTGCGCTTCGCGGAACGCCTAGGGCGACGTGATGCAGGGAGGCGGAGCGTGATCGACGCGGCGGAGGTTTCGGCGGCGATCGCGGCCCGTGCGCCGGGGGCCGGTGTGTTCCTGGATCTGGATGGGACGCTCGCGCCGATCGTCGCGCGACCCGAGCTTTCGCGGGTCCTCCCCGAGATCCCCTCCGTGCTGGCCCGACTCGTCGGCGTGCTCGAGGTGGTCGCGGTCGTCTCCGGACGGCCGTCCCACCAGGTCCGCGAGCTGCTCGATGTAGAGGGCGTCGAGATCGTCGGAACCCATGGGCTCGAGGACGTACGACCGATGGCCGAGGAGATCCTCGACGAGATCCGGGCCGTCGCGGTGGCCGTCGGCGCGTGGGTCGAGCCGAAGGGCGCCGCCGCCGCCGTGCACTTCCGCGCGCTCGGAGACCCGGAGGCCGCCGAGACGGCGTCGTCCGGACGTCTCGCCGTGATCGCGGCGACGCACGACCTCGAGGTGGTCCCGGGGAAGCGGATCCTCGAGCTGGCGCCGGCGGGCCGGCCGAGGAAGGGTGGTGCGGTGGAGCGGATCGCGTCGGACCGGGAGCTCGCCGCGGTGCTGTTCGCGGGCGACGACGTCGGTGACCTCGATGCCTTCGCAGCGCTCGGCCGACTGGGAACGCGCGGACTCTGGACCTGCGCGATCGCTGCGGGAGGGCGGGAGACCCCCGCCGAGGTCCTGGCGGCGGCGGACCTGGTCGTCGAGGGTCCGAGCGGCGTCGCGGCGCTGCTCGCCTCGATCGCCGACGAGCTGGAGCGCCCCGCTCCCGGGGCCTAGGGACTCGGCGGCCGGACCTCGTCGATCGCGCGAAGCTGGCTGGCGAGCCACGTGGCCGGCGTGTGCGCGAGCGCCGAACGCTGGAGGCCGCGGGCCCGGCGTGTGCGGTCCTCCTCCGGCATCAGCAGCGCCTCGTTGATGGCCTCCGCGGTCTCCGAGAGGTCGAATGGATTGATCGCCAGTGAGTGCCGCCCGAGCCGCCCGAACGCGCCCGCGTTCCGGGACAGGATCAGCGCGCCGCCGCTCGTGTTGACCACCGGCCCCTCCATCGCCACGAGGTTCATGCCGTCGTGGACCGGGTTGACGAGCATCGCGTCGTATCGGTCGTACGCGGCGACGGCGAAGGTGAAGTCCTCCTGGACCTTCAGGACGATCGGGGTCCAGTCCTCTTTCCCGTACGTGGCGTTGATCCGGTCGGCCGTCGCGCGGCAGTCGGCGCCGTAGTCGCGGTAAGCCGGGACCTCCTCGCGCGAAGGGCTCAACAAGGCGAGGAATACGACGTCGCCGCGCCACTCCCGATGCTTCTGCAGGAGGAGCTCGAACGCCAGGAAACCGCGGAGGATGTTCTTCGACGGCTCGAGCCGGTCGACGCGAAGCAGGAGCTTCCGGTCTCCACGGATCTTCTCCACCTGCGAGCGCAGGCGCTTCGCCCGGTCGGTCGCGGCCGCTTCCTGGATCTCCTGCGCGCCGACAGCGACGGGGAAGGACCGGATCTGCACCTGCCTGCCGTCCACGTCGGCGCGATGCGCGCGGATGTCGACGTGGACGTCCTCGAGCTCGCGCGCGGACAGGAGGAAGTTCTCGCCCCACTGACGGCCCTGGAACCCCACGACGTCGGCGCCGAGCATGCCGCGCAGGATCGATTGGCGCATGTCGACCGGGAGCGTGCGGAGGTAGGTCCGCCCGGCGAACGGTGTGTGCGAGAAGTGCAGGATGCGCGCGTCCGGGACCATCTCCCTGAGGAGCTGCGGCACGAGCGTCAGGTGGTAGTCCTGGATCAGGAAGATCGGATCGTGCTTCGCTTCAACGGACAGGGCGCGGGCGAACGCTCGGTTCGCCTCCACGTAGTCGGCCCAGTCGTGCTCCGTCCGTTCGTCGAACGTCGGCGTCCTCGCGATGTCCCACAGGTAGTGGTGCGCGAACCAGAGGATCCCGTTCGCGATCCCGTTGTAGTACCCGTCGTAGCGCTCCTCCGGGATGTCGACGTAGCGGACGCGCTGCGCCGCACCCTCCAGCTTGCGACCCCGGGGCGCCACCTCCCGATCGCCTTCGGTGACGGCGGCGGCGACCCACGTGGCGTCGTCACGCTCGAGGACCCCGCCCAGCACCGTCACGAGGCCGCCGGAGCCACGATGGGCGACGAGCTTACCGTCCTCGCCACGCTCGAAGCGAACGGGCCCGCGGTTGGATGCCACGACGAGCGAGGATTCCATCGCCGAGTGCGGGGTCGTGACCATGCCCCCCCATCCTCTCAGGCTCGCCCGTGGTCTCCTCGAAGGGCAACCTCAGATGGGGCGCCGCTTGCCCGCCGATGCCCGAACGAGGCGACGGACGTCCGCGGGGCCCAACAGCTTCGCATCGCGGGTCCGGAGCCATCGGAAGGCCTGCGCCCGCTGCGCGAGGGCGGTGATACCGACCACGTCGCCCGGGGAGGACGCCGCCAACATCCCCCGGAGGGCGCGGAGCTCGTCCACGTAGACGGGAACGTCGTGCTTGCCGGCTCGCGCGGCGCCCTGTCGGAGCTGCGCGATCACGTCCTCGCGCGGCCTGCCCCGCAGGTACTTCTTCAGCTCGGCGATCGCGAGGTGGTCCGACCCGAGGGCCGCACGCACCGCGAACCCTTGCAGGATGTCATCCGTCCGGTCGCCGGCCGTGCCGATCGCGAGCCAGATCTCTCGGCCCGGTGGTCGGAGGCCCTGCAGGATCTCGACGAGTCCGTCCATCCCCGCCTCGTTGTGGGCGTAGTCGAGGACGAGCAGTCTCCGATCGAGCCGGAAAAGGTTCGTTCGACCCGGGTTCTTCTGCGGATCGAGCACGAACGTCCGGAGCCCCTTCGCCACGGCTCGCGGCGAGAGTCCCGCCGCGAGCGCGGCTGCTGCCGCGGCCAGCGCGTTCTGCGTGTACATCCGGGAGAGTCCGGCGAGGGTCACCGGCACGCGGTCGAGCTCGACCAGCGGATGGACGCTCGAGTCTTCCATCCAGGCGATCGTGCCATCGAGGACGCTGATCGCGCGTCCGCCGCCGCCGAGCGTCTCGCGGATCGCCGGGTGACGGGGGTCCAGCGAGAAGAGCCAGGGCCGGCCGCTCGCGGTGCGCCGCATCGCGAGCACCCGGGGGTCGTCCGCGTTCAGGACGACCCACCCATCGGGCCGGGTGATCCTGGTGACCGTCGCTTTGACCTCTGCGAGCTGGTCGACCGTGGAGATGCCGTGGAGGTGGAGGTGGTCCGCGGAGACGTTCGTCACCACCGCGACGTCGTTGTGCGCGACGCCGATCCCACGGAGGAGGATCCCTCCGCGGGCGGTCTCGAGCACGGCGACGTCGGGATGCTGCGCGAGGGCCGTCGAGGCTCCGGCGAACCCCGAGTAGTCGCCTTTCTTCACCATTCGGTCGTTCCGGTAGACGCCGTCCGTCGAGGAGAACGCCACTCGCTTGCCGGCGGTCATCACGATGTGGGCGATCAGCCGGGTGGTGGTGGTCTTCCCGTTCGTGCCACTCACCTGGATCACCGGGACGTCCGGGTCCGGAACCGTCGGCGGCGGCCCCGGCTCGGCGGTCGCCACCGTGCGGCCGAGCTCCGCGATGACCCGCTTGGGCGAACGTCGGAGCAGCGCGCTCATGCCGGTGGCGACCGCCTCGGCGAGCGCCTCGGCAGCTCCTCGCCGTCGCCACGGGAACGCGATGACCACGTGCCCGAACTCCGGGCCCGGTCGCCCTCGCACCGCGAGCCGACCCGTGCCCACGGCCTCCGCGATGCGCCTCGTCAGCTGCACCGCGATCCGCGCGGTCGCACGCAGCCGCTGGTCGCTCCCGGCGGTGCCCGGTTCGAGCCGTGGGATGCCGACCTGTTCTGCGACCTCCTGGACTCGGTCGTCGCTCGCACGGAGCCACCCGCCCACCTCGAGCATCAGCTTCACCGCGGGACGAGGGAAGTAGAGGTTGGGACCCTCCAGGACGCGCAGCTCGGCGGTGCGGACCGCTTCGGCCACGGCCTATCCGGCCGTCGGCTCGGCGACCAGGTCGATCTCGGCAGCGAGCGCCACGTCCTTCTCGGTCACGCCCCCGGCATCGTGGGTGGACAGCGACAGGGAGACGCGGTTGTAGTGGATCTCGATGTCGGGATGGTGCCCCGCCGCCTCGGCGAGGTCGGCCACGCGGTTCACGAACGCGATCGCCGACCGGAAACCGGGGAACGTGAAGTCGCGATGGATCGTGTTCGAGAGCGACGACCAGCCCTCCATCTCGTCGAGGACGACCTTCAGCTCGGCCTCGGTCAGCTTCGCCATCCGGCGCAGCGTACGTCAGGTGGGATGGGGTGCGCGAGCCCGCCGCAATTCCGGGTAGAGGAGCGCGACGAGCCCGGCACCGAGGACGCAGGCGATCCCGCCCGAGACGATGCTGAACGTCGGGGAGGCCAGACGCGCCACCACCCCCGCCTCGACGTCTCCCAGGCGGGGGCCGCCGGTCACGACCAGGATGTGGATGCCGAAGAGTCTCCCTCGCAATCGATCGGGAGCGGACATCTGGAGGATCGTGGTGCGGAAGATCGCGCTGATCACGTCGGCCCATCCGGCGAGCGCGAGCATCGCGAGTCCCAGCCAGAACGTGCCCGACCACCCGAACGCGGCGATCGCCACCCCCCATGCCCCCACCGAGACGATCACGGCGAGTCCCTGGCGATGGACCCTTCCGGTCCAACCGCTGGTCAGCGCCCCGAGGAGCGCGCCGACCGCCAGGGCAGCGAACAGCAGCCCGATCGCCTTCGGCGAGCGCTGGAACTGGTCGACGATGATGAACGGGAACAGCACGCGCGGCAGGCCGAAGATCATCGCGATCAGGTCGATCACGAACGTCGCCATGATCAGGCGGTGCTTCCGCGCGAAGCGGAACCCCTCGCGGATCGCCCGGAGACCGGTGTCCGCGTGATCCTCGCGGACCGGGGGCATCTTTCGCAGGAGCGAGGCGGCGACGAACATGCAGCCGATCGAGGCGAGGTCGATCGCGTACGCGACGGTCACGTCCCACCACACGATCACGACCCCGGCGAGCAGGGGACCGATCAGCGCGGCCGTGTTCCATACGACCTGATTCAGGGCCTGCGCCGCCGGCAGCTGCGCGGGCTCGAGGATCCGAGCGGTGATCGCTGATCGGGTGGGGCCATCGAACGAACTGCTCGCGGCGAGGACGGCGAGTCCTGCGTAGACCAGCCACAGGGGCGGCTCGCCCACGAGGGCGCCGGCGAGCAGGATCGCGGAGCCCGCGGCGAGACCCACCTGCGCCATCATCAGTAGGCGTCGCCGGTCCCACGCATCCAGGATCGCGCCGCCCCCGAGCGAACCCGCCACGAGGCCGAGCAGGTACGCGAGCCCGGTGGCACCGACCGCCGCCTCCGAATCGGTGAGGTTCGTCACCTGGACGAACACCGCGACGAGCGTGAACTGGCTCCCGGTCGCCGTGACGAGGAGACCGGTCCACAGCAACCGGAACTCGCGCGATGTGCGGAGCGGGCTGAGATCGATGGCCAGGCGACGCAGGCGCGACCGCGAGGCCCTGGGAGGCGGATCGTTCACCCGTGCAGCTGGGGCGTCGTCATCCCGCCGTCGCGGCGACGGCCTCCTCCAGCAGGCCGAGCCCCTCGTCAAGCAGGCCGTCGTCGATCGTGACGGGGGGCAGCAGCCGGAGGACGTTGCCGTAGGTCCCGGCGGTCAGCACGATCAACCCCCGTTCCAACGCGGCGCTGCCGAGAGCCGACATGACTGCCCCATCGAGCGGCTCTTTGGTGGCGCGATCGACGACGAGCTCCATCGCTCGCATCGCCCCACGTCCGCGCACGTCGCCGATCGAGTCGAACCGGTCCTGCATCGCGCGGATCCGCCCATCGATCGTTCCGCCCACGGCGCGAGACCGTTCGAGCAGTCCCTCGGCCTCGATCTTGTCCAGCACGGCGAGCGCCGCGGCGGCCGCGACGGGGTTGCCGCCGTACGTCCCGCCGAGCCCGCCGACGTGCACGCTGTCCATCATGTCCGCTCGACCGGTGACGCCCGAGATCGGCAGGCCGCCGCCCAGGGACTTGGCGCTCAGCACGATGTCGGGGACCACTCCCTCGTCCTCGATCGCGAACCATCGGCCCGCGCGACCCATCCCCGACTGGATCTCGTCAGCGATGAACACGATGCCGTTGGCCGCGGCGAACTCGGCCAGACCGGCGATGAACCCCGGCGCCGGCACGATGAACCCGCCCTCGCCCTGGATCGGCTCGATCAGGATGGCGGCGATGTTCTCCTCGCCGATGTGCTTGTGCATCTCGTCGAGCGCGTACGCGAGACAGGACTCGGCGCACGTCTCCTCGGTCCCGCCGGTGGGGCATCGATAGGGGTACGCGAGCGGCAGCCGGTAGACCTCGGGGGCGAACGGCCCCATCCCCTGCTTGTAGGGCATCACCTTCGCCGTCAGCGACATCGCCATCAACGTCCGGCCGTGGAACGCGTGATCGAACACGACGACGCCCGGCCGCCCCGTGTGCTTCCGTGCGATCTTCACCGCGTTCTCGACGGCCTCGGCTCCGGAGTTCGCGAACATCGTCTTCTTCTCGTGGTCGCCGGGTGCGAGCGCGTTCAGCCGTTCGGCCAGCTCGATGTACGGCTCGTTCGCGGTGACGTGGAAGCACGTGTGCGTGTCGAGCTCGAGCTGCCGCTGCGCGGCCGACACCACCTCGGGTGCCGTGTGACCGACGTTCAGGACCGCGATGCCGGTGGCGAAGTCGATCAACCGGTTCCCGTCGACGTCTTCCACGATCGCGCCGGATGCGCGCGCCGTGACGATCGGATGGATGTTCGCGACGCCGCGAGGGACCGCCGTGTCCCGTCTCTCGAACCACTCGCGCGATCTCGGTCCCGGGATCTCCGTGACGAGCTTCCGCTCCTGGGGGATGTCCATGACAGGCCTCCGTCCGCCGGCTCCTCGCGCGCATCGCGCCCGCTCCGCCCGGGAGTATCGTGCGGATCCCGCCGGGTTGTCAGCCGCGAGCGCCTTCCCCGGAGGCGGCAAGGACCCGGAAGCGCTCCTGGCGACGATGCGCGACACTCCGAAGGTGTCGACCATCGTCCCCTCAGGCCGGACCTCCCTCGACTTCTGGCTCGGGGAGTGGAGCTGCACCTGGAACGGTGGCGGCGGCCGGAACTCGATCGCACGGGAGCTCGAAGAGGCGGTCGTCGTTGAACGCTTCGAATCTCTCGATCCCGAGCGATGGTCGGGGATGAGCGTCAACGTCTTCGACGAGCTCCATGGTTGGCGCCAGACGTGGGTGGATTCGACGGGCAATTACTGGGCGCTCCAGGGGCGATCCCATCCGGAGGGGTTCGCCTTCGCCGTCGATGAGGTCGAGAACGGTCGGGACATCACGAAGCGGATGGTGTTCTCCGACATCCAGGCCGACTCCTTCCGATGGCGGTGGGAGCGGTCGGAGGACGCGGGCGCGACCTGGTCGGAGCTCTGGATCATCGACTACCGGCGCGCCCAGGACGCGTGACCGAACCAGGCGACGGCGCTAGGAGAGGCGCCAGGAGACGCCGCCGGGATGGAGAGAAAGCAAGGAACCAGCAGGAACGGCAAGGAAACAGTACCCCTCGGCAAGAACCTGCTATCCGCGATCCTGGCCCGGGCCTAGCGTCGGTCGCGTGCTCCGGTACATCGCTCGCCGGTTGCTCTACTCCGTCCTCGTCCTCGTCATCATCTCGATCCTCACGTTCCTGATCTTCGTGAAGCTCCCCGCCGGCGATCCGGCGCGACGGGCGGTCGGTCGGAGGACGGATCCACAGCAGATCGCGAACGCGCGGGAAGCCTTCGGCCTCGACCGGCCCTTGATCGTCCAGTACGGCAGGTTCGCGAAGGGGTTGATCCCGTTCCCGAACACGTTCCTGTCCGAGGACGTCTACTACTCGTTCTCGAACTACCTCCCGGTGCGGGAGGAGATCTGGCGTCGGCTCCCCGTCTCGGCGATCCTCGGGATGGGAGCGGCCGTGCTCTGGCTCCTGATCGGGATCCCGCTCGGGATCGCCTCGGGCGTGCGACCCCGATCGCTGAGTGCCCGATGGACGATGATCCTAGCGATCGTGGGGGTATCGCTGCCCGTGTTCTGGCTCGGCCAGCTGCTGCTGTACGTGGTCTGGTACAAGCTCCACCTCGCGCCCTCGGCGGGCTTGGAGATCAACGCCAGCGTGTGGGGGAGCGCGCTGAACGGCAAGTTCCTCCTTCCCTGGATAACGGTCGCGGTCGGCTACGCCGCCATCTACGCGCGGATGCTCCGCAGCAACATGGTCGAGACCACCCAGGAGGATTACATCCGAACCGCGAGGGCGAAGGGCCTCTCCGAGCGCCGGGTCGTGTACAAGCACGCGCTCCGCGGGGCGCTCACCCCGATCGTGACGATGCTCGGCATCGACTTCGCGACGATCCTCGCCGGGCTCGTCATCACCGAGACCCTCTTCGGGCTCCCCGGTCTGGGTCAGCTCGCCGTCCGATCGATCTACAGCAACGACTTCCCCATGGTGATGGGCGTGACCGTCGTGGGGTCGATGTTCATCCTCGCCGCCAACATCGTCGTGGACATCGCGTACGCGTTCCTCGACCCTCGCGTCCGCTACTGACCAGGTCGGGTCGGACGGAGGCGTTCCGCGAGAACCCATCCGGCCGGCCGGCAGTCGGGATGCACCTCGGCGGACGGATGTCGCATACTGGCGAACCGAACGTTGGTACAGGAGCCGCGCAGTCAGGCGGCCGAGCGAGAGGGGAACCCATGGCGGACGCCTATCAGATGTTCATCGACGGCGAGTGGGTGAACTCGTCGGACGGACAGACCCGCGACGTGATCAACCCCGCGACCGGCGAGGTCATCGCCACGGTGCAGGAAGGCACGAAGGAGGACGCGAACAGGGCCGTCGCGGCCGCCAAGAAGGCGTTCGAGGGGGACTGGTACGACTCGACGCCGAAGGACCGACAGCTCGCCCTGCTCAAGCTCGCGGACCGGATCGAGGAGCACGCGGATGAGATCGTGAAGCTCGAGGCGCAGAACGTGGGGAAGCCCGCCGCCGTGACCCTCTCCGAGGAGATCCCGCCGATCGTCGACAACCTCCGGTTCTTCGGCGGCGCCGCGCGGACGATGGAGGGTCGCAGCGCCGGTGAGTACATGGCCGGGTTCACGAGCTACGTCCGTCGCGAGCCGATCGGCGTGGCGGGGTTGATCGCGCCCTGGAACTACCCGCTGATGATGGCGATCTGGAAGATCGGACCGGCCCTCGCGACGGGGAACGCGATCGTCCTCAAGCCGTCCGAGATGACGCCGCTCACGGCGCTGAAGCTCGCGGAGCTCACGGCCGACATCCTGCCGCCCGGCGTGTTCAACGTCGTCACCGGCGACGGCGTCCCCGTGGGCGACTCGCTCGTCCGACACCCCGACGTGGGCATCGTCTCGCTCACCGGTGACACCGCCACCGGCAAGCTGATCGCGGCCAACTCCGCGGAGACCTTGAAGCGGGTCCACCTGGAGCTCGGCGGCAAGGCGCCGTTCATCGTGTTCGACGACGCCGACATGGAACAGGTCGTCGAGTGGATCAAGATCGGTGGCTACTTCAACTCCGGTCAGGACTGCACGGCGTCGGCGCGGATCCTCGTCGGGTCGGGCGCCTACGAGAACGTCCTCGCGGAGCTGGTGCCGGCGGTG
>JAJNBA010000072.1 GCA_021155985.1 Actinomycetes bacterium
TTCATCGGCGACCCGCTCGAGGAAGGGACCAGAGCCGACGTGCGCCGTCTCGCCGGTGAGATCCGCGGTGGACAGGTGCGCGACGAGCTCGCCAACCTCCTCGCTCCTGTGGAACTCGCGGCATTGGCGGAACGCGCGGACACGGTCGCCGCGTCCGTTCGGTTCCCGGAGCCCGGGCCGGATCGCCCCTTCCCGTGGCCCCCGATCTAGCGCCGATGGCGGACGCGGCCTCGTCGTTCTGGCGTACCACCACCGAGACCCCGCTCGGGCCGTTCACGATCTTCCTCGGCGATGCCGGCGTCGTGCGCACGCACTTCGACGAGGACGGTGGCCCCGACGACGACCTCGACGCGGTGGACGACCGGCGACGGACCGCGCCCATCCGCCGCGAGGTCGATGCCTACTTCCGCGGCGCGCTGCGAGCGTTCGAGACGCCGGCCGACCTCTCGGCCGTCGGAGAGGGCTTCCCCCGGCGGGTGCTGGAGATGGTCCGGACGATCCCGTACGGCGAGCTCTGGACCTACGGGGACGTGGCGGCCGCCGCGGGAGCCGCCCGCGCCGGCCGTGCGGCAGGGAGCGCCCTCGCACGCTCTCCGATCGAGCTGTTCGTCCCGTGCCACCGCGTCGTCCGTGCCGGACCGGGTCTCGGCAGCTACGGCCGTCACGATGAGCGGCGCCGGTTCCTGCTGCTGCTCGAGGGAGCTCTCTCCGGTCCTTCGTCCCGTCCGTGAGAAGGTGGAACGGATGACCGTTCGGCGCCTCTCGCTCGCGACCCTCGCGCTCCTCCTCGGGGCGATGTCCTGCACCGCCGACCCGACGGACGGGTCCGACCTGGACACCACGTTCTCGGCGCAGATGGCCAGCACGTGGCACTACGTGGGTACCCCGCAGCGCGTGCAGATCGGCGTCCTCGCGAACGACGCGGATGGCATCCGCGTCGTCACGCAAGGGACGATCGACGTCGCGTTCGCGCCTCTCGGCGACGGAGGAGCTTCCGGTCCCCCGCTCACGGCCAACTTCGTGCCGGTCCCCGGCAGAGACGCCTCCGGCGACACACCGACGATCGCGTCGGGAGCGAACGGCGTCTACGAGGTCAACGGTGTGACCTTCGACACGGCCGGCGTTTGGAGCGCGACGATCTCACTCGAGGTCGACGGCGTGGCCCGCGAGCTCAACACCGACTTCGAGGTGCTCCAGGACTCCCCGATCCCGGCTCCTGGCATGCCGGCACCCGCCACGAAGACACTGACGATCGGTTCGAAAGGGGTGACCGACGGTGCGATCGACTCGATGGCCGACGTCGGCGGTGAGATCCCCGACCCGGAGCTCCACGAGATCTCGATCGCCGATGCGATCGCCCGGGGCACGCCGGCCCTGGTGCTGTTCGGAACACCCCTTCACTGCACGAGTCGGTTCTGCGGCCCGGAGGTCACGGAGCTCCAGAGGTTCGCGGCGGAATACTCGGACCGCGCCGCGTACATCCACGTGGAGATCTGGAAGGAGTATCAGCCGGAACGGCAGGTCGTGAACAAGGGCGCGGCAGACTGGTTGCTCTGGAAACGATCCGACGGGACTCCGGAGATGACCGAGCCGTGGTTGTACCTGATCGACGCCGAAGGGATCGTGGCGGAGCGATGGGGCCCGTTGTTCGACATCTCGGAGGTGGAAGCTGCCCTCGAGGCGCTTCCCCCGATGGACGCCTAGCCCTCGTTCCATCACCCCCCACGTACGATTGGCCCGTGGAAAAGACACCCACGATGCCCCCGCCGCCCATCAGGGAACGGTGCTACCGGCACCCCGACATCGAGACCGGCGTGCACTGCACACGATGCGGCCGACCCATCTGCCCCGACTGCATGATCCCCGCGCCGGTCGGTCACCAGTGTCCCGAGTGCGTGGCCGAGGCGCGGCGCGAATATCGGCGGGGTCCCGGCCGCCAGATCGCGGTGGCGAACGTGAAGTCGACGTCGGTCACGAAGCTCGTGCTGATCGCGATCGCGATCGGGTACGTGTGGGAGCTCATCGTCGCGGGAGGGCCCGGCTCGCTGTTCGAGGGACCTTCCGGGCAGGCCCTGATCGAGGCAGGAGCCCTCGTGCCGTACACGGGGGGGAGCATCGCACAGCCCGTCGGCGGGATCGTGGGAGGCGAGTGGTGGCGGCTCCTCAGCTCGATCTTCCTCCACGCCGGCGTGATCCACCTGGCGCTGAACGCCTACGTCCTGTGGATCTTCGGCACCGCGATCGAGCGGGACATCGGCCGTGTCTCCACCCTCGCGGTGTTCCTCGTCACCGGCGTCTTCGCGGGCGCGACCTCGTTCGCGTTCGCGTCCGGGTTCCAGGTCGCGGTCGGCGCATCCGGCGCGATCTTCGGGCTCGTGGGGGCATTCGTCGCATACAACTACCTCCGCCGCAGTCACGTGATGGCGCAAGCGAGGCTCCGCTCCGCGGTGTCGATGCTCCTCATCAACCTGGTGATCGGCTTCTCGATCCCCGTGATCGACTGGCGCGCCCACGTCGGAGGACTCGTCGCGGGCCTCGTCGCGGGCTTCGCGGTCGATCCGTCCCGGCCGACGGGGATCCGTCGGGTCGCCGCCGCGGGCGGCCTCGTGGCGTTGCTCCTGGTCGCTGCCGCGCTCGTCGCGTACCGGAGCGCGCAGATCAGCGCGGACCCGTCGATCCTCTTCGGCGCTTGATGGGCACGCTCACGGCGCGGTGTCCACATCCCCCCGCTCGGTGAGCCCGTAGAGGTAGCCCTGGCGCGTGCCCAGGTAGATCCAGCCACGCCACACCGCCGGCGTCGACTCGATGCAGTCACTGAAGTGCAGCTTCCACAGCAGCACCGGGTCCGCTTCGGGCTCCGACACGTCCCATGCCCACAGATCCCCCGCGCAATCGCCCTGGATCAGCACGCCGTCCACGACGACCGGCGATCCGATCGCCGGTGCGCCGATCTGTCGCTCCCAGAGGATGTCGCCGGTCCCCCGCTCCACGGCCAGCACGCGGCCCGCGGCCGTCGTGAAGTACACGAGATCACCGTGGAGGGCCGGCGTCGACCAGCTGCCCCCGGCCCCCTCGAAGCCGATCTCCCGGGCGTCGATCGACCACACGAGTGGGTCGCTCGGCCGCGACGGATCGAGCTTCATCAGCTGACCCACCTCGCGGCTCCGCTCCTCGAACCGCTGATATTCGCTGGCCACGTACAGATCGCCGGCGTCGTCGATCACGACCGTGGCATCCGTGTCGTCCCCGGTCCAGAACCGGAAGACCCGCTCGAGATCGGAGCCGCCGGCCAGCACGTCGGAGACGTCCCAACCCTGCACCAGACCGCCGGAGTTCGCGAAGTACAGGATCCCTTCGTGGAGGGAGACCGAGTTCTCGATCGAGACCTCCATGTCGCCGAGCGCTCGGAGGAGCTCGTCGTCGAACCCCGGGACGGTCGCCACGACCTCGGGATCGACCGTGACCAGCCCGAGCTCGTCGTAGCTGCGATGCAGACGGATCACGTAGAGCCATCCGTTCTCGCCGCCCTCGAACAAGACGTCGTCCACGACCAGCGCGGCGCCGTCCCAGTCGTCGTTGCGGAGCGGCCGCTCGACGCTCGTGGCGCCGTCGATCGACCAGAGCACGAGTGGCTCTCCGCGAGCGTGGCGATCCGTCGCCACGATCCTGAACCGGCCGTCGCGCGACCCCGCGTAATACAGCGGGAACCCGTCCGGGTCCGACGTCGCGGAGCCCTTCGCGAGGTCGCGGGTCGCGAGCGGCTGCCGCAGCGGCAGGCCCGTGAGCCCGTCCAGGAAGTGATACATGCCGTCGTAGGCGCCCTCGCGGACCTCGATCGAGCCGTCCTCGCCCACGAGGACGTTCGGCTGCCCCGTCCAGCCCGTCCCACACCACTCGCTCCGCTCGATGCCCACGAACGACACCGAGCAGAGCCGGGTCGAGGGAGCGCGCCACCCGATCACCGGATCCAGCGGCACGGGCCCCTCGCCGTAATAGCTGCGCGCCGCGTTGCCTCGGAACGTGACCAGCCCCTCGAACGCCGTGTTGATCGGGGCCGCGCCCTCCGGCGGCCGATCGTTCCTGAGCGGGCCGCCGCGGTGCTGCTCGTCCTCGATCCGGGACAGGATGAAGGCGATCAACAGGACGGCGACCCCGATCACGAGGGCGCCCGACACGATCGGAAGGACGGGGAACCGCCTCGTCACCGGCGCCCGGGACGTCGCACGACTCGCACGGGCCACCGACCCATGCTATGCCGTCAGACGGGTTCGCCCGCGGAGCGGTAGGAGCCCAGGATCTTCAGCAGGGACGTGTGCTCCCGGACCTCCTTGAGGGCGGACTCCACCTCGGGATCGTCGACCGCCGCCATGAAGTCCACGTACATCAGGTACTCGAAGGCAGCCCCGTGCCTCGGTCGCGACTCCAGCTTGTGGAGGTTGATCCCACGCGCCGCGAACGGCTCCAGCGCTCCGAGCAGCGACCCCGGCTCGTCGAGCACCGCCATCACCATCGACGTCTTGTCCGGGCGGCCGAATCCCGGATCGCTCCCGCCGATCACCGCGAACTTCGTGAAGTTCTCCTTCTCTGTCTGGATGCGCTCCGCGAGCACGATCAGACCGGCCAGCCCGGCAGCATCCACGCTCGCGATCGCGGCGTCCGCCGGCTCGTTCGTCTCCGCGATCTTCCGGGCCGCACCCGCGGTGTCGTGCTCCGGGACCGGTTCGATGCGCATGGAGGTGAGGAAGTCCTCGCATTGCGCGAGGGCCTGCCAATGGGAGTGCGCGCGGCGCACGTCTTCCAGGCGCGCGCCCGGTACGCCGAGCAACGCATGGTCGACCCGCACGATCGACTCCCCCACGATCTTGAGCAGGCTCGTATTGGAGAGCAGCTCGTAGGTCTCGTTCACGGACCCGGCCTGCGAGTTCTCCAGGGGGACGACACCGAAGGACGCCTCGCCGCTCGTGACCCGGGAGAACGCGTGCCGCACCGTGTCGCACGGGAGTGGTTCGGCGTCCGCGAACAACGAGCGGACCGCCCGTTCGCTATACGCGCCTGGCTCCCCTTGATAGGCGACCTTCATGCCGCCGGAGGCTAGCGGGTCGGCGGGCGAGCCGACAGCCGGCTCACGCGTTGATGAACTGTTCCCAGATCTGGATCGCCCCCGGCCCGACGATCACGATGAACAGGGCGGGCAGGATGCACAGGATCAGCGGGAACACGATCTTCACGGGCGTCTGCTGCGCCTTCGCCTCCGCCGCCTGACGCCGCTTGATCCTCAGCTGCTGCGCCTGGGTCCGCAAGACGCTCGCGATCGAGACACCGAAGACATCCGCCTGGATCATCGCGAGCGCGAACGCGTTCAGCTCCTCGACGTCGGTCCGCTCGGCGAGGTTGCGGAACGCGTCGCCTCGCGGCACTCCCAGCTGGATCTCCTGGAGCATCCGCGCGAACTCGGAGGAGAGGATGCCGGGCACGTTCTGCACGACCTGGGCGATCGCAGCGTTCAGCGAGAGCCCCGCCTCCACGCTGATCGTCAGGAGGTCAAGGGTGTCCGAGAGCGTACGGAGGATCTCCTTCTGCCTCTCGTCGACCCGCCGGTTCAACATGGAGTCGGGTGCAACGAACCCGACGAATCCGAGCAATCCGAACAGCACGATGCGGATCAACGGGGTGACGTCCCCGATGACGGACGACACGACCACCGCCAGGACGACCCCGGCCACCAGTCCGATGATCTTGAACGCGAGGACCCTCTCCGCGTCCCATCCCGCGGGAGTCCCTGCCAACAAGAGCTTGCGGGCGAGGCGATCTCGGGCATCGATCGGTGTGATCCGTCGGGCCACCCTCGAGGCTCCGGCAACCACCGGCACGATGATCCGCGCTCCGAAGCTCTCGGAAAGGTGCTGCTCCCGGAGGTTCACGTTCTCGCTCGACGTCCCCGCGACCTGCGATTCGAGCAATCGAACGGCCCGACGGCGCTCGGACTGGCTCAGGTCGAAGAAGATGCCGAAGAGAAGGATGGCTCCGGCGATGCATCCGACAGCGAGTACCAACCAGACCTCAGACATCGATATCCACGATCTTTCTCATCCAGAGGATCCCGAGAACCATGAGGACCCCACCAGTGCCCAACATGATCAGACCGACCTGCTTCGTGAAGAGCAACGAGATGTACTCGGGGTTGACGGCGAACATGTAGAGCGCGATCGCGAACGGCAGGATCGCCAGGACCCAGGCAGAGAGCCGGCCCTCGGCCGTGAGGACCCGGATCTGGCGCCGCATCATCGCGCGTTCCCGGAGCGTGTCCGAGACGTTGTCGAGGATCTCCGCAAGGTTCCCGCCGACCTCGCGCTGGATGTTCACGGCGAGGACGGCCCATCGGAAGTCTGCGCTCCCGACGCGGTCCGCCAACGACTCGAGGGCGTCCTCCGGGGGACGACCCAGCCGGATCTCGGCCACGAGCCGCTGGAACTCCACATCGGCTGGGGCCGGGATCTCGCGGGCAACGGTGTCGAGCGCCTGGAGGAACGAGTGCCCCGCACGCAGCGACGACGCCATGATCGTCAGCACATCCGGCAGCTGCTCGCGCATCTTGTCCCCCCGCCGACCCAGTGACATCCGGAGGAGGACGGTCGGCAGAGCGCCGCCGATGAGACCGATCACACCCGCCAGGAGAAGGTTCCGGAGCAGCGCCGCGCCGAGCACCCCGCCCAGGATCGCGGCCCCGACGGTGGCGACCACGAACTCCCCCGACCGGAGGCTGACACCTGCGGCCTCGAGTTGGGCGTCGAGCTTCTCTCCGAAGCCCTGCGCCTTGGCGAACCGATCGCCGAAGGACGACACGCTCTCGGGGATCCAGCCGGTGCCCGGTTTGTCGACCGCGGATGCGGTCTGCTGCGGCACCGGACGCCCGATCGCAGCCATCCTCGCCGCCATGTCACGGTCCGCCTTGACGCGAGCGGCGGTCCCCAACAGCAGCCACCCGAGGGCGAAGGCCGCCAGCGCGACGAGCGCGACGACGACCGCCAGCATGGCCTGGCTCGAGAAGAAGGTCTCTGCAGCCAGCATCGTTATCGGTCCCTCGATTCGAGCGCGAACAGCTCCGGGTCGACGTGCACGCCCCGCTCCTGGAGCTTCTCGACGAACTTGGGTCGAAGACCCGTGGACTTCAATCGGCCCCGGAAACGGCCCTCATCGTCCAGGCCGGCCGAGTAGTCGAACAGGAAGATGTCCTGGAGCGTGATGACCTCGCCCTCCATCCCGGCGACCTCGGTCACGTGCGTGAACCGGCGGGTCCCGTCTTTGAGGCGCGATTGGTAGACGATCAGCTGGATCGCCGATGCGATCTGCTCGCGGATCGCGCGGGAGCCGAGGTCCATCCCCGCCATCATCGTGATGGTCTCGAGACGGGACAGGGCGTCGCGCGGCGAGTTGCAGTGGATCGTCGAGATCGAGCCGTCGTGACCCGTGTTCATCGCCTGGAGCATGTCCAACGCCTCGGCGCCACGGACCTCACCGACGACGATGCGGTCCGGCCGCATACGCAGCGAGTTCCGGACGAGGTCGCGGATCGAGACCTGGCCCTTTCCCTCGATGTTCGGCGGCCGGGCCTCGAGACGGACCACGTGCGGCTGCTGGAGCTTGAGCTCCGCCGCGTCCTCGATCGTGACGATGCGCTCGTCGTCGGGGATGAAGGACGACAGCACGTTCAGCGTGGTGGTCTTCCCGGCGCCGGTTCCGCCGGCCACCATCACGTTGATGCGGCCGCGGACGCAGGACTCGAGGAACTTCGAGACCGCCGAGCTCATCGTGCCGAACTCGACCAGATCGTCCGCCTGGTAGGGGTCGGCGGCGAACTTCCGGATCGTGAGCGTGGGGCCGTCGATGGAGAGCGGCGGGATGATCGCGTTCACACGCGAGCCGTCGGGCAGCCGAGCGTCCACCATCGGGCTCGCCTCGTCGACGCGACGGCCGACCTTGGCCACGATCTTGTCGATCGTGCGGCGGAGCTGGCCCTCGTCGTGGAACTTCGTGCCGGTCCAGAACAGCTTGCCCGAGCGCTCCACGTAGATCGTGTCCCAGTTGTTCACCATGACCTCGGTGACCTCCGGGTCGCGGATGTAGGGCTCGAGCGGGCCGAGACCGAGGACGCTGTCACCGATCTGCCGGACGATCAGGAGCTTCTCCTGCGCGGCGAGCGGTCCCTCCTCCTCGTCGAGGAGCTCGCGGAGGCGCTGATGCACCATCCCCTCGAGCTCGGTGTCGGACAGGGTGGCGTCGTAGAGACGCGGTCCGAGGCTCTCGACCAGGCGCTCCTGCACCCGGATGCGGACCTCGGCGATCCGATCCTTCTGTTGGGCCTTCTGCAGCCTGTCTGCCAGGGACATGGGGTGCCTCCTCCTGCCTTCTTCTGCCTTCTTTTGGCCTCAGGTTCAGTTTCGAGCGAACCGCTTGCGCTTCTTCTTGTTCGAGGTGTCGATCCCCGCCTCGCCGGCGGCGACCATCTCCGCCTGGCCGGCGAAGCGGACGGCGAGTTGCCGGACCGCCTGCGCCACCTCGGAGTTGGGCTCGTCGAGCACGACCGGCCGGCCCTTGTTCAGGGACGTCGGCACGAGCCGGCTCGAGGGGATCATCGCGTCCACATTGATCTTCATGACGCGCTCCACGTCGGAGGCGTCGAGGCCGACCTTGGAGTCCGCCCGGTTCAGGACGACGCGGAACCGCTCCCGCGGGAGGCCGATCGTGAGCAGGGTGTCGAGCGACTTCGACAGGTGCTTCACGCCGACGACGTCGAGCCCCGTCACGAGGCAGATCGCGTCGGACAGATCGAAGCACACGAGCGCGGAATCCGAGTAGTCCACCGAGGCGTCCACGACGACCCAGCCGAACTCGTTCCGGAGCGCGCGGAGGAACTTCCCGATCGCCTCGCCGGCCGGAGCCTCAGCTGCCGGGTCCGGCGGGGCGCCGAAGCCCCACAGGTGCTCGGAGAGCTGGACACCGATCTGCTTGATGCGGGCGCGCTCGGCACCCTCGCCCAGCTCCATCAGGTCCTGGATCGTGGCGGTCGGCTCTCGGCCGAAGTACGTGAAGACGTCGCCCATGTCGATGTCGAGGTCCACGACGGCGGTGTCCTGGCCGGTGACCTCGGAGATCGCGGTGGCCAGATTGGACGTGAGGAAGGTCTTGCCGGTCCCTCCCTTGGAGGAGAAGACCGACAGGATCCGGCCGCGCGTGAGGGGCTGACCGTTGGTCGCGGCGACGTTGACCGAGCGGAGGTTCCCCGCCCAGACGATCGCACGCTCCACGGCGTCGCGGAGCTCCTCGGTCCCCTGGGTCATGTCGACGACGTCGCGGATGCCCGCGCGCATCGCCGCCGGCAGCAGCCCGTTCCAGGTGTGATCCCGGACGAGCACCATGGCGGTCCCGGGGGCCTGGCGCCCGACGAACTCGGCCAGGCCGAGCGCGTCGGGCTCCTTGACCTCGGGCGAGAGGACCAGGACGTCGATGGGCTGGTAGGCGTTGAGCAACAACTCCTCCGCAGCCGTTGCCGACTGCACCCAACCCACCTCGTCCGGCCCCATCTCGACGGCCCTGGCGACCTGTTGGCGGAACGACTGCGGCGTCCCGACGGCGACGACGCTGGCGTCGGTCATCCGAGCTTCGCTCCGAGCAGGAGCTCGATCGGAACGGTCGAAGCCGCCGGCTGCGTCCCTTCCTCTTCCGGCGGCAGGAGGCCGAGCCAGATCCGCGCGTTCTCCTGCGCGAAAACCAGGTTCTGAGCATCCTGCGGCAAGAGATCCAACGTGACCTGGATCCGCGAGCTGTCGCTCCGTCCGGTCTCGGTGTCCACCTCGGGGTTCTGGATGCGGAGGACCCGCACGGTCGGAACCAACGTCACGGTGAAGTCGGGCACGTCCTTCTTGGAGCCGGCCTGCGTGTCCGTCCGCTGCAGATACTGCTTCAGGTCACCTGGGATCAGGGTGACACCCTGATAGGTCGCGAACACCTGCACGTTGTCGCCGGGCTGGATGTTGCCGACACCGCCCTGAGGAGCATCGAGCTCCACGGAGAGACCCACGTGGCCTTCGCTCACACCGATGAGGTTGAGA
>JAJNBA010000073.1 GCA_021155985.1 Actinomycetes bacterium
AGCCGCGGCTGGATGCCGCTGATCCCGAACGCGAAGGATCCGAGGGCGCTTCCGGCGGAGAAGGGCACGCGATCGGTCACGAAGTACTCACCGACCGGCGTGGGAGATGACGGCGCGCCCGTCGCGCCCGAGGCGCGGAACAGGACCTTGCCGAACCTCCGCACCGTGATCTGGTGCAGGGACAGATCGACCTCGACCCGCAGGCGGGTCGCGTCGCGTTCCAGCCCGCGGAGGCGGATCCATCCTTCACGCCGTGGCCAGGTGTAGGGGAGCTCGACGCGTCCCCACCTGCCGTCGGACGAGACCTCTTCGACCCAGGCAACGATCCGGATCCCGAAGTACTTGGAGCCCGAGGGCACGACCCCCGCCTTCGCGGCGCCGGAGCGGGGCCACGCGAATGCAGGGAGGGTGCGCGGGACCTCGACCAGGACGTTCGTCCATCGAGCGACGCGGGCGGCCGCTCGCGCGACCTCCCCGGGATCCGGCCGAACGCCCGACGCCGGGGGCGCGAACCCCCGAGGAGGTGCGCTCGCCACCACGGCCACGACCGAGATCCCGGAGGGCGCCGCCGTGTTCGCTCCCGCCTGCGCCCCGACCATGTTCGCCGCCATCGGGGTCAGCAAGCTCAGCGCGACGGCAAGAACGACCGTGAGCTTCGAACGTTGGGGGGAACGCCGCATGCCTCCCTATCGGCGGGTGCAGCGAGGTACCTAAGTCGAGGTAGCCGATTGCCCGCAGCGTGCGGGCGGCCGTAGCCTGGAGCGACGGTGTCGAGCTAGGGCCCGAGAGTCGGGCGCTGCCCAAGAGAGTCGGCCAAGAGAGTCGGCCAAGAGAGTCGGCCAAGAGAGTCGGCCAAGAAAGTCGGCCAAGAAAGTCGGAAGGAGCGGACGGATGGATGCGATGAGGGAAACGGCGCGCGAGCTGGTGGCCTCCGGCAAGGGGATCCTCGCGGCGGACGAGTCCAGCGGAACGATCGAGAAGCGGTTCGACCAGATCGGCGTCGGATCGACGGAAGACACCCGACGCGCATATCGACAGCTCCTCTTCACGACGCCCGGCCTCGAAGAGCACATCTCCGGCGTGATCCTCTTCGACGAGACGATCCGTCAGTCGACGGACGACGGGATCCGCTTCACCGAAGTGCTCGAGAAGACAGGGGTGATCCCGGGGATCAAGGTCGACACCGGTGCCAAGCCGCTCGCGCTGTTCGAGGGCGAGACCGTGACGGAGGGGCTCGACGGGCTCCGCGAGCGCCTCGACGAGTACCGGGAGCTCGGCGCCCGCTTCGCGAAGTGGCGAGCCACGTACTTCATCGGCGACGGCCGGCCGACCGATCTCGCGGTGCTCGCGAACGGCCACGCGATGGCGCGCTACGCCGCGCTCTGCCAGGAAGCCGAGATCGTGCCGATCGTCGAGCCGGAGACCCTGATGGACGGAGAGCACGATCTCGCGGCGTGTGAGGAGGCCACCGGGCGCGCTCTGGATGGGCTCTACGCGCAGCTCCGGGACCATCGGGTCGATCTCGCCGGCACGCTCCTGAAGGTGAACATGGTGGTCCCCGGGAAGGGCGCGTCGACGCAGGCGGACGACGCCGCGATCGCGGAAGCCACGCTCCGAACCCTCCGAACGCACGTCCCCGGTGAGGTGCCCGGGATCGTGTTCCTGTCCGGCGGGATGACCGACGAGCAAGCGACGAGCCGGCTCAATGAGATCAACCGGCTCGAGGACGCGCCCTGGGAGATCTCCTTCTCCTACGGCCGCGCGCTCCAACAGCGACCGCTGACCGTGTGGGGTGGCGATGCCGCCAACAGCTCCGCGGCACAAGAGGCGCTGGCGCATCGCGCTCGGATGAACGGTCTCGCACGCGACGGTGGCTGGTCGCAGGACCTGGAGGGGTCGGCGGCCTGAGCGCGCGGGCCGCGCGTCCCACCGATCCGCCGCGGACCCGCCTCCAGGGACGGTAGGGTCCGTCGCGTGAAGATCCTGACGGTCGGCGGCACACGGTTCTTCGGGCGCGCCTTCGTCGAGGAGGCGGTGCACCGCGGTCACGACGTGACCGTCTTCCACCGAGGGGGATCCGAGCCCTTGGACCTGCCGCCCGTCGAACACGTCCACGGCGACCGGAAGGCCGGCGTGGAGACGATGCGGGGACGCTCCTGGGAGGCGGTCCTGGACACGTGTGCCTTCGTCCCTCGGGAGGTCCGCGAGCTCGCGGACACGATCGGCGACCGGATCGGCCACTACACGCTCGTGTCCTCGCTGTCGGTCCATCCGGACGACCTGCCGGTCGGTGCGACGGAGGACACGCCGATCCACCCGCCGCCGTACCCGGACACGGAGGACGTGACCGAGGAGACGTACGGACCCCTGAAGGTGGCGTGCGAGGTGGAGGCCGCGGCTCGGTTCGGCGACAGGCTGAGATGCTCGCCGCGGGGCCGTCGGACGCGCCGGTGCAGGGGATCGACGCCCGGGACCTCGGCGCGTTCGTCCTCGATCGCGTCGAGACAGGCGACTCCGACACGTACGGCGTGATCGGGCCGGCCGAGCCGGCGACGACGGCCGACGTGCTGGAGAGTGCGCGGAGCGCGGCGGGCGCCGACACCTCGTTCGTGTGGGCCGACCCCGCGTTCGTGCGGGGGCTCGGCGAGATCCACGAGACCTGGTTCCCGATGTGGCATCCCCACCTGCCGGGGTTCCACGCCTACGACGCCGCGAAGGCGACGTCGGCAGGGCTGCGACCTCGTCCGTTCGATCGAACGATCGCGGACACCCTCGCCTGGGATCGCGATCGAGGTACACCGCCGCTCGCGGCGGGCGTGCCGCCGGACAAGGAAGGTGAACTCCTGGCCGCCTGGCGGGCTCGCGCGAGCTGAGCCCCGCTACTGCAGGTCGCGCGGCGTCGTCCGCTCCCATCGGCGCTCGGCGATCAGCTCGTCGCCGTCGTAGACCTGGAGCTCGATCGCGAGGTTCCACGACTCCGGATCGGAGCTGAGGGTCGCTCGCGACTCGGTCCGGACCGACGCCTCGTCCCAGGCCAGCACCAAGGACGCGCCCGCGCTCGCCCGGCTGTTCCCGGGGACGTGGAGGCCGGCCGTGATCTCCCCCCAATAGTGGTCCGACCCGTCGGCCAAGCCGCTCCGGCCCCGGATGCCACCGTGATCGATCGTCACGCTCCGTTCGCGAGCCAAGACGTCTTCCCGGATCTCCCACCGGACCCGCTCCGGGAACGTCGGCTCCGGGGCACCGGGCGCGAAGGCGGGGGCCGGCAGGAGCGGCGGACCGTCCATCACAGGCAGGACGAGGGAAGAGGCTCCGCGATCGATCTCGAGCGTGCCCGGGAAGGGCGGCGGCCACGACGACGGGAAGTCGCAGCCCGCGAGATCGAGCCGCATCGTGTGCCCCGGCTCGAACATGTAGGCGGTGGCGTCCAGCTCGATGATCACGGTCACCGGCTCGCCAACCGGCACGGGCTCAGGGCGCTCGTCCGAGTCGCGGTGCGTGAGGTTCACGATCCCGCGCGTCACCAACGACGAACGCCCGTCGGGCGCCACGTCGCAGAGCTTCGCCGAGACGAAGGCCACGGGGACGGAGGAGACGACCGTCAGCTCGACCCTGGGTCGACCCATCACCTCGGTCTCATCCGCGACGGGCCAGTCGTACACGAGGGAGAACACCTCGTCCGGCCGCTGGTCCCAAGGGAGCCCGAACGGCAGCGTGGCCGCGCACCAGATCGAGGCGGTCACCCCCACGTCGCCGCGGATCTCGAGCACGTCGTCTTTCTTGGCGGTCGCGTCGGCAGGCTTCGCGTGCGACGTCGTCGCCGAATCGAGCCCGCGGCGATCCTCCACGAGCCGGGCGGGCGGCCACGTCGGCTCGGCCCGCCACTCGCCGGCGTAGGTATCCACGTCCGGGGCAGGATCGGTCCATCGTCGGACGAAGATCGAGATCGGCGGCTCGATGTCGACGCTCTCATCACCGCCCAGCCATCGGTGCCACCAATCGATCATCACGGGGACGTGGTCGATCCGCGGCCCCGGCATCGACAGGCGGGGGCTCATGTGGCTCCAGGGTCCGAAGAGGACCTTCTTGGGAGCCCGCAGGTGCTCGAACGCGCGCAACGCCATGTTGCGGTAGCCGTCGGCGTGGCCGGCGATCACCAGTGTGGCGGCTTCGATCGCCTCGTAGTCGAAGAAGACGGAGCCGTGGCGCCAGAAGTCGTCCTCGTTCTGGTGCTCGAGCCAGGCGAGCTCCCACGGATCGTTCGCCTCGATCCGCCGGTGCCACTCTTCCCGCCAGCCGTCCCCGTACACCGAGGGGACGGGGGGCAAGGCGATCAAGGCCACCATGTACGCGGGGTAGTCGAGGAAGTCGATGCCGCGCCGCACCCCACCCCCGTAGTGGACGTCGTCCGTGTAGCGCCGGTCGGTGGCGTAGATCGGGATGATCGCCTTCAGCGCGGGAGGGCGCAGGGCGGCGACCTGGAGCGCGTTGAACCCCGAATAGGACGTGCCGTACATCCCCACGCTGCCGTTCGACCAATCCTGCTCGGCGAGCCACGCGATCGTGGCGACGTGATCCCGGAGCTCGCGTGCCGTGTACTCGTCGACCGCGTCGCCCTCGGACGAGCCCGTGCCGCGGACATCGGCTCGACAGACAGCGAGGTCGCCCTCGTCGCAGAGCCTCCGGTAGATCGCCGTCGCGTCCGAGAGGTCGTCCTTCCGGTAGGGGCGTGCCTCGAACACCACCGGCCAGGGCGGAGGCGTGTCGGGGAAGTGCAAGGTGAGCGCGATCCTCACCCCGTCGTCCATCTCGAGGAACCGTCGCTCGTCCGGCACGGCCGGAAACGGTACTCGCCCGCTGCTCGTCCACCGTGACCCGCGACCAGCGGATTTGACGACCTGTTCGCTCGGGCGGGAGGGTGGAGTCGTTCCCCCGACAGAGGAGGCTGTGCATGCGAGCACGCGCACGTGCCTGGAGGAGCGCCGCGATCGTCGCGGCGACGTCTCTCACGCTTCTGATGGCCGCGCCACCCGCGTCGGCCGCACCGTTCTTCACGTCGGTTCCCTTGATGATCACGCTCGCCGACCCGACCACATCGGCGGCGACCCCGATCATCAGCGTCGGCGACGAGGTAGGTGACTTCTTCTTCGAAGGCGTGCCCGACGGGATCGGCGCGATGCCCGGCGCGGGTGGGAGCGTCGAGGTGTTCGTGAACCACGAACAGACCACTGTGCCGTTCGACGGGCTCGCCGATTTCGAGATGGCGTCCGTGTCGCACCTGACGCTGGATCCGAGCGGCGGGGTCCTCGCGGGATCGGTGCCGGTGCCGGCCAGCGCCGGGTTCCAGCGGTTCTGCTCCTCGACGATGGCCGGTCCGGCCGACGGCCTATCTTCCTACCTCTACCTGACGGGCGAGGAAGCCCCAGACGCGCTTCCCGTGCCTCCGGGGGCCCCCTACGGTCCCGACCCCGCGTACGCGCCGGAGAACCTCCGACAGTCCGGGTATGCCGTGGTCCTCGATCCCGCGACCGGGGAGTACACACAGGTGGCGGGGATGGGGCGGCACAACCACGAGAACGCGATGGTGCTGCCCGGTGCGTGGGACAAGATCGCGGTCCTCTCAGGGGACGACACCTTCACCGCCCCGTCTTCCCAGCTGTACATGTACCTGGCGGACGACGAAGACGCGATCTGGGCCGATGAGGGGAACCTCCTGGCGTTCCGCGTCACCCACAAGAACGGCGTTCGGATCGCTCCCGGGAACGCGTTCAACGGCGCGAACGACTATGGTGATGTCGCGGCTGGTGACCACCTCAAGGGCCGCTTCATCCGGGTGCCCGGATGGATCGCCAGAGGCACGACGGCCACACCGCCCCAGGATGCGCTCGAACGCTGGTCGAACCGGAACAACGTCTTCCAGTTCATCCGTGTCGAGGACACCGCATACGATCCGGACGTCCAGAGCGGGGGGAACCCCGTGATGTATCTGGCCGACACCGGCAGCAGCTCCGCGGTCCCGGATCCGACCACGGGCAGGCTCACGAGCGGAACCGGCGGTGCCTTCGGGAACGGACGCCTCTTCCAGATGACGTTCGCGAAGCACGACCCCAGGCGCGTCGTCGACTTCTCGATCGTCTTGGACGGGAACGCGACGACGAATCCGCTCGATCCCGCACCGGCGATGAAGAACCCAGACAACCTCGGGATCAGCTCAGACAGCTTGATGATCCAAGAAGACGTGAGCTCTGGCTTCGAGTCGCGGATCCTCCGTTACGACCTGAACACCGGGGCCCTATCGGTGGTCGCACGCGTCAACACGATCGGATGGGAGAGCAGCGGCATCGTCGACGCCTCCGCCTTCTTCGGCGAAGGAGCCTGGCTGCTGGACGTACAGGCACATTCCATCTTCGTCAACGAGGAGAAGGTGGGAGACATCACCCTCAAACGGGAGGGCGGACAGCTGATCCTGCTCACCGTCGAGGGCAGCTGAACATCGGAGGCGGGGCTCGATGGCGAGCCCCGCCCGCCGAGTAGGGTGCGCCCGTGACCAAGGTCGGTCAGGGACCGATGCTCGCGAAGCTCGAGCCGGAGATCCCACGCGGTGCCGGGTGGACGTACGAGCCGAAGTGGGACGGGTTCCGCACGGTCGTTTCGGTCGGTGACGGGATCACGCTCGAGAGCAGAGGCGACCGGCCGATGAACCGGTTCTTCCCGGAGCTCGTCGCGATGCTGGAGGAGCGGGGGGACGGACCCTTCGTCGCCGACGGCGAGATCGTGCTGGTCCAGCCGGGGAGCCTGTCCTTCGACGCGCTCCAGCTCCGGCTGCACCCGGCCGAGTCGCGCGTGCGCAAGCTGTCGGCCGAGATCCCGGCCACCCTGATCCTCTTCGACGTACTGGAGGAGGATGGGACGGACCTCACCGGGCTGCCGCTCGTCGAGCGTCGGGAGCGGCTCGCGGAGCTGTGCGCGCGCCTACACGTCGGCCAGGCGCCACAGGATCTCGATGCGCTGACGCCCGGGCCGGACCTCCTCCTCACGCCCTGGACGGACGACCTCACGGCGGCCCAGGAATGGTTCGCGGACGAGGCCGGGCTGGGTCAAGACGGGATCATCGCGAAGCTCGCCGACCAGCCCTACCTGCGCGGCGCGCGTGGGTGGGTGAAGGTGAAGCATCGGAAGACCGCGGACTGCGTGGTCGGCGGGTACCGCGTCGCGAAGAACGACGACGGCGTCGGATCCCTGCTCCTGGGGCTGTACGACGACGAGGGCGCCCTCCACTACGTGGGTCACACGTCGTCGTTCAAGGCGAAGGAGCGGCGCGAGCTCCGGGATCTGCTGCGACCGCTGGAGGGCGAGGGGAGCTTCGGCGGGATGCGCGCGCCCGGCGGTCAGAGCCGGTGGTCGGCGGGCAAGGACACCGCGTGGGTCTCCCTCCGCCCGGAGCTCGTCTGCGAGGTCGCGTTCGATCGGATCCAGTCGGGGCGCATGCGACACGCCGCCACCTTCCTGCGCTGGCGCGAGGATCGCGAGCCGTCCTCGTGCACGTGGGCTCAGCTCGGCGAGTCGCCACCGTCCTGGGACTGGGACGAGGACTGACCCCGCCACTCGACGCCCTCCCACGGGTCGTAGTCCACCTCGAGCGCTTCCTGTGGGGGCCGATCCGCCTCGGGAACGTGACGGAGGTTCACCCGGATCCTCGTCCACGTCGTGCTGCGCCCTCGCATCGGATCGACCAGCACATCGGCCGGCTCGAGGTGTGCCGCCGCCCCGGGGTGGCGTGCTTTCCAGCGCTCCAGACCTTCCTTCGCCTCGGCCTCGGTCGCGGCGCGCGCGATCTCGATCAGCGGCATCGTGGTGCGGCGCCTGCCCGTCGGTCCGCTTCGCTTCCCGGGCGCCGGGGGTGGCACGGTCGCGTCGTCGGCCTCACCCTTCTGGCGGCGCCGGGAGGGCTGGGCGCGGACGGGCTCCCCCTCGGCCTTCGGGAAGTGCGGCGGGTAGGGCGCCTCACCCTGTCCCTCCGCGGCCTGCCGGTCCGAGAGCTCGAGGAGTGCCTCGATCCCCGTCGCCCGGTCGTCGATCCCCGCCCCCGGGTCGCCCACGCGCTCCAGCCGGGCTGGCACCGTGCGGATCGTGAAAGCCTCGGGTTCCACGCCCGGCACCTCGTCCCATCCGAGGGGTGTCGAGACGCGCGCGTCCGCGACCGGGCGAACGCTGTAGGCGGACGCCACCGTCCTGTCCCGCGCGTTCTGGTTGTAGTCGATGAACACGCCGTGGCGCTCCTCCTTCCACCACTTCGTCGTCGCGATGTCGGGGACGCGGCGCTCGACCTCGCGCGCGAGCGCGAGCGCGGCGCGCCGGACCTCGGTGAATGACCATTCGGGTCGGATCCGGACGTTCACGTGGATCCCCTTCTTGCCGCTCGTCTTGGGGAAACCGGCGAGCCCGTGCTCCTCGAGCACGTCCTTCGTGACGAGGGCCACCTCACGCACGTGGTCGAACGGGATCTCGGGACCGGGGTCCAGGTCGACGCGGAGCTCGTCCGGATGGTCGACGTCGGACTTCCGCACCGGCCACGGGTTGATCTCGAGGCATCCGAGCGTCGCGGCCCACGCGAGGTGCGCCGCGTCCGCCATCACCGGCATGTCCGCGGTACGCCCGCTCGGGAACCGGATCAGCGCCGTCTCCACCCACGGGGGTGCACCCTTCGGCAGGCGCTTCTGATAGAAGCCCTCGTCGGCGGCTCCATCCGGGAACCGGTGGAGGGTCGTCGGTCGGGCGCGGCATCCGACCAGCGCCGCGTGGGCGACTTCGATCCAGTACCGGACGAGGTCGAGCTTCGTGATCGGACCGTCCGGCGCGTCGGGGAAGTACACCTTCTGCGGGTTCGTGACCCGGATCTCCCGCCCTGCGACGTCGACGGTCTCGGCTGGTGTCGGCACCCGACAACCGTACCCGTGGCCCCGAGCTCACGCCCCTCGATACGCTCGCCGTCGTGGAGGAGAACGCCTTCGAGACGGACCGTCTGCGGCTCCGACCGTTCGCGGCGGACCTGTCGGACCTGGACGCCCTGCACGAGATCCAGTCCGACGCCCACCACATGCGCTTCTACCCGCATCCCTTCAGTCGTGAGGAATCACGTGCCTGGATCGAGCGGTCACTCGATCGGCAGGAGCGGTACGGCTACAGCCTGTGGGTGATCGAGGATCGGCGGTCGGGGGAGTTCCTGGGCAACTGCGGACCGATCCCACAGGTGATCGACGGCGTCGGCGAGGTCGAGATCGGATGGTCGGTCACGCCGCGCCGCGCGCGCCAGGGGATCGCGACCGAAGCGGCCGCGGCGTGGCGTGACCGCTGTCTCGGGCCGCTCGGGATGGATCACGTGATCTCGCTGATCCGTCCTGAGAACGTGCCGTCACGCGGCGTGGCCGAGCGGATCGGGATGACCGTGTGGAAGGAGACGCTGCATGGATCGGAACGTTGGCTCCACCTCGTCTATCGGGTCGATGTCGCGCCGGCGCCGGGTTAGTCGGCCACGTCGATCCGTTCGATCACGACCTCATCGACCGGCCGGTCCTGCGAACCGGTCGGCGTGCCTGCGATCGCCTCGATCACGTCGTAGCCCTCGGAGACCTCGCCGAAGATCGTGTGCTTCCCGTCCAGCCATGGCGTGGCCGCTACCGTCACGAAGAACTGGGAGCCGTTGGTTCCCGGTCCTGCATTCGCCATCGCCAGGAGTCCGGGCCGGTCGAACGACGGTCCGTCGGAGGGCACCTCGTCGTCGAACTGGTAGCCGGGTCCCCCCATCCCCGTCCCGGTCGGGTCGCCGCCCTGGACCATGAACCCGGGGATCACGCGATGGAAGATCGTGCCCGGGTAGAGCGCCGTCGACTTCGTCTCTCCATCCCGTGGGTCCTTCCATTCCTTCGAGCCGCTCGCGAGCCCGACGAAGTTCTCGACGGTCTTCGGCGCATGATCGGGCATCAGTCGCACGGTGAAGGAGCCCTTGTTCGTGTGGATCGTCGCGGTCGGCACGGGTCGTCCTTTCTGTTCGGAAGATCGCGAGTCTAGTCACCGCTCCGCCGGACGCCGCTCCCCAGTCGCGGCGTTCGTACGGATCTCGATGGAAGCTGGCGACGTCAGTTCGTGCCCGCTAGCCTTCGCCGATGCGCCGACAACGCCTCGAGCTGGTGGCGGCGAGCTTCCTGATGCTCTTCGTCGAGCTGGTCGCGATCCGGTGGTCGGGTGCGTGGGTCGTGCACCTGTCGTACTTCGCCAATTTCGTTTTGCTGGGCAGTTTCCTCGGTATCGGGATCGGATTCCTTCGGGCGCACAAGGGACCTGACCTGTTCGCGTGGTCCCCGGTGGTGATCGCGCTCTTCCTCGGTCTCGTCGCCGCCTTTCCGGCGCAGATCGATCGCACCGGCGGGGACCTGGTGTTCTTCGGCGTGCGCCAGACGGGACTGCCGGCGTGGGTCCTGCTGCCTCTCGTGTTCTGTGCGACGGCAGCTTCCCTCGCGACCGTGGCCCACGGCGTCGCCGTCAGGTTCCAACGGTTCCCGCCGCTCGAGGCGTACCGGCTCGACATCCTCGGATCGATCCTCGGGATCGTTGCGTTCTCCGTCCTCGCGTTCACGGGGACGGGATCCATCGGGTGGGGTGTCGTCATCGTCGCGACGAGTCTCTGGCTCCTCGGGAAACCGAGCCCGCTCCAGCTGGTCGCGCTCGTCTCGCTGCTGGCGGTGCTCGCGTTGGGCACGTTCAGCGACGAGACCATCTGGTCTCCGTACTACCGGCTCCGGCTGGGGCACGCCGAGGGGTTGGTCGCCGTCGACGCGAACGGCGTCCCTCATCAGGCCGCGGTCCGCACGCAGGGAACCGACTACGAGCTCCCGTACGACCGGATCGCGACGGCTCCCGATCGCGTGCTCGTCGTCGGTGCGGGGAACGGCAACGACGTCGCCGTCGCCTTGCGCCAGGGAGCGTCGCGCGTGGATGCGGTCGAGATCGACCCGAAGCTGATGGAGATCGGAGAACGCTTCCATCCGGAGCAGCCGTACGCGGACCCTCGCGTCCGGCAGTTCGTGGACGACGGTCGAGCATTCCTGGAGCGGACCGATCATCGGTACGGACTCATCGTCTTCGCCCTGCCCGACTCGCTCACCCTTCTGAGCGGACAGTCCGCGGTTCGTCTCGAGAGCTACCTGTTCACCCGCGAGGCCTTCCAGGCGGCAGCGGAACACCTCGAACCGCAGGGTGCCTTCACGATCTACAACTTCTATCGCGAGCAGTGGCTGGCCGACCGGCTCGCGGGGACGCTCACCGAGGTGTTCGGCGAACGTCCGTGCTTCGACCTGGGCGAAAGCAGGGGCCTCGGGGAAGTTGGGCGCCTGAGTGTGTTCGTGGCGAGCGCCGATCCGGAGACCCTCCGTTGCGAGGAGCGATGGGATCCTCAGGATCGCTCGGTCGTCGCGCCGGCGGTCGACGACCGGCCGTTCCTGTACCTGCAGGAGCGTTCCATCCCTCCCCGGTACCTCGTGGCGCTCGCGCTCGTCCTCCTGGCATCCGTCGTGTTCATCCGCATCGGCGGCGGCTCGTTCCGCCCGATGTTCCGCTACGCAGACCTCTTCTTCATGGGGGCCGCGTTCCTCCTCCTCGAGACGAAGAGCGTCGTGCAGTTCGCGTTGCTCTTCGGGACCACGTGGCTCGTCAACTCGCTCGTGTTCGTGGGTGTGTTGCTCTCTGTGTTGCTCGCCATCGAAGTGGAGCGGAGGATCCGGATCGCGCGCCCCGGACTCCTTCTCGGGGTCTTGTTCCTCGGCCTCTCCGTCGCCTGGCTGATCCCCACCGGCTCGTTGCTCGGCCTGCCGATAGTCCCTCGTCTGCTCGCGGCGATCGCGATCTCGTTCTTCCCCATCTTCGTCGCGAACCTGATCTTCGCCGAGAGGTTCCGGGACACGGAGGACCCGACTTCTTGGCTCAGAGGACGGCGGCCGGGACGTCGAGCAAGCAACTCCTACCGGACACGAGCGCAGCCTGACCCTCGACAGGTAACGCGTACGCGAAGGGAGTCTTCGGGAGCGCGACCGCAAGGGAGTCTCGAAGCGACCAACCGGCGACGCCCCGTCGCGGCCGAACCGACTCAAGGCGAGGGGCTTCTCGCCGTCCTGGAGAACAACACCGGATGGCGCCGGATCGCGGGCGACGTGAACGGCGTCGTGTACTCCGCGACTAGCCTGCGGTGATCCCGTCTCCGAGCGGTGGAGGCGAGAACGCCCGGGTCAGTCGCCCTGGATCCTCACCGCGCTGTTCGATCCGAGCCGGATCTGCCTGCCCGAGGAATCTGTTCGCCTCGGCGAGGTAGGCGATCTGCTCAGGATCGAAACCCATGAGTGATGCGCCGATCGAATCCGCGGCGACCGGGTCGTCTGCGAAGACGAGGAGGCCCGATCCGACCGACGTCCCGGAGATCGGGCCATTGCCCTCCATGCCGACGATGCCGTCGATGATCGCGTAGGACGGACGCACGGCGGCGGCGATGTCGAGGATGGACTGCTCGATCCCTGCCCAGTGCAAGATGTTCTTCGGCCAGCCGTAGACGCGCCCGGGCAGCGTCCCGAAGAGGTTCTTCAGGGACAACGTCACGCCCGCCCAATGGTGCGTCTTCATCTTCGGCATCGAGATGACGACGTCGGCCTCGACCACGGGTGTCGGCAGCCACAGGGCGCCAAGATCCGTGTACCGCGAACGGAGCGACACCCGCTGGATGCCGGCGAGGTTCAGATCGACGAACGGGGCCTCGACACCCGCGAGGGCATCCGCGAGTCCCGACCGAGTGATGATGTCCTGGACGTCTCGGCGGTGGCCGGGGGCTTCACCGACACGCACCGATGCGGCGCCGAGCCGTCGGAGGGCGAGGATCGTCGCGGCGATCAATCTGGGCTCGGTGTTGATCGCGGTCGTGGGGTCGAATTCGACCAGGTTCGGCTTCAGGAGCACGTTCGCGCCTTCGATATCGGCATCGATCGAGCGGAGGCCATCGAACACCGTCGTCTCCAAGGATCCCTCGTAGTCAGTGGCGGCGAGCACGGCCACGTGGGCGTCGCCGGGTGGCGGGAACGCTGCCTCGTCCCATGGAGGCGGTTCTCGGAGCATCGCTCGCAGCCCGAGGCCGCCGGCGGTCGCGATCACGCCTCCTGCGACGGCTCCGCGGAGGATCGTCCGGCGATCGACGGGGCGGTTGCTCATGCATCGATCCCGAGGAGCCGGTCGCTCGCCGCCAGGGCAGCCCAGCCAAGCGCGATCCCGTCACCCAGGAGCCGCGTCTCTCCCACGAGGCGCTCGAGTGCAACACCAACCTCTTCGGCGTCGGATCGGGCCTCATGGATCCGGAAGGCCGCCATCGTCATCGCGAGCGATAAGCCTCCGGCCGCTTCGGCGCGCCAGAGCCGCCGCAGGGAGTCGAGACCAGGGATCTCGAGATCTGGGTCGAGACCGCGTAAGCCGATCAGGGCTGCGGCCGTCGTCTGGGCGTAGGGCGGAAGCTCCTCGCCGAGGACCTCGCGGTTCCCGTAGTTCCATCCGCCCCCGACGGATCCGCGATCACGGAGCAGAGCCACGGCATCCGCGATCCGAGGTGAGGAGGGTCTCGCAACCCTGAGCGCCCAGAGTGCCCGCGCCGTGGGCTCGACCCACGATGCCGTTCCTCCGACCCATCCCCAGCCGATCGCCGATGGATCGATCGGGACAGCTGCCGAGGTCTCGACCCGTTGGGCCTGTGCGTTCTCGAGGTAGTCGAGAGCCCTCTCGCGCTCGGAGCCGGGACCGACCGCCAGCGCGCACAATCCGGTCGCCGAGTCGTTCACGTAGGAACCCACGTCGAACCCGAAGGCCCCATCCGGTCGCTGCGCGGCTGCCAGCCACGCCGCGGCGTCCCGGTCCGCCAAGGCCATCGCGGCGAGCGCGGTGGGCTCCAGTTCGCTCGGCTGGCCTACGTGAGGGCCGAACCCCCCGTCCGGATTCCGGTGGCGGTCGAGAAGGGAGGCGGTGTGTACCGTCACGCAGGGATTATCGACCCGGCACGGTCGGCATGAAGGGCGCCGACCGTGGATCTCGACCGTGACGTCCGCTGCCGGGCCTCCCCGCGAGCGGTGGATGGCTCGGGAGGTCGGCCTTCCCCGGTCGGTAGGATGACGACCTTCCCTTCGTGGGGGGACTCCCCTGTCGTCCGCCATCAAGTCCCTTCGCGTGGCGCCGATTGCTCGATGAGGGTCAGTGACGGAAGGGAGCGACGTGAGGCTGTCGGTGTTGATGCCCGTCTACAACGAGGCCCGAACGCTGCGCACGATCGTCCAGCGCGTCCTCGACTCTCCCGTTGACGGGGACCTGGAACTCATCGTGGTCGACGACGGTAGTACCGACGATTCACTGCAGCTCCTCCGGGAACTCGCGTCGTCGGACGACCGGATCGTGGTTCTCCATCATCCGATCAATCGCGGGAAGGGAGCCGCCATCCGCACCGCGATCACCCGGATGACTGGCGACATCGCCGTGGTGCAGGACTCCGATCTCGAGTATGACCCCGCCGACTTCCCTCGTTTGGTGAAGCCGATCGTGGAAGACCGAGCAGATGCGGTCTTCGGTTCGCGATTCGCCGCGAGCCCGGAGCGCCGCGTCCTTCTGTATTGGCACTCCCTCGGGAATCGGATCCTGACCTGGTTCACGAACGTTCTGAACGACCTGAACCTCACCGACATGGAGACCTGCTACAAGGCCGTACGGGCGGACGTCCTGAAGGACCTGCGGCTCCGCAGCGAGCGATTCGGGATCGAGCCGGAGCTGACCACCCGGCTCGCGCAGTCAGGCGCCAGGATCTACGAAGTGCCGATCTCCTATCACGGCCGGACGTACGCCGAAGGGAAGAACATCGGCTGGCGCGACGGCGTGCAGGCCATGTGGCTCCTCTTCAGGTTCCGTTTCCTCGACACGCGGTTCACGGAAGACCACGGCCGCGCCACCCTCGAGAGCATCGGCACGTCACCCCAGCTCTCCCGTTGGATCGTGGGGCAGTTCGACGGAGCGATCGGGAACCGCGTCCTGGAAGCCGGCTCCGGCATCGGCAACATCACCTCGCTGTTGCTCGATCGAGAGAGGATCGTTGCTCTCGATGTCGACCCGTCATACGCACACAGGCTCGCTCATCGGTACGGGCATCTCGAGAATTTCTCGGTGATCGAGGGCGATCTCGAGGATCCCGACGTCTTCGTGCAGCTGGAAGATGAGATGTTCGATACCGTCGTCTGCGTCAACGTGCTGGAACACTTGGACCGGCCGGATGCGGCTGTCCGAAACTTCCATCGGATCCTCCAGCCTGGGGGCAAGGCGCTCGTACTCGTCCCCGCCCACCGCTCCCTGTACTCCCCGTTGGACGAAGCCATCGGGCATCGTCGGAGGTACGAGGGTACGGAGGTCCGCGAGCTCCTGGAGGGCGCTGGATTCGAGGTCGAAGGACTCGCCCAATTCAACAGGCTGGGCGTTCTGGGCTGGTCCGTGAACCGTTGGTTCCGCCGAACATCGATCAGCCGCTCGCAGGTCGTCTCGTTCCGCCTGATGATGCCGTTGGCGCGCCCCCTGGAACTCGTGGAGGAGATGCCGGGGCTGAGTTGGGTCGCCGTCGCCCGGAAAGGATGAGCGCAGTCAAGAGCCCCTCTTCGTGGGTCGTGGGCGCCGCGGGACTTGCGATCGGTGGGCTCATCGCGCTTCGACTTCTGATCCCGAGCGGGATGGATCCGACGGTCTTCCTGGCGTTGGGCGACGACTCGCCCGTTCAGACCAACTACGCGCAACGATTCCTCGACGAGGTGCGAACCCGGAGAGACCTCGGGCACGATGGCAGGTTCTTCTTCGTGCAGGCGAACGACCCGTGGCTCCTCCAGCCGGATGAGAACGCCGCGGTGCTCGATCGACCCGTCTATCGGAGCCAACGGATGCTGTTCCCATTGATCGCCGGAGGCCTCGGAGCGTTCCCGCCCGGCGTCGTCGTGTGGTCCATGCTCATCACGAATCTGTTGGCGATGGGCATCGGCGCTCTCGTGGCGGCCCAGCTCGCGTTGCGCTGGGGAGCGTCACCCTGGTTGGGACTCGCGGTTCCGCTCAACATCGGTCTGATCTTCGAGCTGGATATCGGCGGCGCCGGGATCGTTGCGTACACCTTCGCTTTGGCCGGCCTTCTTGCGCTCGTCGCCACCAGGGTCTGGTTCGCATCGCTCCTCTTCGCGGCAGCGGCGCTGAGCCGGGAGGTGATGGTTGGGTTCGCTGTGGGCGTGTTCGTCCTGTGGTGGCTCGAGGGCCGCCGATCGATCTGGCGGATCGTCCTCATGCCCGTCGTCGGGATGGCCGTCTGGAACGTGTACCTCCGCTTCCGCCTGGATGGCGTCCCCGGCGTCGGAGAGCGCACCGAGAACTTCACGGCTCCTTTCGTGGGGCTCTACGAAGCGTTCGAGTCGTGGGTGCGGAACCCAGGCGAGCTCCTTCTCAACTCGGTCTTGGTCCTCGTCGTGATCGCCTTCGTTCCCCTCGCCCTCCGGAGCCGCTCGCCGATCGCGTGGGGCGCCCTCCCGTTCGCCGCGCTCATGGTCGTCCTCTCGGCGGAGGTCCTGCGGGAGTCCTACAACTTCTCGCGGGCGGTGGTACCCGTCTTCACTGCCCTCCCGTTCCTCATCATGGCTCCGAGACACGATCCGTCTCCGGCTGGGATCGGTCGGCTCAGCGGGGAGCGACCGTGAAGCCTGTGCGTGCTGACCTCCTCGCATCCGCCGTCGAGCGAGTGTGGTCAGCGTCACCGCTGACCCCCCGGGGGGACGAGTGATCGTGCGCCGTCGGGCTCCGGCCTGGGTCATCGGAGTGGCAGGTCTCGCGATCGCCGCAGCGGTCGCGATCCGGCTCCTGATCCCGGCTGGGATGGACGCAAGCACCTTCCTCGGGCTCGGAGACGACTCGCCGATCCAGACGGAGTATGCGCGAGAGCGTCTGGGCGAGGTGCCGACACGAGCGGGCATGGGGCATGACGGCAAGTTCTTCTTCGTGCAGGCGAACGATCCCTGGTACCTGGACCCGACGCGGCACGCAGCCGTCATCGATAGGCCGCTCTATCGAGGCCAGCGGATGCTCTATCCGATGATCGCCGGAGGGTTCGGGTCCTTCCCGCCCGCGGTCATCGTGTGGTCCATGCTCGCGACGAACCTCATCGCGATCGCGTTCGGGTCGTGGCTGGGAGCGAAGCTCGCCGCGCGATGGGGTGGATCCTCCTGGATCGGCCTCGCGATACCGTTGAACGTCGGCCTGATCTTCGAGGTCCTGATCGACGGTGCCGGCGTGATCGCCTACGTCTTCTGCTTGGGCGCTCTCTACGCGCTCGAGACCGATCGGCGATGGACGGCGAGCTTCCTCTTCGCAGCGGCCGCGCTCAGCCGAGAGGTCATGATCCTGTTCGCGATCGGGGTTCTCATCGGAGGCTGGCTCGCGGAACGCCGGCTCCAGTGGCGCATCGTGATCGCGCCCGCCCTCACCATGGTGACGTGGTCCGTCTATCTTCGCTGGCGCCTGGCCGGCGTCACCGGCGTCGGGGGCGGCACCGAGAATTTCGCCCCGCCGTTCGCGGGGATGTGGCAGGCGATCCGATCGTGGGCGACCCATCCCGACGACCTGCTCCTCAGCGCTGCCATCCTCGTGGCCGTCGTCTCCTTCACCCTGCTCGCCGTTCGAAGCCGCCTGTCGATCGCCTGGGGGGCGCTTCCGTTCGTTGCGCTCGCCACGGTGTTGTCGATCAATGTGTGGCGTGAGCCCTTCGACCTCTCACGGGTGCTCGCTCCTGTCTTCACCGCGGCCCCGTACATCCTGTTCCTCTCCGAGCGCGGGATGACCTCCCCGGCGGCCGAGCAGCCATCCTCGGGGCTGCATCCTTGACCATCCCCCGAGGCGATCGCGATCGGCGTCCCCGAGTCGGAACTCGCCGCTGATCCGTACGAGGCGATGAAGGATGCCCATCGTGTCGTCGTATGCACGGCATGGGACGGATTCCGCGAACTCGATCTCCACCACCTCGGCAGCCGTATGGCGGAGAAGAATTCTCGTGGACGGGCAGAACCTGTTGGACGCGTCGGCGGTGGTCGCGGCCGGATCCACCTATCGGGCGATGGGACGTCCTAACCCCTTGGGCGCATCCGGATCCTAGCTCGCTCCCATCAGCGGGCTGGCCTTCGCTCCCTCACATCTCTTCGAGTTGCGCCGCGAGGTCCTCGGGCCGCGTGACGGGCAGACGACACGCGAATCGTTGACACACGAAGGCGGTGGGCGCGTCGTCGACCTGGGGGCGGTCGCGGAGGAGTGCCACCGCTTCCGAGGCCTCACGATCGCGTGGGTCGCCGACCGCCACGACCGTGTTCGGAAGGAAGCGATTGCGGTGAACTTCGTCTGCCAACGCCTGCGTGCGGATGTCCTTCGGGTCCCCGACGATCGCTACCTCGCGCGTGGGTCCGAGATAGAGGTCGAGCGCGCAGAGGGCGTGCCCGAACGCCGTCGGCGCCCTCCCCAACACGTCGCGGACCAACCGGATCGCCGCGACGCCGATCTGCTCCCGGTCGCGGTCACCGGAGAGCAGAGCGACACGCTGGAGCACGTCGGCGGCCACCGAGTTCCCGGAGGGCACGGCGTTGTCGTACAGCTCCTTCGGTCGGAGGACGAGCTGGTCGTCATCCGATCCCGTCTGGAAGAAGCCACCGTGCTCCGCGTCGAGGAACAGGTCCACCGATGCGTCGAGGAGCCCGACCGCTTCGCGGAACCAGTCGACCGTCCCCGTGGTCGAGAAGAGCGTGAGGCAGGCGGACGCCAGCAGCGCATGGTCATCGCAGAAGCCGGCTCGCCCTGGAACCCCTTCCCGCCATGAGCGCAGGAGTCGTCCGTCGGCCCGGCGGAGGTTCTTCAAGACGAAGCGCGCGCAGCCCTCGGCGGCTTCGATGAACCTGGGTTCCTCGAACGCCCGGCCCGCTTCGGCGAGAGCCGTGATCGCTATCGCGTTCCAGGCGGTGAGCACCTTATCGTCCGTCCCCGGCCGGATCCGGGCCTCTCTCGCCTCGAAGAGCGCGCGTCGCGCCCCGGAGAGGTCGAGGCCCCTCGGCTCCGAGCCGTTCGGGAGCCACAGCACGTTCGTGCCCTCCCAGTTGCCCGCCGGCGTGGCCCCGAAGGCGGCGGCAACGTCGGCGCCGATGAGATCGACGAGCTCCTCCCAGGTCCACGTGAAGAACCTGCCCTCGACACCTTCGGAATCCGCATCCTGACTCGAGTAGAAGCCGCCCTCTGGATGGTGCATCTCGCGGAGGAGGTAGTCGAGGGTGTCGGTCGCGACCCGGCGATACCGGTCGTTGCGGGTCAACAACCACGCTCGGACGTAGAGCTGCGCCATCTGCGCGTTGTCGTAGAGCATCTTCTCGAAGTGAGGGACGTGCCAGGCCGCGTCGGTCGAGTAGCGCGAGAACCCGCCTCCGACCTGGTCGTAGATCCCGCCGGAAGCGATCCGATCCAAGGTCGTCGTGAGCATCTCGAGCGCGTCCGGCTCTCCGCGGACCGCCATCCGAAGGACGAACTCCAGCGTCATCGGCTG
>JAJNBA010000074.1 GCA_021155985.1 Actinomycetes bacterium
CGTCGGCGTCCACGCCGCTGACGAGGCTCCGATCGAACTTCAACAGGTCGGGCGACAGCTCGACGACATGCGCGAGTCCGGAGAACCCCTTCCCGACGTCGTCGATCGCCAGCCGACAGCCCAGCGCACGGAGCTCGGCGAGCCCCGCGTTCGTCTCCTCGTAGTCCACGATCGGCGAGCGCTCCGTGAGCTCGATGACCACGCGCTGTGCCTGGGTCGAACGCAAGAGCTCGGTCAGTCGGGGTTCGCGGAGTGTCTCGGGAGAGACGTTCACCGAGAGGTACACACCATCGGGGATGGCATCCAGGTGCCCGAGGGCCTGGGTCGCGGTCGCGAGTTCGAGCCGCGCCAGCAGCCCCTGATCTGCAGCCGCCGCGAACCAGGTCTCCGGAGACCGCCTAGGCTTGGTCAGGAATCGCGAAAGCGCTTCCACCCCCAGGATGTGGCCGTCGTTGAGGTCGACCACCGGCTGGAAGACGGTGTGGATCGCGTTTCCGCGGATGGCATCCTCGATCCGTTCCGCCGAGACCCGTGCCCCCTCCACGACGCGGGCGACGTCGCGCGTCTGCTGCTCGACGAGCCGCTCCGCCACCTCGCCCAGGCGATCGACCACGAGGCTCGCGCGTCCGTCCGCGGAGCGATGGATCGCGCGGAGCACCTCGTCGGCCGGCTGATCCTTGCCCACGTAGCCCACGGCACCTGCCCGGACCATCGAGGCGACCGTCCGGGGGTCGGTGCTCGCCGACAGGGCGACGATACGGGTCTCGGGCGACCGTCGGCGGATCTCGCGTGCCGCGCGACTGCCGCCACCGCCGGGCATGCGGACGTCGAGGAGGGCGACATCCGGCGCGTGAAGCTCGGCGAGGTCGATCGCCTCGCCGGCGTCGCGGGCCGTCCCCACCACGTCGATGTCCTTGTCCATCGACACGAGCTCGCTCATCGCTTCGAGGATCGACGCTTCGTCGTCGGCGAGCATCAGTCGGATCCGTCCGATACTCATGCGAACTCCACCACGTCCGAGTCGACCGGTGCGAGCGTCAGCCTCGGGTCGTTCCGGTCGAGGTGATCCTGGATGGCGACGAATGCGACGGCGAGCCCGAAGAGGGCGAGCACGATCGCCAGGCTGCGCGCCACGCCTCCGAGAGCATCTCCGAAGCTCCTCCCGGTCGTCCGGTCCCCGCGCTCGGGTGGAGCCGTCCCGGAGGCCGACGAGATGATCGGCCCGAACGGACCGGAGAGTCCGGGGCCGTCGTGGCTCCGGCCGCTCACGACACCTCGGCCGCTCGGGTCCGGGGAGCCGGGGGGCCGAGGGCCGGCCCCACCGTGCCCACCGCCCGGTCCATCATCGATCGGGTCCGGGAGGTCGAGAGGACCGTCACCGAGGAGGTCGCGGACCCGATCGACGTGGTCGTCCACGATCGGGTCGATCGTACCGTCGACCGGCGTGTCGACCGGCTCGGTCGTGTCGTCGACGAGATCTTCAGCGGCGGCGAGAGCCGCGCCGGCCTGGCAGGTGGCGTCCAGCACGGGACAGGCCGCGTTCGCGGCCGCCTGCCCGGTGAGGGCGAGGGCGAACGTGCCGACCGCGATCAGCGAGAATCGCCGGCTCCATCGCTTCACCGGGCACCATCGCCCGGGGTCGAGGGATGCGGCTGCGCGGTGAGACCCCGGCCGCGCCCCAAGGTCTGCGGTACTTCCCACAGCTCGGCCTGACCGGGGAGCTCCGAGAACGGGATCGGCTCTCCGACGATCGGCCCCTGCACCAGCTCGACACCGAGGTTCCTGAGTTCGAGCAGCTGGTCTTCGGACTCGACGCCCGGCGCGATCAGTCGTGCACCGACGTCTCCGGCGCACGCCACCACCGCGGCGACGACGGAATGGCTCGAGAAGGTCTGTCCCAGACTCCGGATGAGCGTCGGATCCAGCTTGGCCAGGTCGGGGGAGAGGTTGGAGAGATGCCGAAGGCTCTCGAACCCGGGGCCGGCGTCCCTCGCCGCGACGCGGATCCCCCGCGCGCGAAGGGTCGCCAAGATCCCGCCGGGATCCTCGGCCTCGAGCTCGGGCGCGGCCGCGGGCGAGAGAGGCGAGAACCCCAGCACGACCCGGGGGGCGACCGACCCCCGGATCGCTCGCCGGAACCTTCCCTCGGCCGCGGTCGACCGCGTCACCTCGAATTCCAGGAACAGGTCTTCGGGGACCACCGGCAAGGCCGACAGGCTGACTCGGAACGCCGACAGCTCGAAGTCGAGCAGGAGGTCGGCCCCCTCGGCGTCGGCCAACCAGGCGTCGTAGGATCGGTGGGGGAGGGTCGCCACGCGCGGATGCGCGTCGAGGCCGACGACCCGGCCCGTGGCGAGCTCCGCGATCGGCTCGAACTCGGCCGTGATGACCCCGTCGAGGATCGCTCGGGCGACCGCGGTCCTCTGCTGCGTGCGCTGAGGAAGCCTCGGGGAGACCAGCGTGAGCTGTGGTCGCGCCTCCTCCGCGACGTAGTCCGGATCCATCGCGCGATGGATCGTCCGCAGGATCTTCTCCGTCGGATCTCCCTTGGGAACGTAGCCGCTCGCCCCCGCGCTGATCATGCCGATCACGGTGTCGGAATCCTGGTGCGCCGAGAGCGCGACGACCTTCGTCGGCGCGCATCGCTTCGTGATCTCACGGGTCGCCCGCAGTCCTCCACCGCCCGGCATCCGCACGTCGAGCAGGACCACGTCCGGACGTTCGCGCGCCGTCATCTCGATCGCGTCTTCGGCGTTGTGGGCTGCTCCCACGAAGCGAAGGGACGGATCCGAGCCGATGAGCGCACGGAGGACGTCGACGACCGTCTCCTCGTCATCGGCGACCAAGACACGGATCGGATCCTCGTCCGTCTCCGAGGCACTCCGCGCTTCGCTCACTCCCGCTCCTTCCATCCGTAGCCCCCGGAGCCTCTCAGAGGCCGGATCCGGCGCTCCTAGCTCTACCTGGAACGAGGTATCGGTATGGACGTGACCTGGGACGATGGTTCCTTCGCGTCAAACTCGGGTGACTCGCCCTGACCAGGTGGGCCGTGCATCCAACCCTCCCTCGCCCGACCGACAGGCGCGCATCGGTCGGGGGGCGAAAGACCATCGTCAGGCGAAGCGGCGCCACGATGAGACACCGATCGCGCGTCCCCGCGCTCCCGATCTCGCCGCCCGGTTCGTTCCGCTCAGCCGTTGCGCCGCTCCGACACTCGAACGTGAAACCGGGTTGCAGCCCTGACGATCGATCTCGACTGTCGATCGACCGAGAACGAGGGACCGATCCGAGGCCTGACCTTCCTTCGCGGGAGCACGCGTCCAGCTCATCTGCGGGTTCCCCCCACGGCCGGTTGGGGCCGCTGTTGTCCCGGGGCCCTACTGCGATGGGGTCCACGATGCGGTTCGGGGATGACTGGAGATGAACCCCGATGGCTATTGGGTTCCAGGCGTCTTGGAGCCGATACAGAAGGAGACGAAAGGAACGCCGTGAGAAGGCAGGTTCCATCCGAGCAGGTCGACCCTCGGAGGTGACACCGTGAAGTGGATCGGTCGTTCGACCTTGGTCATGATGTCGACCATCGCGATCGTCGCGACGGGGACTGCGGCGGCGCAGGCAGCGTGTCCGGTCTTGGACCCGCTGTGCGTGATCGAGGGAACCGTGGACGACGGGGTGGGTCTGGTGGAGGACACGGTGGGTGGTATCGAGACCCCCGTGGAGGACGTGCTCGATCCTCTCGAAGAGGTCGTGGACCCGGTCGTCGACACGATCTTCGGCACGGTTGACGACGTGATCGGCGGTGGCGGGGGAGAGCAGCCCGAACCGCCGGGGGATACCGGCAACCGTGGTGGAGCTGACCCCGGCGGGCACCGGGGCGGGCCGGCGCCTTCGGGGCGGCCGGATCGAGACACGGTGGACATCGCGGGTCCGCGGATCCACGAGAGCCCGGAGATCGGCCGGGTCCTCGCACCGGCCGTCACTCCGCGTCCGATCGCCGATGCGACCGGATCTCCCGTGGAGGGCAGCGGACGTGTGGGAGTTGCCATCGGCGCCGTCGCTCGAAGCCTCGTCATCGTGCTCGCGCTGTTCGGACTGACCCTCGCGTTCGCGGCGATCCAGGATCGGCTCGATCGCAACGATCCGCGACTCTCCCTAGCCCCGATCAGGTCCGACGTGGTGACGTTCGCGTGATCGCACTTCCTCGCACCCGCCGGAGGACGCCCACACAGGCGGTTGAGCTGCTGTCGCTCACCGAGCGCAGCCGCTACCTCTCGGGACTCAGGGTGGGCCTCGCCGGCGTGGTCGTCGCGACCACCCTCGCCTCCGTCGACGTGGCGGGTGCACAGGTCTCCGTGGCCGTGCTGCTGTACCTCGGATGCTCCGCTCTGGGCGCGGTGATCGTCGGGCGAGGCGGCCGCGCCGCCGGCCCGGCCCTCAACGGGTCGTTGCTGGTGGACGGGATCTTCCTGGCGATCGTGATCGCTCGGACGGGCGGGACCGCGGAGGCGCTCCTGCTCCTTCCCGGCGTGCACATCGTCGGCGTCACCCTGCTGCTCTCCTATCGGACCGGGCTGAAGATCGCCCTCTGGCATACCTTGCTGTTCCTCCTCGCGGCCGAAGCCGCTCGGGTCGGTTTCGTCCAGGGACAGGTGGGGGCGGCCCTGGGACACGGAGCAGGGCTCGTGGTCGCGGGCCTCTGGGCCGTCGCTCTCGGCACCGCATTCTTCTCAGCCGTCAGCGAGCGCGAGCTCCGGCGACAGAAGCACGATCTCTTCAGGCTCTCCGTGATGGTCGCCGAGTTGGATACCGACCCGGACGTCCACACCATCGCGCAGACCTTCCTGGATGAGCTCTGTTCCACGTTCGGCTTCACGCGCGGTGTGATCCTCGCCTCGCCGCGCGGCGACCTCGAGCTCCTCTCGTGGATCGGCGACGGCTCGCCCGTTGACGTCTCCGTCGGTGTCGATCGGACCGTGTCTCGGGCGTGGGCGGAGCGCACGAGCCAGCTGGTGCGCTCGATCGACCCGGAGTACGACCCACGCATCGCATCGCTGATCCCCGAAGCTCGGAACGTGGTGGTCGTCCCGCTCCTCCGTGACCGCCGCCAAGGACTGGGTGCCGTGATCGTGGAACGCGGCGAGAACCATCCCACCGAGCGGCGATGGGTGATCGAGATGGTGGAGCAGTTCTCCGAACACGGGGCGCTCGCGTTGCACAACGCGTGGCTCACCGAGGAACGGGAATCCCAGCTCCGTATCATCCAGGGGCTCGAGCAGCAGCTTCGGGCGCACAACGCCTCGCTCGAAGCGACGGTGGCGAAGCGAACCCGTGAGCTGCAGGGCTTGGTGAAGGAACTGCAGGAGATCGGGGAGCAACGGAAGCAGCTCCTCGACCATGTGGTTCGGGCGGCCGAAGACGAGCGCACCCGGATCTCTCACGACATCCACGACGATCCGGTCCAGAAGATGGTGGCGCTCAAGATGCGACTCGAGCTGCTCCGCAGGACGCACCCCGAGCCGTCGGAGATGGATGAGGCGCTCGACGTCATGCACGTGGCGATCAAGAGCATGCGAACGCTCCTGTTCGACCTGAGCCCGCCGACGCTCGAGGAGCAGGGATTGGCGTCGGCGCTTCGCTTCATGCTCGAGCAGTCGAGCTGGCCGTTCGGATGGTCGGTCGATGAGGGGGCCGATGACGACTTCCCGATCGGGAGCTCCCTCATCCTGTACCGCATCGCGCAGGAGGCCCTGACGAATGCCCGCAAGCACTCGTGCGCGGAACGAGTCTCCGTGAGCCTGGAGCGGCGAGATGGCGGCACGTGGATGCAGATCGCCGACGACGGGGTCGGGTTCAGGCCGCAGGATGCCCTGGTGGCGGCACCCGGGCATCTCGGTCTGGCCGCGATGAAGGAGCGGGCGGAGATGGCGGGGGGCTGGTGCAAGCTGTGGAGCCTTCCGGACGAGGGAACCACGCTCGAGGTCTGGCTCCCGGACGTGGAGACGCCTCATCCCGCCCCTTCGTTCGGTGACGGGACCGTCGCCGATCTCCTGCCGCTGCCGGGAAGGCTGAGCTAGCGTCGCTGGAAGACGAGTCGGACGCCGAGTGCCATCAGCACACACCCGGTGACCGACTCGATGAACGTCTTGACCCGTGGGCGGCCGACGACCCCGCTCGCCGCGTGGAGCGCGATCGTGTAGATCGTGAGCCACACCAGTCCCATGACGATGAAGAGTCCGGAGAGCACCAACAGTCGCCAGGTGAACCCCGGCCCCGGTTCGACGAACTGCGGCAGCAGCGAGAGGAAGAAGATCGCCACCTTCGGATTGAGAACGTTGGTGAGGACGCCCTGTCGGTAGGCGGCCCACGGGTCGGTCACCTTGACTCCGTCTCGGACGAGTGCCTCTCGGCGGGCCCCGAGGATCGTTCGGATCCCGAGGGAGATCAGGTACGCGGCGCCGGCGATCTTCACGACCGTGAACGCCTGCGATGACGCGAGGAGCACGGCGGACAGGCCCAGGGCCGCCGCCGTCGCATGGACGAGCAAACCGGAGCACGTGCCCGCCGACGTCGCGAGTCCGGAGGGTCGGCCACCCGCGAACGTGTTCCGGGCCACGAGGGTCATGTCAGGTCCCGGTGTCACGACCACGAGCGTCGCGACCGCGATGAACCCGGCGAGATCCATCACGTGAGGGTAGCGTGACTCGTCGGCTGCGAAGGTTGCCCGCCCATCCTCAGGACGTGGCCCTCCGTGCGGAGTCGGTCAGGGGAGGACGTCGAAGACGAACACGGCGTGATCGAGCGGGTCGCCGTTCGGGCGGCCGTCGTACCCGTCGAGCACGTAGAAGCGATCACCGATCAGGTCGACGGCCCGGCTGTCTCTGATCTGGAACCGAGTGAGGTCGAAGGTCCATCCCGTGACCAGGGTCTTGCTCGCCCAGTCCACACGACGAAGTTTCTCCGCGTTCGTCGTGACGAACAAGTCCCCGGAGGAGAAGTCCATGCCCGTGATCCCCGAGAGGTTCGGCACCTTGAATATGGAGCCTGCGGTGTTCGTCACGAAGTCGTAAGAGCGCAGCCTCGCGCCGACACCCACGTACGTCTTCCCGTCAGCGCTGTTCCATCCGGCGCCCGTGTAATTGGCTCCGCTTCCGAGTGGCTGGTACGAGTCCACCTGGAGGGTCCCAGCGCCACCGCGCAGGAGACGGAAGGCCGTCGGGAGCACGGAGGAGGAACAGCAGGGACCCGAGAAGACGTAGAGGATGTCGTTCGCTTCGTCGTAAGCGAGGCTCTCGAAGTCGCGGACGCGATCGGCGCCTGCGACCGCTCCACCCCCGAACCGGGTGGCTGATTCGAAGGAGCTCGCGCTGATCTTCCGCTTCAGGCTTCCCGTGAACGGGTTCACCTCGTAGATGGCGCGACCGTTGTCGTCGGCCAGCCAGAGGGAGTTGTCCCTCGGAACGAAGGCGCTCCCTTCCGCGTCCCGCATCGAGATCGACGACCCCACGAACGGGGAGGTTCGGATCGTCCTTTCTAGTTGGAGCTCCGGATCGGACGACGTGGGAAGCGACGCGAAGGCCGGGCCGGCTGAGAACAACAGGAACCCGAGCAGCGACAGCAGCAGTCCACCCTGCTGGGGGCGGACACGCCTCCACCACGAACTCACCCGGACGGCACGACCCCGTGATCCCACGCTTCAGGCGCTACCCGAGACGTTGCCGAGGCAAACGCGACTCGACGCTTCGTGGTGCGCCGGCACGCGATCTTCGGGAACGATCATTCGCAGCTCGCCTTCCGAACGTCGATCGGGTCGCGATCGGAAGACACATCGGCCCCCTTGCCACAATCGATCAGATCCCTTGCGCCGTCGCTCGTGTGGAAGGTGTCCTTTCCGAGTGAGCCCACGACGCTGTCACGCCCGCCGTTGTCATTGATCCTGTCGTTCCCGAGCCCGCCGCTGACGATGTCGTCGTGCCCGTTCCCTCCGTTCAGGACATCGTTGCCGCCGCCCCCGACGAGGATGCTGGCGTTGACGTGCCCTCCGACCAAGGTGTCGGCGAACGCGGTGCCGGTCACGCGTTCGACGCTCGCCCGCACCTCGTCACCTTCTGCGGCTCCTCCTTGCCCGTCGCCACCGGGCTTGTTCTGGTTGACGCTGACGCCACTCGTCCGGCCCGGGTAGCTGACTCTGTCACCCGAGCCGGGTCCACCGTCGAGGATGTCCGCTCCGACTCCTCCGTGCAAGGTGTCCGCATCCTCTTCGCCGAACAGCTCGTCGTTCCCGTCGAGACCGCTCAGCGTGTCGTCCCCGAGCCCACCGATCAAGGTGTCCTCGCCCGTGTCGCCGTCGTCCAGCGTCGGGTCCGGATCCACACCCCCGAGCAAGCGGTTCGGGACGCCCGATCCGGTGAGGGTGTCATCCCCCGGCCCTCCGGTGATGTTCTCGACGGAGATGGACACGTTGTCGAGCTCGCCCACCTCGCCGTCGTTGGCGCCTCCGCCGATCGTGACGATCACGGGGCCGCCCGCGCTCGAATAGTCCACCGTGTCGACATCCAGGCCGCCGTTCAGGATGTCCCCGCCGGGGCCGCCGCTGATCGTGTCGTTGCCCGCGCCGCTCACGATCCTGTTCGCGTTCGCGTCGCCGATCACGGTGTCGTTGCCGTCAGCCGTGGTGACGTTCTCCGTGTCGACGTTGTCGTTCTCGCCGACAGCACCGTCGTTGGCGGCACCGTCCAATGAGACGATCCGATCCGGGACGCCGTCATAGTCGGCGGTGTCGATGTCTGCCCCGCCGGTGATGGTGTCGTTCAGACCCTTGCCGTCCAAGGTGTCGTCTCCCGCGCCGCCCTCCAGGAGATCGGCCTCAGTTCCCCCGTCGATCGTGTCGCTCCCGTCACCACCGAGGACGTGGAGGGGCTCATCCAGTCCCGTCGATAGGACACTGTCGTTCCCCGCGCCGAGGATCACGTCGATGATCAAGACCCCTCCGTCCGGTTTGGCGCACCGAACCCCGCCCACGACGTTCGGGTCGACCTCGCACCCTGCGCCTGGGGTGGCTCCCTGGATCGTGTCCACGACCGTCACGTAGCCGGCCGAGTCGTTCAGGCTGATGCCGTTCGCAAGATCGTCCGCGGTCACCGTGACCGTTCCCGGATCCCCGACAAGCGTCACCGTTGATGCGGCAGCGAAGGCTGCAGTCGGCAAACCGAATACGGCAATCAGCGATAGCACCATCCCCGCCCATGCGAGTTGCTTCAGCGCAGTTCGCGAAACGCGTGAGTTCCCACCCATCAACCAAGCCTCCCAAAGAGAGATCCAACGGCGAGACCGCCCCACCGCCAAAGCACCGACACCCGATGCGTACTTCCTTGCTACCACACGCGCGCGCTCCGCGTGAACGGGCGAACGGCTTGAAATGCCCACCGGAAGCCCGAAGATCACACCGACGAGCACCCTTCCGAGCGTACGAGGCCGCGCGTCCCCGTCTCGCGGATCGCTCGGGCAGCTTCTCAGGCCAGAGGGGCTCCGGGGCCGTGAGCCATCTACCGCGAACTCGTCGGGTCAGAGGTGCCCGAGCCTCGGTAGGATGCTGGGATGAGACGGACGACTCGTACCTTCATGCTGGGCGCACTGACGTGCGCGATCCTCCTGCCCGCACTGCCCGCGCACGCCTCGCGTACAACGCCAAGAAGGGCACGTTCTTCATCTCCGACGCGGAGGTGGACGAGACTCCCTCGCTCTGGAACAAGCGCAATCTGTTCATCGTCGGCAGGGGAGGCAGCCTCAAGGCGGCACGAAGGCTGAAGATGACCAACGAGCCCGAGGGGATCGCGTGGTGGGGAGCCAAGGGCATCCTGTTCGTGACCGACGACGACCAGGACCTCATCCTCCAGTACAGGAAGGGCCGGGACGGTGCGATCGGCACCGGAGACGACAAGGTTCGGAAGCTGATCAACACCCGCCGCTGGGGTTCGCTGGATCCCGAGGGGATCACGTTCACCTCTAAGGGCGCCGTGCTGATCTGGGTGGACGCCAGCGACCAGAAGGTCTACAAGCTGCGTCGGGGTAGGGATCATCGCTTCGGCACCGCGGACGATAAGATCTCGAAGTTCGGGACGGCGAGGTTCGGCTTCACCGAGGCCGAGAGCGTGGCGGTCAACCCGAAATCGAACCATCTGTTCATCGTGAACAGCAACGTGAACGAGATCGTCGAGACCACCTTCAAGGGCGCCCTCGTGAAGAAGATATTCATCCCGAGCAGCGAGTGCCCCCCGGCCTGCAACCTCACCGGCCTCGTCTTCGCACCGGGTACCGACGGTTCGCCTCGGCGGTTGTACCTCACGGACAAGGGCGTTGACGGGGACTTCAACCCCGATCCGGTCCAGGTCAACGATGGGCAGCTCTATCAGATGCGGCTCGTCAACGAATAGCGGGAGCGCTGATCGAACCAAGCGGGGGGGAACCTCCTCGGGCTCGTGGTTGCTCCCGGGACGGAGACGACGGGTTGGTGCCCCTGGCAGGAATCGAACCTGCGACACACGGTTTAGGAAACCGTTGCTCTCTCCACTGAGCTACGAGGGCCGAGGGGGAGAGTTGCACAAAAGATGGTCGAGAATCCCCCGACCATGTGCAGTCTAGGGCTGACTGAGGCTACGGGCGAGGCGGCGGGCGATTCCTTGAACGGGATCGGAGCCTCGCTCTCACGAGTTGGTCGTCTCGATCGAGGAGTCTCGACGCGACGAGGAAGTTTCGGCAAGACTGGTGGCGACCTGACGGCGGTTGTAAATCGTAACTCCGAAAGGCGCACGGCGGATGAATCTCGACATCATAGACAAGCTCGTGAAGGCGATGGAGCGTGAGGAACTCGACGCGATCGTGCTGCTGAGCCCAGAGAACTTCGCGTACGCCACGGGTTTCATCGTTCCTTCGCAACCGATCCTGCGGTGGCGGCACGCCGCGGTGGTCGTGACCAGGGACGGGCGTTCGGCGCTCCTTGCCGTCGACATGGAGGAAACGACGGTCCGAGATCGTGAGCCGGGAGCCGACCTGCGAGTCTGGGCCGAATTCGAGAACAACGCCATGCCCGTCCTCGGAGACCTGCTGCGCGACCTGGGACTGGGGTCGTCGCGGATCGGGATCGAGACCGGGTACATGCCCGCTCGCGACGCGGATTCGCTTCGGAGGCTGCTCCCCAAGGCTCGGTGGGAAGCCGCGGATGGCTTGCTCGATCGGTTGCGGATGGTGAAGACCCCCCGCGAGCTAGACGTGCTTCGTCGCGTGAGTCGGATCACGGACGCCGCGATCCGAGAGGCATTCATGTCCGTGAAGACAGGCGACACCGAGATGGACCTGGCCGGCGCAGTGACGGCGGGCCTGTACCGATTGGGCGCCGAGCACTTCAGATTGTTGATCGTGGCGACCGGAGAGCGGAGCCGGCTCCCCAATGTCGGACCGACCGATCGCAAGCTGCGGCGCGGCGATCTGATCCGGCTGGAGGTGTTCGGTGTGCTCCAGGGCTACCACGCAGGCGTCTGCCGAACCGGCGCCGTCCAAGAACCATCTGCGGAGGCCGAACGGATCTGGGCCAACTTCGTGGGATGTCGCGATCTCTTGTCGGAGCGGATCCGTGAAGGAGCGAGCTCGGCGCAGGTCTATCGCGACTTCCTCGTGAAGTTCGGCGAGCTCGGATACGACCCCATCAGCTTCGTCGGCCACGGTATCGGCCTCTTCCTCCACGAGGAGCCATACCTGGGAAGCGTCGGGGACTGGACACTGGAAGAAGGGATGGTGCTGGGAGTCGAGCCGCTCGTCTACGGGCCGAAGTTCGGACTTCAGATGAAGGACGTGGTGGTCGTCACGGCCGATGGTGCCGAACGTCTGTCCGACGTAACGGATACGGATTCACTGCTGATCGTCCCGTGAGGGTTCGGCTTGACAGGATTGGTCAGACCACTCTACAAGGGGCCATGCGGACGATCCGGGTCGAGCGGCTCTCACAGCGCGTGGTGGACGAGCTCCTCGGCGCGATCCGGACCGGACGGTTCGAACCCGGGCAGCGCCTTCCCTCGGAACGGCAGCTCGCAGAAGACTTCGGCGTCTCACGAGCAAGCGTCCGCGAAGGACTCCGGATCCTCGAGCTGATGGAGACGGTCGAGATCCACCAGGGGAGAGGCGCCGTCGTCGTCGCCGCGCCGCGGCAACGGAGCGGACAACCCCTCAGACACTGGCTGAGATCGCATCGGAGCGAAGTGGTCGAGCTGCTGGAGGTGCGTGAGGCGCTCGAGTCCGCAGCTGCCGCCCTTG
>JAJNBA010000075.1 GCA_021155985.1 Actinomycetes bacterium
CGTCCTCCTTTCGAACCGGGTTCCCCCTGTCGATACGCTCAGACGGCCTTCCGAGGATCGAGTGCGTCTCGGAGGCCGTCCCCCACGAGGTTGAAGGCCAGCGTCGTGAGGAACAGGGCGAGGCCCGGGAAGATCATCAACCATGGAGCCCATCGGAAGGCCGTTCCCGCGTCGGCGAGCATGGCTCCCCAGGACGGTGTCCCGTCCGGGACCCCCACGCCGAGGAACGAGAGTCCGGCCTCGAACAGGATGTTGCTCGGGATGATCAGCGTGGTGTAGACGATGATCGGCGCGATCACGTTCGGGAGGATCTCGCGGAGGATGATGCGCCGGTTGGAGGCTCCCAACGAGCGGGAGGCCTCCACGAACTCCTTCTCGCGGATCGACAGCACCTGGCCGCGGACGATCCGACCGATGTACGGCCAGCCGAAGAGCCCGATGATCAAGATCACCGGTCGCAGCCCCGGTTTGATGAAGCCCCAGAAGCAGCCCTCCTGGTTCGCCCCGCAGGCGGACGCGATCCCGAGCGCGAGCAGCAGGATCGGCAGCGCGAGCACGACGTCGGTGGCGCGCGAGATGAGCGTGTCGATCTTCCCTCGGTAGAAGCCCGCCGTGAGGCCCAGGAGCACACCGAGCACGACGGCGATGCCCGTCGCGAAGAACGCGACCGTCAGGGACGTCCGCGCGCCGTACGCGATCCGCACGAAGAGGTCGCGCCCGGTGTCATCGACCCCCAGCAGGTACTTGGGCGGGGCCTTCGCCTCCGGGCCTGGCCACCAGGTAGGCGCCGATGGGAGGCCGAACTCGTCGAGCGCCTCGAGATTGACCTGGTTCGGCTCGTGGCCCGACCAGTTGGCCACCAGCGGGGCGAAGATCGCCATCAGGACCATCATCCCGATGATCACGAGCCCCATGAGGGCGAACTTGTCCTGACGGAAGTGACTCCAGAAGATCTCCCAGGGGCTCCGGCCGATGATCGAGGCGGGGGTCTCGGCGGACGGCGCGGTCACCTCCAGGTCGGCGCGCTCGGCAGCTTCGCGCTGTTCCGCCTGGGATACGTCAGTGTCCGTGTCGGATCGACTCATGCCCGGGAACCGATACTAGAGAGGTTGCAAGGGACCCGCAATCCAGCAACCCCCTGAGGGGCAGCCTCGCAGCGGCTTTGATGGGCAAGGAAGCGAAAGCGCGTCACCGGTACCGCGCGATCAGGGCCAGGCTTTCCGGATCGAGGCTCGCGCCTCCGACCAACGCCCCGTCGATCTCCGGGTGGGCCATGAACTCCCGGATGTTGCCCGGCTTCACGCTGCCTCCGTAGAGGACACGGACCCCGTCGGCGAGCTCCGCGGAGACGCGGTCCGCGAGCGTGGCGCGGATCACCTCCACGACCTGTCCCGCGTCGGTGGGTTCCGCGTTGCGCCCCGTGCCGATCGCCCAGATCGGCTCGTACGCGACGACGGACCTATCCGCGGCGGTCGCGTCGATCCCATCGAAGGCCCGCCGGACCTGCTCGGCCACCTTCGTTTCGGTGCCGCCCGACTCTCGCTCCTCGAGGGTCTCCCCCACGCAGACGATCGGCGCCATCCCGTTGCGGATGACGGCCTTCACCTTGCGGTTCACCGTCGCGTCGTCATCGCCGAACAGTTGCCGACGCTCGGAATGACCGACGATGACGTAGGCGACGTCGAGCGCCGCCAGCATCGGCCCCGCCACGCCCCCGGTGAACGCGCCTTCGTCCTCGGGATGGACGTCCTGCGCACCCAACCCGTAGGGCAGGCGATCGGAGTCGATCAAGGTCTGCACGGAACGGAGGGCCGTGAACGCGGGGCAGATCACCACCTCGACGCGCTCGGCATCCTTCCGGTCGAGCAGGTACGAGAGTTTCTGCACGGCCTGGATCGCTTCGAGGTGCGTCTTGTGCATCTTCCAGTTCGCCGCGATCATGGGCGTCCTCTCGGCCACGTCAGTCCTCAAGGACCGTGATCCCGGGGAGCGGCGTTCCCTCGAGGAACTCGAGCGACGCGCCGCCGCCGGTGGACAGATGATCGAAGGAATCCTCGAGCCCCTCTCGCTTCACCGCGAGCAGGGAGTCCCCGCCGCCGACCACCGAGAACGCGGCCGCACCCGCGATCGCCACGGCGACGCCTCGGGTGCCCGCCGAGAATGGCTCGAGCTCGAAGACGCCCATCGGACCGTTCCACAGGATCGTCTTCGCGTCGGCGAGGATGCGGGCGAACTCCTCCACGGTCCGGGGGCCGATGTCGAGTCCTTTGAGCCCGCGCGGGATCTCGCGCGCCGGCACCGTCTGCGGGCGGACATCTGCGCTCGCCTCGGTGGCGGCGACGACGTCTTGAGGGAGCTCGATCAGGACGTCGCCGCTGCCGTGCATGACCGCGCGGACCTCGTCGAAGCGATCGCGCTCCGCCAGGCTGTCGCCGATCTCGCCCCCGTCCGCCGCGATCAGCGTGAACGCCATCGCTCCGCCGATCAGCAGCGCGTCGGCGCGTTCGGCCAGTGCGCCGAGCACCCCGAGCTTGTCCGAGACCTTCGCGCCGCCGAGGACCGCCACGTACGGCCTGTCGGGGTCGCGGAGGAGTCGGCCGAGCACCTCGACCTCCCGCTGCAGCAGCCGCCCGGCCCCCGTCGGCCGGCCCGACGCTCGCATCAGGTCGGGCAGCGCGACGACGCTCGCGTGCGCCCGATGCGCGGCACCGAACGCGTCGTCCACGTACGCGTCGGCGAGCTCGGCGAGTCGTCCCGCGAAGCGGACATCGTTCGCCTCCTCGCCGGGATCGAAACGGAGGTTCTCCAGGAGGACCACGTCGCCCTGCTCGATGTGCGCGCACACGGCCTCGGGGCCGTCGCCGACGACCTCGTCGAGCGCCATCACCTCGACCTCGAGCAGTTCGCCGAGCCGGTCGGCGACGGGCGCGAGCCGGAGGTCGTCCCGCGCCTCCCCGTCCGGACGTCCGAGATGGGACGCCACCACGAGGGCCGCTCCCCGTTCCCGCAGCTCGCGGAGGGTGGGGATCGCGGCACGGATCCTCAGATCGTCCGCCACGCGGCCGCCTTCGAGCGGGACGTTGAAGTCGACGCGGACGAAGACCCGGGAGCCGGCGACGTCGCCGAGGTCGTCGAGGGCCCGGAGCGCCACTAGAGCTTCGAGGCGACCAGGTTCACGAGGTCGACCAGGCGGTTCGAGTACCCCCACTCGTTGTCGTACCAGCCCATGACCTTGACCATGTTCCCCATCGCCATCGTCGACAGGGAGTCGAAGGTGCACGAAGCGGGCGATCCCACGATGTCGCTCGAGACGATCGGATCCTCGGTGTAGACGAGCTTGCCCTTCAGCCGATCGGTCTCGGAGGCGGTTCGATAGGCGTCGTTGACCTCCTCCACCGTGACGTCGCGGTCGACGATCGCCACGAGGTCGGTGATCGACCCGTCCGGGACGGGCACACGCATCGCGATGCCGTCCATCTTCCCCTTCAGCTGGGGAAGCGCGAGCGACGTCGCCTTCGCCGCCCCCGTGGACGCCGGGACGATGTTGATCGCGGCGGCTCGGGCCCGTCGCAGGTCCTTGTGCGGCAGGTCGAGCAGGTTCTGGTCGTTGGTGTACGCGTGCACCGTGGTCATCAGGGCGCGGTCGATACCGAAGGAATCCTCGAGCACCTTCGCGAGCGGCACGACGCAGTTCGTCGTGCAGGAAGCGTTCGAGATCACGTGATGCGTGGTCGGGTCGTAGACATCGTCGTTCACGCCCATCACGATCGTGATGTCCTCACCCTTGGCGGGGGCGCTGATGATGACCTTCTGGGCGCCGGCTTCCAGGTGCGCGGCGGCCTTCTCCCGGTCCGTGAACAGACCGGTCGACTCGATCACGATCTCGGCGCCCACCTCCTTCCACGGGAGCTGTGCGGGGTCCCGTTCGGCGAAGACGCGAAGCTCGTCGCCATCGACGGAGAGGCCGTTGTCCGAGACGGCGACCTCTGCGTCCAGGCGCCCCAGGACCGAGTCGTACTTCAGCAGATGCGCCAGGGTCTTCGCGTCCGTGATGTCGTTGACGCCGACGAAGTCGATGTCCGCGCCCGTGTCCCTGACGGCACGGAGGAAGTTGCGGCCGATCCGTCCGAAACCGTTGATGCCAACCTTCACGCTCATCGTGGAGAACCTCCTCGGGGCCTCGTTGGCGCCTCGGTCCCTCCATCCTACGAGCGGCCTCGGAAGCTGTCCGTCGTGGCTTCCGGCGCCGGGCTCTCCGACGACGAGTTGACGACCGAGATCGACCCGCCCTGGACCGCCGGACGATCCCTGGGGACCCTCGAGACGGCCTTCCCCGCGGATCGACTCGTCAGTCGCGGTCGACGTCGCGGTGGTTCACGGAGACGCGATGCCCGTGCTCGCGGAACCAGTCGGCGAGGTCGTCCGCGACCACGACAGAGCGGTGCCGGCCCCCGGTGCAGCCGATCGCGATCGTCAGATACGACTTCCCCTCGTCCACGTACCCGGGGACGACGACATCCAGGAGGCCTTCGAGTCGCTTCATGAAGGACCCGTACTCCTCCTGCCCCTCGACGTACTCACGCACCTTCGCGTTGCTTCCGGGAAGGGGGCGGAGCTCCTCGACCCAGTGCGGGTTGGGAAGGAACCGCACGTCCAGCACGAGATCGGCGTCGCGCGGGCTCCCGTACTTGAAGCCGAACGACACGATGGAGACGAGCAGGCCGGCCTCGAGCGGTGTGTCGGCGAACATCTCTCGCATCCGGTCGCGGAGGTCGTGCGGCGTCAGTCCCGTGGTGTCGATCACCAGGTCTGCGTCCGCCCGGAGGCTCTCCATCATCAGGCGCTCCTTGCGGATGCCTTCCCCCACCCGGTCACCCGGAGCCAGTGGGTGCCGCCGGCGGGTCGCCTCGTACCGGTTGACGAGGTCCTCGTCCGACGCGTCGAGGAAGACGATCCTCGATGGGACCCGCTGCTCCCGCAGCTCCTCGAGCGCCTTCGACAGCTCGCGGAAGAACACGCCGCCGCGCGCGTCCACGACGATCGCCACCCGTCCCGGACCTCCTGGGCTCGCGGCCAGCTCGGCCATCTTGGGCAGGAGCGCCGGCGGCAGGTTGTCGACGACGAAATACCCGAGGTCCTCGAGGCTCCGCGCCGCCTCGGAGCGCCCGGCCCCCGAGAGCCCGGTGATCAACAGGAACCCCGGAGCGGCGGTCTCCCGCTCCGGTCGCTTCGCGGCGCGTGCCATCACGCGCTCTCCCGACGATCCGTCACCGATACCGAGTGCAGCCGGCGATGGATCTCGTCCGCGAGCCGTGGCCCGACGCCCGGTGTGGCTGCGAGCTCGGCCGCTCCTGCTTGACGGATCTTCGTCAGGGAGCCGAAGCGCTTCATCAGCGCGCGCTTCCGGGAGGGTCCCACGCCGGGGATCTCGTCGAGCGGCGAGGAGAGGGCCCGACGGTCGCGCCGCTGGCGGTGATACGTGATCGCGAAGCGGTGGGCCTCGTCACGGATGTGCTGGAGCACGAAGAGCGCCTCCGACCCGCGCGCGATCGACAGCGGATCCGGGCGGTCGGGGAAGTAGATCTCCTCCAGTCGCTTCGCGAGCCCGATGTGCGGGATGTGCAGGCCGAGGTCCTCGAGGACCCTCGTCGCGACGCTCAGCTGGCCGCGACCGCCGTCAACCACCACGAGCGCCGGTGGATACGAGAAGCGTCTCCGGCCTCCCGGCGGCTCCGTCCTCTCTTTCAGCAGCCGGGAGAACCGCCGGGTGAGCATCTCCTCCATGCTCGCGAAATCGTTTTGTCCGGGCACGCCCTTGATCTCGAACCGACGGTAGTCGGCTCGCTTCGGGAGGCCGTCCTCGAAGACCACCATGGATCCCACGGTGTCGCTCGGCCCGAGGTTGGAGATGTCGTAACACTCGATACGGAGGGGTGCCTGCTCGAGGCCGAGCTGATCGGCGAGCTCGGACAACGCCCGGGACCGCGCCCCGAAGTCCGAGGCGCGCCGGAGCTTGTGCCGATGGAACGCTTCGCTCGCGTTGCTCCCCACAACCTCCATCAGGCGCCGCTTGGCGCCGCGCGCCGGCACGGCGATCGTGACGTGGGAACCGCGACGGGTCGAGAGCCAGGTCTCCAGCACCTCCCGGTCCGCCGGCTCCGTCGGTACCAGGATCCGCGGAGGCACCTCCTCGCGCTCCATGTAGAGCTGCCGGAGGAACGACGCGACGAGCTCGGGCCGGTCGAGGTCCTCCACGCGATCGACGATCCATCCCTTCCGGCCGAGGACCCGTCCGCCGCGAACCGTGAAGACCTGGAAGGCGGCCTCGAGGTCGTCCTCGGCGAGGCCCACGACGTCCAGGCTCTCGGGCTGGACGAGGACCATCTCCTGGCTCTCCAGCGCTCGGCGCGCCGCCTGCAGCTGGTCGCGGAACCGCGCCGCTTGCTCGTACTCCTCCCGAACCGACGCCTCGCCCATCTGCTCCTCGAGGCGCCGGAGCACCGGCTTCGAGTTCCCCGCGAGGAAGTCCCCGAGCGCGTCGACGTCGCTGCGGTACGCCTCCTCCGTGATCCCGGTTGCGGTGGGAACGCAGGGGCCGGAGCACCGGCCGATGTCGTAGTACAGGCAGGGCCGCCCGGCCCGGGCGCGCTGGTCGAAGAAGTGGTTCGTGCAGGTGCGGATCGGGAACACGCGCGTGAGGGCGTCCAACGTGTCCCGGATCGCCCAGGCGTGACCGTACGGCCCGAAGTACCGGACCTTCTTCCGCTTGGTCCCGCGGAGGACCTGGGCCCGCGGCCATCTCTCCCCTACCGTGAGCGCCAGGTAGGGATACGACTTGTCGTCGCGATAGCGGATGTTGAACCGCGGCAGGTACTGCTGGATGAGGTTGAACTCCAGCATCAAGGCGTCGACCTCGCCCGACGCGACGATCCACTCCACGCTCGCCGCCGCGTCCACCATGGCCTCGGTTCGAGGATGGAGCGGTCGGGACCAGTAATTCGCCAGCCGCTTCCGGAGCGAGCCGGCCTTCCCGACGTAGACGACCCTTCCGTCCTCGTCGCGGAAGAGGTAGGCGCCGGGAGCGTCCGGGATGGTGGACGATGCCGGCTTGGTGAAGCTCACCCACCCATCGTAGCGCCGCCGGGTGACCCGGCCGGGAACTGGGCGTGACTAGCCTCCGCCGCCTCCGTTCCCGCCGCCACCGTTCCCACCTCCACCGGCGACCACCGCCAAGGTGCCGAACATCACGTCGGGGTGAGCCTCACAGAGGAAGTAGAGGTCGCCTTCCTCTTGTGGGTCGACCGGTAGCTTGTCCGTATACGTGCCAGGTTTCAAGTCCGTTGCAACGATGTTCTCCCCATCCGCGTCCGGACGGATGGCGAGGTTGTGCGCCACGCCTTCGTCTTCGTTATTGAAGGTGATCGTGAATTCCTCCTCCGAGGGCGCGACGAGGCAGGTGGGCTCGAAGGCGGTCGTGGGGGCTGTCACCTCCAGCACGGGTTCCCCGTCGTCGCCGCAGTCCTCGGCCGGTCCCGAAGGCGCTGGGCTCGGCAGCGGCGTCGGGGCGGCGATCAGCAGATCAGGGATCTCCCCGTACGCGCCGAGCCGGAGGTCGCCCTCGTCGGCGTCGTACCAGGCGAGATACACCGGTCGCGAACGAGGCGGCCTCCTCGACCGACCACGACCCGGGACGGCCGGTGGCGAGCGCCACCCCCGTCTGCGTGTAGTAGGCGATCGCTGCCCTATCGCCCGACGTGGAGACCGACGCGCCGCCCGTGGCATCGGTGGCCACCACCTCGGTCGTCCAGGCTCCACCCTGCCGATGTGCCGCGATCACCTCGCCGGAAAGTGGGTCGGCGGTCACGAGGAGCGGTTCGTCGCCGAGAAGGGCGAGCTGCGTTGCCGGCGGGCATCCCTCCCCGCACCGGGAGAGGGAGGCCACGGTGGTGGCCCTCCAGTTCTCTCCGACCCGCTCGGCCACGCGCACCTCGGGCTGAACTCCGGCGATCGTGTACGCCACGATGGGGGCCCCCGCTCCGTCGACCACGACGGAGGGCGCGCCGGCCTCTGGGGTCTCTTCCACGGCACCGATCTCGAACGGCGTGGGGCCCGCCCCGTACCAAACGCCTCGATCCGTGGTCCAGACGGCGTGGACATCGCTGCCCGCGATCGCGACGTCGGTTCCCGCGGCCCGCGCCTTCGTCAGGCTCGCCAGCGAGGGCTCGGCGGCGGGCTCGAACGGTACGGGGACCCCGCTCGGCGTGTCCCGGGGCTGGGCGATCGCGCCGCGGTTCCAGATCTGCTCGGGGGTCAGGCTCACCATCAGCACCGCGCCCGCGTCGTCACCGTCCTCGGTCGTGAGGAACGGCGAGCCCACGGGACGCGCGATCGGGATCTCCCCTTCTTCCAGCTGCGCCGGGAACCCGAAGTAGGAGACGGTGGGGAGTCCTTCCGAGTCGACGGCCACCGACGGCGCCAGCCCGACGTCGTCGATCGAATCGGGAACCATCGGGATGAACTGCCGCCCCTGCGGAGCCTCCACCTCCGACGGCGGGATGCTTCCGCACGCCGTGGCGAGGACGACGAGGGCCAGGGCCAGGGAGCGCGGAGACGGTCTCGACACGACGGGGCGCATCCTAGCAAGCATCCACAGCCGCTCTGTGACCCTCACGCAGAGGCGCCGACGCCGACCGGCAGGACCCCCAGGACCTCCTCGAGGAACCGGCCCGTGTGCGACTCCGCGTTGGCCGCGATCGCCTCCGGGGGACCCTCGGCCACGATGCGACCGCCCTGGTCCCCCCCTTCGGGACCGAGGTCGATCAGCCAGTCCGCGGTCTTCACGACGTCGAGGTTGTGCTCGATCACGAGGACCGTGTTCCCGGTGGCGACCAATCGCTGGAGGACCTGCAGGAGCTTCCTGATGTCCTCGAAGTGCAGACCGGTGGTGGGCTCGTCGAGGATGTAGACGGTGTTGCCGGTGGCACGCTTGTGGAGCTCGCTCGACAGCTTGATCCGCTGCGCCTCGCCTCCGGAGAGCGTGGGGGCGGGCTGCCCGAGCTTGATGTAGCCGAGTCCGACGTCGGACAGCGTCTGCATGTGCCGTTTGATCGGCGGGATGTTCTGGAAGAACTCGAGCGCTTCGTCGACGCTCATCTCGAGGACGTCGGAGACGGTGCGACCCTTGTATTTCACCTCGAGCGTCTCGCGGTTGTACCGGCGGCCCTTGCACACCTCGCACGTCACGTAGACGTCGGGGAGGAAGTGCATCTCGATCTTGATCTGTCCGTCGCCGGCGCAGTTCTCACACCGCCCCCCGCGGACGTTGAACGAGAAGCGCCCGGGCTGGTACCCGCGGAGCCGGGCTTCCGGGACCTGGGCGAAGAGCTTGCGGACGTGATCCCAGACCCCCGTGTAGGTGGCCGGGTTGGACCGCGGCGTGCGACCGATCGGCGATTGGTCGATGTCGATCACCTTGTCGACGTCCTCCCACCCGACCATCCGCCGGTGCTTGCCCGGCAGCACTCGCGAGCGATACACCTTCTGCATCAGCGCGCGGAGCAAGACGTCCTGGACGAGGGTGGACTTGCCGCTCCCGCTCACGCCGGTCACGCACACCATCACACCGAGCGGGAGCTTCACCGTGATGTCCTTCAGGTTGTGCTGCCGGACGCCCTCGAGCCGGAGCCACCGCTTCGGTGTGCGCCGTGACGACGGCAGGGGGATCGACCGTCTCCCGGAGAGGTACGCACCGGTGAGCGACTCATCGGATCCGAGCAGTCCCTTCAGGTCGCCCGAGTACACGATCCGTCCACCGTGCTCCCCCGCCAGCGGGCCGATGTCCACGATGTGGTCGGCCTCGATGATCGTGGCCTCGTCGTGCTCGACCACGATCAGCGTGTTCCCGAGGTCTCGGAGGCGGATCAGGGTGTCGAGCAGCCGGCGATTGTCCCGCTGGTGAAGACCGATCGACGGCTCGTCGAGGATGTAGAGCACGCCGACCAGGCCCGAGCCGATCTGGGTCGCGAGCCGGATCCGCTGCGCTTCCCCTCCCGCCAGCGTGCCCGCCGGGCGGGAGAGCGTCAGGTAGTCGAGACCCACGTCGACGAGGAAACCGAGCCGGGCGCGGATCTCCTTCAAAAGTCGCTCGGCGATCATCTCCTCGCGCTCCGAGAGCTCCATCGATTCGAGGAAGGACAGCGTCTTCCGGATCGACAGGTCGGTGAGCGCGGAGATGTGGAGTCCGTCGACCGTGACCGCGAGCGTCTCCGGACGGAGCCGCGCACCCTTGCACGACCGGCAGGGGGTCTCGCGCATGAACTGCTCGAGCTTCTCGCGCGAGGCGTCCGAGTCCGTCTCCTTGTGTCGCCGTTCGATGTTGGGGAGCACGCCCTCGTAGCTGGTGTAGTACGAACGCTGTCGCCCGTAGCGGTTCTTGTAGCGAACGTAGATCTCCTCGTCGGATCCGAACAGCACTACGTCTCGCGCCCGCTTGGGGAGCTTCTTCCACGGTGTGTCGAGTGAGAAGCCGTGAGCCTCCCCGACGGCCTCGAGGACCCGATACCAGTACTCGAGGGTGTTGCTCGCCCACGGCGCCAGCGCTCCCTCATTGATGGACAGGGTTGGGTCGGGCACGACGAGATCGGCGTCCACCTCGAGCCGGGTGCCGAGCCCGTCGCAGGTGGGGCATGCCCCGTACGGCGAGTTGAACGAGAAGTTGCGGGGTGCCAGCTCGTCGAACGACAGCCCGCAGTACGTGCAGGCGAGCTTCTGCGAGAACGTCTGGAGCTCCTCGTGACCTTCGTGGGTGGTCACCGCGATCGACGCGATCCCCTCCGCCAGCTCCAGGGCGGTCTCGATGCTGTCCGCGACACGCCGCCTGATGCCCTGCTTCGCGACGAGACGGTCGACGACGACCTCGATCGTGTGCTTGAAGTTCTTTGGGAGCCGGATCGACTCCGACAGCTCCCGGACCTCGCCGTCGATCCGCGCGCGAGGGAAGCCCTTGCGCGCGAGCTCATGGAGGAGCTTCTCGTACTCGCCCTTCCGACCGCGGATCACCGGCGCGAGGACCTGGAAGCGCGTGCCCTCGGGCAGCTGGAGCACCTGATCCACGATCTGGTCGGGTGTCTGCCGCCCGATCGGGCGGCCGCAGTTGTAGCAATGGGGATGTCCGATGCGCGCGAACAGCACGCGCAGGTAGTCGTAGACCTCCGTGATCGTGCCCACCGTGGAGCGCGGGTTCCGCGAGGTGGACTTCTGGTCGATCGAGATCGCTGGCGACAGCCCTTCGATGAAGTCGACGTCGGGCTTCTCCATCTGCCCGAGGAACTGCCGCGCGTACGACGACAGCGACTCCACGTAGCGGCGCTGGCCCTCGGCGTAGATCGTGTCGAAGGCCAGGGACGACTTCCCGGAGCCTGACAGCCCCGTGAACACGATCAGCTGGTCACGCGGCAGGTCGAGCGTGACGTTCTTGAGGTTGTGCTCACGGGCGCCGTGGATGACGAGTCTGTCGGAGCCCACGGAGCCGAGTGTACCGGCGGGCCGCGACACGCCCGTTCCTGGCGCCGGACGCACGGGGGGGTGCTCGAGCATGGGCGCTCCCTCCGCCTATCCTGTGCCGATGGAGAGGGACCTACGGGCGTCGCCGCTGTACCAGGAGGTCGAGGAGCACTTCCGGAAGATCTATGAGCCGGGGTTCGGTCGAGTGACCGAGCCCTCGGATCCGCGACCCTCGCCCGACGGGCGATGGATGGCGTTCACCGGGTCCATCTGGGAGAAGCTCGAGGGGACGGCGAAGACCCGGATCTGTCTGGCGCCCGCGCAGGGTGGCGCCGAGGGTGGCGTGGCCGGCACGAAGGAGGTCTCCTCGGGACCGGAGCACGATGCCGGTCCCCGGTGGTCGCCGGACGGGAGCAGGCTCACGTTCCTCTCCGATCGGCGCGAGAAGGGGCGGATGCAGCTGTTCTCCTTGTCCGCTGGCGGTCTCGGCGAGGCCGAGGCGCTGCCGGAGATCGACGGCACGATAGAGGAACACGCCTGGTCGCCGGATGGGTCCCGGCTCCTGGTGCGGACGGCGGGGATGCACGCCGACGGCGCGGGGGCCGACGGCTCCGGTGCGCTGGAGTCGGATCGGGACCTGCCCGACTGGGTGCCGGCGGTGGACTCCTGGGAGGACCGGCAGGTCTGGAGGCGCCTGTGGGCGGTCGACGTCGCTTCCGGCGAGGTCCGGATGCTGTCGCGGGAAGGGCTGAACGTCTGGGAGGCGGACTGGTGCGGCGACGACGCCGTCGTCGCGGTGGCGTCGGAAGACGCCGGCGAGTCGGCGTGGTACGACTCCCCGCTCGTCCTGATCGACGTGGCGACCGGCGCGGACCGGGTGATCGCGACCAGCGACGTGCAGTTCGGGCTTCCCGTCGGCTCGCTCGATGGGACGCGGGTGGCTGTCGTGGAGGCGCCCTGCAGCGACCGCCAGCTCGTGTCCGGTCGGGCGGTCGTGATCGACGTCGCCGCGGAGAGCCGCCTCGAGATCGACATCGCGGACGCGGATATCACGTGGCTGGGGTGGCGCACGAACGGAAGTCTCGCGTACACGATGCTCCGGCGCGGCGACACGGTGTTCGGTGAGATCGATGCCGGCACCGGCGAGCGCACGGAGACGTGGTCCACGAGCGAGAGCGTGGGCTCGTGGGCGCCGTACGCGGCCGTCGTCGGCGAGGACGGGTTCGCCTTCGTCCGGCAGGGGTTCGATCGTCCCGCCGAGGTGGCGATCGTCCAGCATGGTGCCGACCGTACGGTCGCGTCCTTCCGACACGAGGGCCACGATCACGCCCGGGGTCTCGTCGGGCGAGCCGAGCGGCTCACCTGGACGGCGCCCGACGGTCTCGAGATCGATGGGTTCCTGCTCGCCCCAGCCGGCGACGGGCCGCATCCGCTGATCCTGTACGTGCACGGCGGGCCGGTCTGGTCCTACGCCGAGTGGTTCCCGAGGCCGTACCTCGCCTGGCTCGTGTCGCGCGGGTTCGCGATCCTGATGCCGAACCCGCGTGGCTCTACGGGGCGCGGGCGGGCGTTCCTGGAGGCCGTGATCGGCGATATGGGCGGGGGCGACGCACACGATGACCTGGCGGGCGTCGACGCCGTGATCGAGCGAGGGGTCGCCGATCCGGATCGGATCGGGGTCACGGGTGGGAGCTACGGTGGGTACATGTCGTGCTGGCTCCCGGTGGTGGACCAGCGGTTCAAAGCGGCGGTCGCGATGTCCCCCGTCACCGACTTCTACAGCGAGCACTGGAACAGCAACATCGGCGCCTGGGATGCGTGGTTCCTCGGTGGCGAGCCTCAGGACGGGACCGCGCAGTACCAGGAGCGCAGCCCCGTCTTCCTCGCGGACCGAGTGAGGACGCCGACGTTCCTGACGGCGGGCACCGAGGATCGGTGCACACCGCCCGGCCAGGCGATCGAGTTCTACCGTGCCCTGCGCGCGAACGGCGTGCCAACCGAGGTCGCGATCTACCCGGGCGAGGGACACGGCGTGCGGAAGCTCCCGGCGTTCCTCGACCTGGTCACACGATCGACGGCGTGGTTCGAGCGCTTCATACCGGCCAGGTCGTGAAGCCTGGTCAACGGCGGTCGAGGACCGGATGAACGGACCGGATGACGGGATCCCCGTGGACCTGAGTACCTGGCGGAACGAGTTCCCCGTCCTGGAGCGCAAGGCCTACCTGATCAGCGCGTCGCTCGGTCCCCTGTCGCGGCGATCACGATCTTCCCTCGATCGGTACCTCGACGCGTGGGCATCGAAAGGGGCACCCGACCCGGTGTGGTTCGAGGACATCTTCCCGAGGATGGCGTCGCTGAAGCGCTCGTTCTCGGCGCTCGCCGGCTGCGATCCCGACGAGGTCGCGCTGACCACGAACATCTCGATCGCGTTGTCGACGATCGCCTCCTGTCTCGATCTGTCGGGCGACCGGCGGACCGTGATCCTGTCGGAGCTCGACTTCCCCACCGACGGGCACGTCTGGCTCGCATGGGCACGGAAGACGGGCGCCGAGATCCGGTGGCTCCGAAGTCCCGACGGGCTCACGATCCCGCTCGAGGAATACGATCGCGCGATCGACGAGCGAACCGCGCTCGTGATGGTGAACCGGGTCCTCTACCGATCGAGCGCGATCGTCGATGCCAAGGCCGTGTGCGCGATCGCCCGCGATCGCGGGGCGCTCTCCTTCGTGGACGACTACCACGGCCTCGGGATCGTTCCATTGGATCTCCACGACCTCGGCTGCGACCTCTACACGGCCGGCGTCCTGAAGTGGATGCTCGGGGGCCCGGGGCTCGTCTTCCTGTACGCGCGTCGCGAGCTCCTCCCCTCGCTCGAGCCCACGATCACCGGATGGTTCGGCCAGCGCGAGCCGTTCGCGTTCGACCTGGAGCACCTCCAGTACCACCCGACGGCGCGGCGCCTCGAGCACGGCACGCCGCCCGCTCCCGTGTTCTTCATCGCGCAGGGAGGGATCGACATCATCTCCGAGGTGGGGCCGGGCACGATCCGCGCCCGCCAGGGCGAGCTCACCGACCACGTGATCGCGCGCGCGGACGAGGCCGGGTTCGAGGTCCGCACGCCGCGCGACCGCGAGGCGCGGGGAGGTGTGGTCAACGTGAAGGTCGGGCCCGAGGCAGAGAAGATCTGCCACGAGCTGCTCGCTCGCGACGTCTGCACCGATTTCCGGGGCGACGGCCTGCGGATCAGCCCGCACTTCTTCAATACCGAAGAGGACATCGACCGCTGCTTCGATGAGCTCCGGCAGCTCGTCTAGCCGTCAGCGAACGACGGCCGACACCCGCTGGGGCATGTTGTTCATGAAGCCGCCGTAGTTCCAGGGCGCGTCCGTCGGCTGGGTGTTGCCGGCCTCGTCGGTGGCACGGACGAGGAGCTCTCGCTCCCCCGGCCGCGCATCCCAGTCGAGAGACCAGGACCGCCACGACGAGGGCGACTCGGGCTTCGGTCCCAACTCCGCGTCCGACCACGTCGCCCCGCCGTCGACGCTCACCTCGACGCGGTCGATGTGTCCCCATCCGGACCAGGCGCGACCGATCAGCTCCTGCATCCCCGCGTCGACGAACCGCTGCCTCGCGGGGAAGTCGCTGAACCCGGGTGGCATCATGAGCGCTCGGACGGCCTTCCTCGTCACACGCTCACCCGGGCCGTCTGGCTCCTGGCGGCGCTGATACGCCGAGACCTGGAAGCCGTCGAACGGCTCGGCCACGGCCGTGATCCGCCGGAGCCACTTCACGCTGCACATCCCGTACCAATCCGGCACCAGCAGCCGGATCGGGAACCCGTGCTGCGGCGGCAGCGGGTGGCCGTTCAGCCCGTAGGCCAGCAGCACGTCGTCCTTGACGATGTCGGCGAGCGAGAAGCCCCATCGGTAGTCCTGCTCGACCTCCCCTTGGATCCCGTGGTCGGCGCCCGTGAAGATGAGCTCCATCGCGTCGGGCCGGAGGCCGGCGTCCTCGAGGATCGGAGGCAGCGGCGTGCCCGTCCACTCGGCGTTGCCGACCGCTTCGAGGAGCCACGGCTGGCTCTCGGCGCGCGGGGGCATCAGGGCGCGGCCGTTCCCGGCGCATTCCATCGTCACGGGCCGTGTGACGGCGGGGCGGGCACGGATGTCGTCCATCGACAACGACAGTGGTCGGTCCACCAGCCCGTCGACCTCGACCGACCACGTCGTCTCGTCGGCCGCCGGGATATCCCAGTGGATCACGAGGTAGTGCATCCCGATCGGTGTGACGTCGTAGCGCAGCCCCTCGAGCTGCATCCCGTGGTTCCGCGCAGCTTGGCCGAGCTCCTTCTGTGTCACGCCCTGCCACGTCGTCGTGTCCGTCTGGACCATCCCGATCACCCCCAGAGGCCCATCGTCCCACGCCGCGTCGAGCGGGTCAGCCTCCGCCGACGACGCGCCCCGCCCGGGTCACGAGAGTGACCTCGTCGAGCGCCCGGAGATCCTCGAGCGGGCTCTGGCGGAGGGCGATCAGGTCAGCGGGGGCGTCGGGTGCGAGCGGCGCACGGATCATCGCCCCGAGGACCTCCTCCGGCTCTAACCCCGCCTCCACCATGAGTAGCGCCTCCCGCGTGTGGATCCCGGGGGGGATCGAGCCATTCCCGAGGTCCGTGCCGTAGACGATCGTTCCCCCCGCGACGTGGAAGCGGCGCAGGTTGTCGAGCGCGATGCGGATCTCGGGCGTGTCGCGCCCGAAGCTCGAGATGTCGAGGGTGGAGACGATCCGCATCTGCGCCGCGGCGGATCCGATCACCTGGTCCGATAACCGGGTCCACGGCGTGTGGGCGAGCTCGTCGACCCCCGCGCCCAGCGCGCGCTCGACCTGCCCCTTCCCTTGCGTGTGCGCGGTGACCGGGAGGTCGGCGGCATGGGCGGTGTCACAGATCGCCGACAGCTCTCCGTCCGTGGGCGTGGGACCGGCATCCGTGTTCAGCGCCACCTTGATCGCAGCGGCCCCGAGCCGCGCGAGCTCCTCCACGGCCGCCGTCGCGTCGTCCGTGCCCTCGATCTCGCGACCCGTTCCGGGCGGCGCCCAGGAGTCCTGGGTGGGGTATCCGCCGGGCCCGGTGAGCATGGGCCCGGCCGCCTTGATCAACGGCCCGTCGAAGGACGGCATCTCGGACGCGTCGGCGAGCGAGAAGATGCGCTCGACCGGCCACGCGAGGTCGCGAACCGCGGTGACGCCGCCGGCGAGCACCGCCGCCGGGTCCGAGAGCTCGATGTGGACGTGACGATCCGCCACCGCGGGCATCACGAAGCCGTCGACGACGATCTCCCGGTCGGGCGCGTCGACGCCCGTGGCGGCGCCCGCGTAGGTGATCACGCCTCCTTCACAGACGATCTGGACGTCTTCCCGGAACCCGCCCGGTCCGAGCCACCCCGCCGGGGCGCGAACGGAGAGGCGGTTCACGCCCCGACCCCGGCGGCGCGGAGGGCCTTGAGCTCCTTGCGGAGGTCGACCACCTCCCACGCGCTGCCGCCGCTCCTTCCGCGGCGAGGTGGCGCGTTTGGCCGGATCTTCGGAGATGGCGAGCAGGATGTCGTGCACGCGCCTCCGGATCGTCGTGGGATCGATGCCGTGCTCCGTGTTGTAGGCCTCCTGGATCATCCGTCGGCGCTGGGTCTCGCTGATCGCGGTCTTCATCGAGTCGGTGACGGCGTCCGCGTACATCAGGACCTTCCCGTCGACGTTGCGCGCCGCCCGTCCGATCGTCTGGATCAGCGAGGTGTCCGAACGCAGGAACCCTTCCTTGTCCGCATCGAGGATCGCGACCAGGGAGACCTCGGGAAGGTCGAGGCCCTCGCGGAGCAGGTTGATCCCCACGAGGACGTCGAACTCTCCCAAGCGGAGATCGCGGATGATCTCGATCCGCTGGATCGTGTCGACCTCCGAGTGGAGGTAGCGCACCCGGATCCCCATCTCGATCAGGTAGTCCGTGAGGTCCTCCGCCATCTTCTTCGTGAGCGTGGTCACGAGGACACGCTGCTCCGCCTCGGCACGGCGGCGGATCTCCTCGATCAGGTCGTCGACCTGGCCCTTGGTCGGCCGGATCTCGACCTCCGGGTCGATCAGCCCGGTGGGCCGGACGATCTGTTCCACGATCCGATCCGACACCTTCAGCTCCCAGGGACCGGGCGTCGCGGACATGTACACGATCTGGTGGACCCGCTCCTGGAACTCCTCGAAGCGGAGCGGACGGTTGTCGATCGCGCTCGGCAGCCGGAAGCCGAAGTCGACGAGCGTGGACTTCCGCGAGATATCGCCCTCGTACATGCCGTGGAGCTGCGGTACCGTCACGTGCGACTCGTCGATCACGACCAGGTAGTCGTCCGGGAAGTAGTCGAGGAGCGTGTACGGGGCGCTGCCGGCGGCCCGGCCGTCGAGATGCCGCGAGTAGTTCTCGATCCCCGAGCAGAACCCGACCTCGCGGAGCATCTCAAGGTCGTACGTGGTCCGCATCCGGAGCCGCTCCGCCTCGAGCAGCTTGCTCTGGGACTCGAGCTCGGCGAGCCGCTCCTGGAGCTCCTCTTCGATCGTCACGATCGCCTGTTGCATCCGATCCTCACTGGATACGTAGTGCGAGGCTGGGAACGTGGTCAGGTCGACGATCGAGTCCGTGAGCAGCTCGCCCGTGAGCGGGTCGAACCGGCTGATCTTCTCGATCGTCTCGCCCCACCACTCGATCCGGTAGCCGGTCTGCTCGTAGCTGGGGAACACCTCGAGGGTGTCGCCCTGCACGCGGAACGTGCCCCGGGCCCGGCTCACGTTGTTCCGCTGGTACTGGATGTCGACGAGCCGCTGCATCGCGAACTCGAGCGGCAGATCCGTTCCGCGGACCGTCCGCAGGATCTGGCCCTCGTACTGCTCCGGCGAGCCCAGGCCGTAGATGCACGAGACACTCGCGACGATAAGGACGTCGCGGCGCGAGAGGAGCGCCGCGGTCGCCGAGTGCCGGAGCCGTTCGATCTCGTCGTTCACCGACGAGTCCTTCTCGATGTAGGTGTCGGTCTGAGGGACGTAGGCCTCGGGCTGGTAGTAGTCGTAATAGCTGACGAAGTACTCGACCGCGTTCTCGGGGAAGACTTCGCGGAACTCGTTCGCCAGCTGTGCTGCCAACGACTTGTTCGGGGCGATCACGAGCGTGGGCCGCTGGACGCGTTCGACCAGGTGGGCGACAGTGAATGTCTTGCCCGTACCCGTGGCCCCCAGCAGGGTGACGTGCTCCTGGCCTGCCTGCACGCCGTCGACGAGCTGTTCGATCGCCTCCGGCTGGTCACCGGACGGGCGGAACTCGGACGTGATCTTGAACGGCGGCATGGGCCGCCAGTGTAGGTCGGGTCGGAGACAAGCCCGGACCTACATCCGGCCGGCGGCGATGATCCGGTCGAGGAACCGGCGGGTTGCCTCCTCGCGTGGTTCCGAGAACATCTGCTCCGGCGGCCCCTCCTCCAGGATCCGCCCCTGCTCCAGGAACGCGACCCGGTTCGCGACGTCCCGGGCGAAGCCCATCTCGTGGGTGGCGATCACCATCGTCATCCCGCCGACGGCGAGCTCGCGGATCGCGTCCAGCACCTCGGCGACCAGGACGGGATCCAGGGCGCTCGTCACCTCGTCGAGCAACATCACGTCAGGGTCCAGCGCGAGCGCTCTCGCGATAGCGACCCGCTGCTGCTGGCCGCCGGAGAGGCGGTCCGGGTAGTCCTCCGCCTTGTCGGCGAGCCCGAACCTCCCGAGGAGCTCCGTCGCCTTCGTTCGAGCCTGCGCGGCCGAACGCTCGAGCGCCTTCTCCTGGGCAAGGGTGACGTTCCGCATCACGGTCATGTGCGGGAAGAGGTTGAACGCCTGGAACACGATGCCGATCCGCCGCCGGACCGAGTTCTGATCGACTCCGGCCGCCGTGACCTCGTCCCCCTCGATCCAGATGCGGCCGGCGTCGACCGGCTCGAGGAGATCGATGCAGCGCAGGAGAGTGGATTTCCCCGACCCGCTGGCGCCGATCAGGCAGACGACCTCGTGGTCCTCCACCGCGAGATCGACCCCCCGGAGCACCTCCAGCTCTCCGAAGGATTTGCGGAGGCCTTCGATCCGGATCGCATCCGTCAGAGCTCGCCACCTCCCTGGCGCTTCGTTCGCTCCCTGGCGATCAGCCAATCCACGAAGCGCGTCTGCGGGATCGTGATGCAGACATAGATCAGGGCGAGCGCCACGTACGGAGTGAAGTTGAAATCGGTGGCTTGGATGATCCGCGCCTGCTGGAGCGCCTCCGTATACCCCAGGAAGGCCACCAGGGCGGAGTCCTTCTGGAGACCGATGAAGTCGTTCAGCAGTGGCGGGACCACCCGGCGGACGGCCTGCGGCAACACCACATGCCGGAGGGATTGACCCCGCGTGAGCCCGAGCGACCGAGCGGACGCCACCTGGCTGGGGTGGATCGACTCGATCCCGGCGCGATACACCTCCGCGACGTACGCCGAGTACACCAACGTGAGCGCGAGGATCGCCCAGAAGACGTCGGAATTGGGCAGTCCTTTCAGCTCGAGTGCTGGCATCCCGAACCCCAGGAGCGCGATCACGAGGATCGTCGGGACCCCGCGGAAGATGTCGGTGTAGGCGGCTGCGAAGAGTCGGAGCGGCGCGAACACCGGCCCGGGGAGGCTCCGCAGGACGGCGAGCAGCAGGGCGAACGTCAGGACGAGGACCTCGGCGACGCAGAAGATGAAGACGTTCCGCCCGAACTTCGACAGGATCTCGGGGAAGGCGAGTGCGAATTCCTCGCCATCGAAGAAGGACTGCCGGACCACCGGCCACCCCGACGAGCGGATGATCAACAGGCCGACGATCGCGAAGAAGACGAGAGTGCTGACCACGGCGACCCACGTGGTCCGGGCCGATCCGCCACCGAGGATCCTCGAGCGGCGGTCGCCCCCCGGGAACCGGCTGGGACACGAGCGCCTTCTAGTCGAGTCTCACGAGAAGACCGGGACGCTCGTGTCAACCTCGAGCCATTCGCTCTTCAGAGCGTCGAGCCGCCCGTCGTCTCGCATCGCCTCGATCGCGATGTTCGCGCACCGCACGAGCGAGCTGTCCGTCTCGAAGGCGAGCCCGAACTGCTCCTGCTCGCCGCCGATGTCCGGGAACTGGCCGACGACGACGTCGGCGTACCCGTAGAACGCCGTCGGGAAGTCCACGACGACCCCGTCGAGCTGCCCGTTCTTGAGGTCCTTCAACGCGAGATCGAGATCGTCGTACGCCGCCGCTTCCTGCGTCGGCTGCACGAGCTCCTCGATCGCCTGGAGGCTCGTCGTGCCGATCGGCGCGCCCAGCTTCAGGTCCTTCAGCCCCGCGAGCGTCGTAACGCCGATCGCCGGTGAGCCCTCGTTCGCGATCAGGGCCTGGTTGACGTCGAAGTAGCCGGCGCTGAAGTCGACGGCCTCCTCTCGCTTCGCTGAGATCGAGATCTGCTGCATCGCGAAATCGAAGTCCTTCGGGCCGGGCGCGAACGACTTGTTGAACGTCACCGCGACCCACTCCACCTGGTCGTCGGAGAAGCCCATCTCCTCGGCCAGGGCGTAGGCGAACGCCGACTCGTACCCCTCTCCGCTGTGGGGATCGCCTGTGAAATCCTCCGCCCTCCAGTCGGAACCAGGTTCGCTCTCCCCGCCGTACCACGGTTTGTAGGCCGGGTTGCCGGTGCCGATGGTGAGGGTGTCGGGTGCGAACAGGTCCCCCTGCTGCTCGTCGGTGCACTCCGCCGCCGTCTGGTCTTCTTCGGGTGCTTCCGTCGGGGTCTCGCCGTCGGAGGGTGAGGTTTCCTCGGCACATGCGCCGGCGGTCAAGGCCAAGACGGCCAGCGCCAGGAACCATCTCCGCATCGAAACCCCCCCTCGTCGCCGTGGAAGCGCGGAGCCTAGCACAGCCCTCTAGCGGCTCGGCTCCCATCGGAACGTGCGGGAGGCCACCGCGACGCCGACGACCGCCCAGATCGCCATCACACCCAGATCGCTCCACGCGAAGGACTCCGTGAGACCCAGGTAGGACTCCCGCATCGCGTCCACCAGATGGCGGACGGGGAAGATGTCGCCCACGACCACGACCCATCGGGGCGTGTCCACACCGAACGGGATGAAGACACCGGACAGGAACAGCAACGGCAGGATGACGGCGTTGACGATCGGAGGACCCGCGTCCGCGTTCGGGATCACGCCCGACACCGCCAATCCCAGAGCCGAGAAGCACGCGGCGCCCACGAGGAGCGTCGCAACGAACTGCCCGAGCGCGACGCCGGTCGGCACGGAGGCGTCGTAGAAGACGGCGCCGAAGGCCACCGTGATCGCAACGAGGATGAGCCCGATCACGGTGGCGTGGATCACCCGAGCACTCAGGAACACCCAGGGCGGGAGGGGCGTGCCACGCATCCGCTTGAGCACGCCCCCGTCGCGCGCGAACACGATCTGCAGAGCAACGTTCGTGAAGCAGGCGGAGATCAGGCCGAACGCGCCCTGCGCGGCGACGTAGTACGTGCTGGTCTTGATCACGGCGGTGCCGGTGTCCACCTCCTCGTTCCCGAGGAGCGTGGTGAAGATCACCAGGAACAACAGCGGGAAGACGAACGTGAAGAACGCCGACGCGGGGTTCCGCCAGAAGGTCCTGTTCGTGTACACCACCTGGCGCATGAGGAGTCCGAGGTCGCTCACTCGGCGCCCTCCTCTCCACCCGTCAGCTCGAGGTAGACGTCCTCCAGGGACGGCCTCGCGACCTCGAGGCTCTCGAACGAGAGCCCGCGCTCGAGCGCCCACTCCGTGAGCGCATGGGTCGTGCGGGTGGCGTCGTCCGCGGAGAGCTCGAAGGAACCGTCGGGAAGCGGCGATTCTCCGAGGCCGGGCCTGTCCGTGGTCCCCGCGGGCAGTCGGAACGCGATCCTCGTCATCATCGCCGCTCTGCCACCGAGCGAGTTGGGGGGACCCTCGGCCACGATCTCGCCGCCCTTGATCACCGCGACCCGTTGCGCGAGGTACTGCGCCTCGTCCATGAAGTGCGTGGTCAGCCAGATCGTCTTCCCGAGCGAGGTGAGGTTCCGCAGGAGATGCCAGGCGTTCCGCCGCGCGCTCGGGTCGAACCCGGTGGTCGGTTCGTCCAGGAACAACAGCTCCGGGTCGCCGGCCAGGGCGATCGCGACGTCCAGCCGGCGCTGCTGTCCTCCC
>JAJNBA010000135.1 GCA_021155985.1 Actinomycetes bacterium
GACCGCCTCGATCAGGCCGCCCTCGGAGGCGCGCAGAGCAGCGGGCGTCGCGCTCCCCCGTCGCTTCTCCAGCTCCTTGTAGACCTCGGTGGCGTAGTCCACGCACAGGACGATCGTGTCGCCGGGGCGGCCACGGTCCAGCGCGCGCCGAGCGGCGTCCATCTCGTCGAGCACCATCTCGACGGTGCCCGCCCGCGCGCGGCCGGAGGCGATCGCTTCGCGGACACCCTCGACGACGAGCTCCGCGGTCTCGCCTCGCTCCCGTCCACGCGGGTTCTTGTCCTCCCGCACGATCACGACGTCGAAGTGGCGCGCGGCAACGCGGCCGAGCTCACGCATATCCTCGTCGCGACGATCGCCGGCCGTCGCCACCACGCCGACCACGAGGTTCGCCGCGCGCGCCGCCTCCCCGGGCCGCTCGCGGACGGCCGCGTCGGCCGTGAGGTGATCGACGAAGTCGCCGAGCTGCTCGAGGCCGGCCGCGTTGTGCGCGTAATCGAGGACGACCTTCATCCCGTCGAGCTCGAACACGTTCAGCCTCCCGGGCGCCTGGTAGATCGACGTGGTGAAGGACCGGAGTCCCTGCCGGATGTCGTGAAGGTGCGCGCCCGCAGCGTGGGCGGCCGCCGCCGCGGCCATCGCGTTCTGCACCATCATCCGGGCCCGTCCGTCGAACGTCGCCGGCAGCATGTGTACGTAGGCGATCGGCGACGAGCGGCGCCCCTCCTTGAGCACCATCAGCTCACCCAGCGGGCCGTGCTCGAGCACGATGGCTTTGCGGCCACGTCGGATCCACCGGTCGACGAGCTCGTGCTTGTCTTTCATCGAGAACAGGATCACCTGCCCACCGGTGTGCCGGCGCATCTCGAGCACCAGCGGGTCATCGGCGTTCAGCACGGCCCAGCCGGTCTTCGGGACCGCCTCGACCACCACCTGCTTCACCGCGGCGAGCTGCTCCAGCGTCTCGACGTCGCGCAGGCCGAGGTGGTCACCCGTCACGTTCAGCACCACCCCGACGTCGTTCCGGCCGTAGCCGAGGCCTTCGCGGAGGATCCCCCCGCGGGCGACCTCGAACACGGCCATGTCCACCCGCGGGTTCTGGAGCACCATCTGGGCCGATTTCGGCCCCGACGCGTCGACCCGCTTCACCAGCCGCTCGTCGATGTAGACGCCGTCGGTCGACGTCATCCCGATCTTGCGGCCGAGACCCCGGAAGATGTGGGCGATCATCCGTGTGGTGGTGGTCTTCCCGTTCGAACCGGTCACCGCGACGATCGGGATCCGCGACGGCGTGCCCTGCGGGAACAGTGCGTCGATCACCGGTTTGGCGACGTACTGCGGCTCCCCTTCGGTCGGGTGCGTGTGCATCCGGAAGCCCGGCGCGGCGTTCACCTCGACGATCGCGCCGCCGGTCTCGCGGACGGGAAGCGTGATGTCCGGCGCCAGGAAGTCGATCCCCGCGACATCGAGGCCCACGACCCTCGCCGCTTCCTCGGCGATCTCGACGTTGTCCTCGTGGGCTTCCCACGTGCGGTCGATCGAGATGCCTCCCGTCGACATGTTGCCGGTGGCCACGATCAAGACCTGCGCCCCCTCGGGAGGGACGTCGTCGAACGCGAAGCCCTGCGCATGCACGAACTCCTCGGCCCTCGCGTCGACCGTGATCCTCGTCAGCACCTTCTCGTGGCCGATCCCGCGACGCGGGTCCTGGTTCGTGATCCCGACGAGTTGGCGAACGGTGTGCGTGCCGTCGCCGATCACGTGGGCCGGCACCCGCTCGGCGATCGCGACCATGCGGCCCGCGATCACCAGCATCCGGTAGTCGTTCCCCTGGACGAACGTCTCGACGACCACTCGACCGTCGCGCGACTGCTCGAGCGCGCGCTCGAACCCGAGGCGAACCGACTTCTCGTCCGTCAGCTTGAGGCCGACGCCGCGACCGTGGTTGCCGTCGAGCGGCTTCGTCACAACGGGGAAGCCCATGCGCGCGGCGGCCGTGGCGGCCTCGTCGGCGGTCCGGACCACCTCGCTCCGGGGCACGGGGAGGCCCGCCGCCGCGAGGAGCTGGTTCGTCATCTTCTTGTCGGAAGCGATGTCCACCGCGAGCGCGGAGGTCATCGACGTCATCGTCGCCCGGATCCGCTGCTGGTACTTCCCCTGGCCGAGCTGGATCAGCGATCGCTCGTTGAGGCGCATCCACGGGATGTCGCGCGACGCTGCCTCGTCGATGATCGCCTGGGTGGAGGGTCCGAACGCGCGGCGCTCGGCCAGCAAGATCAGGCGCTCGAGCTCCGCGAGGAAGTCGAAGTCCTTCTCCGCCTTCACCGCGTGGTTGACGATCCTGACGGCGAGCTTGCCGGCCTCGACGCCGACGGTCTCCTCCCAGTACCCGTAGATCACGTTGTAGCGGCCGGTCTCCCCGGCGCTTCGGGTCTTGCCGCGCGAGATGTGCGCGCCGGTTTCCCGCTGGAGCTCCAGGGCCACGTGCTCGGCGACGTGGCCGAGCCAGGTCCCGTCGGCGAGCCGCTCGCCGAAGCCGCCCCGCCGCCCCAATGAGCACGAGTGTTCGGCAACGCCCGGAAGCAGCGACAGGAGACCTTCGTTGAAGCCGGGGATCTGGTTGGACGGCCACTCCTCGAGCGAGCCGAGGTCGACCAGCATCCGGACGCATGATTCGTAGGACCAGTAGTTCGGGCCCCGGAACACCTGGGTCTGCACGATCTTCAGACGCATGATTCGTAGGACCAGTAGTTCGGGCCCCGGAACACCTGGGTCTGCACGATCTTCAGTTCCGGCTTCGGGGTGCGCGACTTGGCCGCTGCCGGCTTCCGCTTCACAGGCTCCCGCGCGCCTCGGGTTCGCGTCTTGACGGGACCGCGCTGCGGGCTCCTCGCCTCCTGTCCCTTGGCTGCCTTGGTCACGTCGACGCCTCCCCGTCCTCGAGGGCGTCCGGTCCGGTGAGCAGCGCGCGACCGCGCAGATCGAACCGATACCCCGAGGGCAGGGAGTGCAGGGTGGCGCCGCTCACCATGACAGGACGATAGCCCTTCCCGCGATAGGCATCGGTCTTCACGTGGGAGCCGTCGACGAGGGTGACCGCGCCGCGCCCGAGCACGTGGAGCACGCGATCCGCCGTGACCACGGCGCACGTGTCCTCGTCGATGCCGATGCCGAGCAGCGAGGGTGATTGCGCCACGAGGGCGAGCAGCCGCCCGATCCGGCCCCGCTCCTCGAAGTGCTGGTCGATCACGACGCCCGGCACGATCCCGAGCCCGGCCGCGAGCGTCACCATCCGGTGCTTCGGCGTGGGCCCGGGACGACCGAACGCCACCATGTGTGAGGCGAGGGCCGACGCGCCGGCGCTCGTGCCCGCGAGCACCACGCCTCGATCGTGCGCGTTCGAGATCGCGTCGCCGAGCCGCGTGCCCGCGACCACCTGGGTGAGGCGCGACTGGTTCCCGCCGGTCAGGAAGACACCCGTCGCCTCCGAGAGCGCCGACACCGCGGCCGGGTCGTCGGCCTCGGTGCGCTCCTCCGGCCGGATCCCCATCACGGCTCCGATGCCCAGACCGAGGAAGAGCTCACGGTAGGCCTGGGTCGCCGCGTCCCCGAGCGAGGAGGCCGTGGAGATCACCACGATGTTCCCGTCGGCGCCGCCGGCGAGGTCCGCGAAGGTTCCGAGGATCACCTTGTCGCGGAACCGATCCTCGGCGCCGCCGATGATCATCACGGGCCCGGCGCCGCCCACGGCCCGAAGCACGCCTGCCTCCGTCATGGCGGCCAGTCTATCCGCCGCACCTCGCTTCCCTCGCAGTTCAGGACGGACGCGTGCTGCGTTCCGTGTCACCCTCGGGCCGGAGGATGAGCTGATCGTGCGGCTCGATCACGTCGATCGTCCCTTCGAGGCCTTCCTCCACGAGGAGGGTGAAACCGGAGGCG
>JAJNBA010000008.1 GCA_021155985.1 Actinomycetes bacterium
TCGAGGGTGGGCATCACGTCCACCCCCAGCTCCTTCGCCCGCTCGCCCGAGACGTACGGGTCGAACGCGATCACCCGCATCCCGAAGGCCTGGGCGCGCGAGGCGACGAGCGTGCCGACCCGCCCGAGGCCGATCAACCCGAGGGTCTTGCCCGCCAGCTCGACGCCCTGCCATCGTTCCCGGTCCCAGCGGCCGGCATGGAGCTCGTGGTCGGCCTGCGGGACGTTCCGAGCCTGCGAAAGCAACAGTGCCATCGTGTGCTCCGCGGCGCTGATCGTGTTCGACTGCGGGGCGTTCACGATCATCACGCCGCGACGCGTGGCGGCCTCGACGTCGACGTTGTCGACGCCGATGCCGGCGCGCGCCACCACCTTCAGGCGGGGCGCCGCGTCGAGTACCTCGGCCGTCACGCGGGTCGCGCTCCGGATCACGAGCGCGTCGAACGGCGCGATCGCCCCGGCGAGGTCCCCCTGCGCGAGGTCCTCGCGCACGTCGACCCGGAACCGTTCGCGGAGGAGCTCGAGGCCCGCCTCGGAGAGCTTCTCGGTGACGAGGACCCTCATCCCGGGACCGCGGCCTCCTGGAAGACTCCCTCCGCCGACGCCACCGCCGCGCCGCGCTTCACGGGATGGCCGAGGCGCTCGAGGGTCATCTCCAGTGCGGCGAGCCCTCGGATGATGTCGAGCTCGCTGAAGTAGCCGAAGTGCCCGATGCGGAACACCTTCCCCTTCAAGGGCCCCTGCCCGGGGGCGAGGATGCAGCCGAAGTCGGAGCGGATGCGATCGCTGATCAGATCCGCGTCGATCCCCTCGGGGGCGTTGATCGCCGTAACCGTCCAGTTCGTGTCGAGGCCCTCTCCGAAGAGATCCAGGCCGAGCGCCTTCACGCCCTCTTTCACCGCACGGGAGAGGAGCTCGTGACGGCGGTAGGCCGCGTCGACCCCGTCCTGGAAGTACAGCTCGAGGGCGGCGTGGAGCCCCTGCATCACGCTGATCGCCGGCGTCCACGGGTTCTCCGGGTCGGGGAGCTCGGCGAAGCGACGATAGATCGACCAGTCGAAGTAGAACCGGGGCAGCGCGGCGCTCTCGTGAGCCTCCCAGGCACGCTCGCTGATCGCGACGAACGCGATCCCGGGGCTGGCCGACAGTGCCTTCTGGGAACCGCCCACCGCCACGTCGATCCCCCAGTCGTCGAACGCGAACGGCACCGCGCCGAGGCTGCTCACGACGTCGGCGACCACGAGCGCGCCGGCGTCGTTCGCGACCCGGGCGAGCTCCTCCACCGGCTGGATCACGCCCGTCGACGTCTCCGACTGGGTGAGGAGGATCGCCTTGGCGGGGCGCTCGGCGAGCGCGTCCGCGAGCCTCGACGGGTCGACCTTCTTGCCCCATCCGTCTTCGACCGTCCGGACGCTGAGACCCATCGCCGTGGCGAGGTTGAGCCAGCGCTCCGAGAAGAACCCGGCCAAGGGAACCAGTACCTCGTCGCCCGGCGAGAAGACGTTCTGGACGGCAGACTCGAGGCCTCCGGTGCCCGAGGCGGTCATCAGCAGGACGTCCGCGCGATCCGTGCGGTACAGCTCCTTCAAGCGCGCGGTCACGTCGCGCATCAAGCGACCGAAGCCCGGCCCCCGGTGGTACACGAGGGGACTCCCCTGGGCGAGCAGAACCTCAGGAGGGATCGGAGTGGGCCCGGGCGCAAGGATGATCTCTGGTCTGTCCATGCGGGTCTCCCGTCGTGTCCGTGGCCGTTCTTCCCCGCCGTCACGGTCGCGGGGTCCAGGCTCGCAGCGTAGCAAGCGCATAGGTGAGGGCAAGGTTCCGACAGTCCGCTGAACCGGCAAGGAACCGCAGGTCCGTATCATCGTTCGGACGGGGCCCTGGCCGGGCCCCGAGGTGCGTCATGGCGACCCTTCGATTCCTGCTGAAGCGTTTCGCCGCCCAGCGGCTGCTGGGCCTCGCCGTCGTGGTCACGCTCGCATTCTCGGTGGGGGTCCTCGTGGCCGGGCCGATCTACGCGGAGGCCGCACGGGAGGCGATCCTGTCGTCCGAGCTCGCCGGCGCCGCACCCACCGTCAAGAACGCGCGGTTCCAGGTCTTCGGCGACGACTCGTTCGACTGGGGCGCCGCCGACGCGGTCATCACCGATCGGATCGAGTCACTGCCTCTGCTCGACACCGTGCGACAGGGCCTCGGAACCGTCCGTCTCGGCTCGCCGGCGGGTCCGTCCGTCACGATCCTTGCGCGCGAGCAACTCGAGGAGCACCTGGACATCCGTGGGCAGCCGCCGGGCGAGGGCGAGGTGGTGCTCCATGCAGGCGTGGCGCAGCTCCTCGGCGTTCGCGTGGACGATCAGCTCGCGGTGATCGGCCCCACCGGCGAGCGGATCACGCTCTCGGTGGTGGGGACGTACGTCAGCCCGAGGGGCAACGACCCGTACTGGTTCGGGTCGCAGAGCCCGTTCCCGGCCCCGGACTCGACGCAGCCACAGCCGGCGCTGGTGGGCATCGACACCCTCGGTCGCGCCACCCAGGAGATCGAGCTCACGACCCAGTACTCATGGGACGCCTTCCTGGACCTCGCCGGCGTCCCGTTCGAGCAGGTCTCACGCGTTCCGGACGACATCGGGCGGATCTTCTCGATCCTGCAGGGTGAGACCGACCCCGGTCTCAGCTCGATCACGTTGGTCTCGGGGCTCGATACGTTGCTCGAGATCGTCCGACAGCGGATCGCCGACCTCGCGGTTCCGATCCTTCTGGTGGTGTTCCAGATCGGAGCCGTCACGCTCGCCGTACTCGCCGGCGTGGGTGCTCTCGCGCTCACGCGCCAAGCGTTCGAGCTCGCCGTGCTCCACAGCCGCGGCTTCCGCCGCGGCCTGCTCCTCGCGGCGCAGGCGTCCCAGGCGGTCTTCGTCGCGATCGCCGCGTTCCCACTCGGGCTGCTCCTGGGGATGGGCCTGGCGGCGCTCGCGAGCACGGCCAACGGCCCCGATCTCCCCGGGGTGAGCTTCCCGATCCGCCTGAACGCCGCCGGGCAACAGTTGGGCCTCGTCGCCGCGGTGATCGGCTGCTTCATCCTGATCGGTCTGTCGATGCCCTACGTCTCGCGGACGATCCTCGAGGAGCGACGTGCCGCGTCCCGAGAGGACCGACCGCTCCTGGCGCGGGTGCCGGTGGAGCTGTTCGTCCTGCCGCTCGGCGTGTTCGCCTTCCTCCAACTGCGGACGGGAACGGGGCCCGAGGCGGGATCCGGCGAGGTCGACCCCTTGATCCTCGTAGCGCCCACCCTGCTGTTGTTCGGTGGCTCGTTCCTCGCCCTCCGGCTTCTCCTGCTCGTCTTCCGCGCGCTCGACACGCGGATCGGCCGGACCCGGCATCTCTCGCGCTACCTCGCGGGCAGGCGCGTCGGACGATCGCCGGGAACGGGCTTCGCGGCGGCGCTGCTCCTTCTGCTGTCGATGGGCCTCCTGGTCGTGTCGACGTCGTACCGAGCGATCGTGCTTCGCAACCACGAGGATGCCGCGCATGCTCAGGTGGGCGCGGATTGGCGGATCGACGTGACGCCCCCCGACGACATCCTCTCCGTGATCGAGAGGATGCCCCCGCTCACCACCGCCGTGGTGCGCACGGAGCCACGTCTCGAGAGCGGCACGTTCAACCTCCCCCCGATCGCACTCGGTATCGACCCCGAGCGGCATGCGGCGGCGGGCTGGTGGCGTGAGGACTTCTCCGAGACGCCGCTGCAGGAGATCATGCGCCGGCTCGAGACGCCACCGTTCGGCATGACCTTGCCGGTGCCGACGGCCACGCTCACGCTGGAGATCGCGTCGAGCGAGGACGTCCGGAACCTGCGGATCGCGGCGACCGGCGTGAACGCGAGCGGCTTCGTGCGCACCGCTCCGCTCGAGCCGGTGGGGCGCGGGCTCACCCGCTACGAGTTGGCCCTCGATGCCGCGGTCCGTCTGTTGTCGATCACGATCCATCGGACGTCGCTGGATTCCCCGGACGAGGTGACGTTCGAGGTCCGGTCGATCGAGGCCGATGGAGAGCCGATCTCCCTGGAAGGATGGGAGCCGCTGACGTGGCGTGGGAGCGCAGGATCCGTCGAGCCCGAGGGCGCAGGGGTCCGCTACGAGATGGAATCGGGCGCTTCCGACGTGATCGGGGGCATCGTCCCGGGCTCCGATCCCCTGCCGGTCTTGGTCTCCCCCGGCATCGCCTCTGCGGACGGCCCGATCTTCCCCGCGACCCTCGGCGGACAGGAACTGGAGCTGGACCCCGTGGTGGGAGCGCTGCAGTTCCCCTCGATGATCCCCAACGCACCGTTCATCGTGCTGTCCGGACCGGCCCTCCTCGAACGAGCTGCCGCGGTCCCCGAACCGGGCCTCGTCCTGAACGAGGTGTGGGCCGAAGGGGATCGCGACCCGATCCCGCTGCTCCGCGCCGATGGTCTGGTCCCCGGAGCGGTGGCGCGGACGGCGCCGATCGAGGGGTTCCTCGCGCAGCTCCCGCAGAGCCTCGCCCTGGGGATGAACTTCGTGGCGGCCGCGGGAGGCGCGGGACTCGTGGTCGTGGGGGTCGCGGCCGGACTGTACTTCGCACAGCGCCGCCGCGACTACGAGTTCGCCGCGCTCCGGGCGATGGGGACCGCGCCCGGACAGATCGTCCGGACGCTCGCCCTCGAGCAGGTGCTGCTCCTGGGGTTCGCGGTCGTCGCTGGACTCGGCCTGGGCTACCTGCTGCTCCGACTGATGATGCCGTACGTGGGCCCGAGCCTCTCGGTCGCGTATCCCCCGCCCGTGTTCCTGATGGACTGGACGTCGCTCGGGATCGCGCTCGGGGCGATCCTCGGCTCGACCGCGATCGCGCTGTCGCTGTCCTCTCGCGCGCTGCTCCGGGCGTCGGTGACCGGCGTGCTCCGCGGGGAGGCCGAGTGAGCGGGAACGTCGTCAGCGCAGAGCGCTACCGACCGGAGGGCGCGGACGCGCTGGTCCGTCTCCGGCACGCGTACAAGGTCTACCGCGTGGGTGACATGGGGGTCGTGGCGCTCGCGGGCGTCGACCTCGACGTGATGCCGGGCGAGTTCCTGGCCGTCGTCGGTCCGAGCGGCGCCGGCAAGTCCACGATCCTGAACCTGGTTGGCGGCCTTGATCGGGCGTCGGCAGGCATCGTCGAGGTGGAAGGGCGCGATCTTGGGCTCCTCGAGGACCAGGAGCTCACCGAGTACCGAGCCGAACGGATCGGCTTCGTGTGGCAGGGCACGGCGCGCAACCTCGTGCCGTACCTCTCGGTACGGGAGAACATCCGGTTGCCGGCCACCGTGCGCCGGACCCAGGTGGCGAAGAAGCACGACGTCGACGGGCTCCTCGAACTGGTTGGGCTCCACGACCGCGCGAAGCACACGCCGGGCATGCTCTCCGGTGGCGAGCAGCAACGTGTGGCGATCGCGGCCGCGCTGTCCAACACCCCCACGATCCTGCTCGCCGACGAGCCGACGGCGGAACTGGACTCCGAGTCCGCGGCTCGGGTCCTCGACGCGTTCCGCGCCGTGAACCGCGAGTTCCACGTCACGATCATCATGGTCACCCACGACCTCGTGGCGGCACGGCGTGCCGACCGCCGGATCCGCGTGCGCGACGGACGTGTCCTGCACGAAGGGGTGCCGGTCGACCCCGTCTCCGAGGACGGTCGCGTGCGGCTGCCGGAGGAGGCGATCGCCGCCATCGGAGGGGTCGACCTCGAAGCCGAGGTCTCCGCCGACGAGGTGCGGCTGCGGCGAAGGAGTGAGACCGGCCATGCCTGAGCCCGCGCTCGTCGAGGGGATCGACGTCGTCCGCCGGTACCCGGGCGCGCAGGGCGTCATCGCGGTGCGAGGTGCCTCCGTCGCGGTCCGGCCGAGGGACTTCGTGGCGCTGATGGGACCGAGCGGCTCGGGCAAGACGACGTTCCTGGGCGTGCTCGCCGGCCTCGATCCCCCCGATGACGGCGAGGTGAAGTGGAAGGGCCGGCCGATGTCGTCGATGTCCGCTGACGAACGCCGTGAGCTCCGGCAGCATGGCGTCGGCGTCGTGTTCCAGAGCTTCGGGTTGCTCCCCGCGCTCTCCGCTGTCGAGAACGTGGAACTCCCGCTCCGCGTGAACGGTGTGGACCTGACGGAGGCGCGAGAGCGCGCGGAGGCATGGCTCCACCGGCTCGGCCTCGAGACGCGCATGCACAACCGCACGTACGAGCTGTCGGCCGGCCAGCAGCAGCGCGTGGCGGTGGCGCGCGCCCTGATCCCGGAGCCCGAGATCGTGATGGCCGATGAGCCGATCGCCGAGGTCGACACGGAGAACGCCGACATCATCCTCGAGGCGCTGTGGGACGTGATCCGGCGCGACGGTGCGGTACTGGCCGCGACGCACAACCCCGAAGCCCTCCGCTACGCGAACCGCGTGGTGTTGTTCCGGGACGGCGTCGTGGAGCAGGAAGGCACGCCCCAGGAGGTCGCGGGACACCTGACGGTCGACTAGCTCGGGGCCTTCTCCCGCGGGATCAGAACCGGAAGGCTTGGCCGACGTCCTCGCCTGTGGGACGGAAGACCTCGCCGTCCACGTCGACCACGCGAGGGTGACGACGATGCCGCAACCTGCCTCGGATCGACCGGGCCACGGCATCGCGCCGCGCGTCGCGGATCCGCTGATGGAGGTCGAGGTTGCACACGGGGTGCGTGACGACGGGCGAGCCGAACACCTACTTCCCCTCGCCTTCGACGAGCTTCCGCAGGTCCACGTCGGGGTCGGCGAGCAACGCCGGATCCGGGGGGAGCTGCGCTCGTATCAGTCCGAAGGACCTCCGGACATCGCGCTTCCGATCGAGGCTCACGGTGGAACGCAGCACCCCTCCATCATCCAACAGGAACGCGCAGAACGAGCGGTCTTCGAGCGAGCCGCGGACGATCATCCGGTCCCACGTGGGCGCATAGCCGGCCATCTCGATCTTCGAGTCGTACTGGTCGGACCAGAACCAGTGGGGGTCGTCGAAGACCTCGGCCGAACCGAGCATCGCCTTCGCGGCGTGCTCCCCCATCTTGATCGCGTTGTCGTAGTGCTCGACCCGGATCGGACCGAAGACCGGATGGTCGTGGCGGGCGACGTCGCCGATCGCGAAGACGCCGGGCACGCTCGTCTCGAGTGTCGGCGCGACAGGGATCCCACCGCCCTGATCGAGGCCGGTCCCGGCCATGATCTCCACCGCGGCCTCGGTTCCGATGCCCACCACAGCGACGTCGGCGTCGATCCGCTTCCCGCCCTCGGTGACCACACGTTCGAGCTTTCCGTCTCCCTCGAACCGCTCGACCGTGTCGTTGAAGTGCATCGTCACCCCGTGATCGCGATGGATCGCTTCGAGCACCCGACCGATCTCGGGCCCGAGGATCCGATACAGGGCGGTCTCGAAGATCTCGACGACCGTGACGTCGCAACCCACCGACCGCAAGGACGCGGCGACCTCGGCGCCGATGAACCCCATCCCCACGCACACGACGCGGGCCCCCGACGTGGCCGCCTCCCGGATCCTCACGGCATCGTGGTGGGTGCGAAGGTCGAAGACGCCGGGGAGACCCACGCCCGGCACCTCGAGGCGACGGTTCCGGCAGCCCGTGGCGACCAGGAGCCGGTCGTAGGCGATGCGTTCGCCCCCCGTGCAGATCACCTCACCCCGGTGGGGGTCGATCTGCGCAGCTCGCGTGCCGAAGCGCGCGTCGACGTCGTGCTCCTCGTACCAGGACGCGGGGCGCAGGAACCCGTCCTCGAGCGACGCCTCCCCCCGGAGGAGCTCCTTGGACAGCGGCGGCCGCTCGTACGGCGGCTCGTCCTCGGCGCCGATCAGGTGGATGCTGCCGTCGTAGCCCTCGTCGCGGAGCACGGTGGCGGCGGTCCCGCCGGCGAGGCTCGCCCCGACGATGACGATGGACCGAGGAGCGTCTCCTTCAGACACCGACCTGGATCTGGCCGTCGACCTCGCGAGCCTCGTAGGTCTCCAGTGACTCCGTGGCGGGTGGATTCACGACCTCCCCGGTCTTCATGTCGAACTGGCTCCCGTGGCATTCGCACTCGATCGTGGTTCCGTCGATCTCGCCGCCCATCGCGAGGTTGCAATGGCGGTGGGTGCAGATGTCGCTGAACGCGTAGAGCTGGCCGTCCACCCGGGCCACCGCGATCTCGGCGCCGCTGACGTCGAACGCCTTCGCCTCCCCTTCGGGGACCTCGTCCGCATCGCCCACCGTCACGAACTCCGCCATGTCGAGACCTCCCTCTCTCCGCGCAGCGCGGAACAGCGTGTCAGCCTACGGCACGTCGTCCGATGCTCCGACCGGCTCCCTTCCCCCCCGGTAGAACCGGACGGCCCACGCGGCCGCGAGGGCGAGGTAGAAGCCGGCCATGATCAGCATGCCCTCCTTGAACTGGATCGACAGAACCGCCGGACCGATCGCCCCCGCGACCCAGGAGAGCTGGAACACCACCTCGTAGCGAACGAATACCCGCCCCAGAGCGCCTTCCGGGGCGTGTGCCTGCATCAGGCTCTGGAACGCGAGGCGACCGAGCTCTGTCGCCGCTCCGGCCGTCAACGCGAAGATCGCCAGGACCGGAAGCGAGAACGCCTGGAACGCGAAGAACGCTCCCAGCCCGGCGGCGACCGTGCAGCCGACCACGATGAATTCCTCGCGGAGGTTCTCCGGCAGCCGGGGAGCGAAGATGTCGGCGAGGAAGCCTCCCGCGGCCGCCGAGATCGCCATCGCCGCGAACCATGCGGACGCGAAGCCCTCGCGCCGGATCGCGAAGGCCGACAGGAACAGGATGAACCCGGTTGCGGCGCGCATCCCCGCGGCACCGATCGCCGGGCCCGTGAGGATCGGGATGCGTCCACGGCGGCCGATCGGTTTCGACGCGGTCCTGACCGAAGGATGCGGCAGCCGGAGGGTGACGAGCGCGCAGGCCGAGTAGACGATGCCCGCGAGGACCATCGCACCGCCAGAGCCCCAGAGTGCGACCGCGCCCACGCCGAACGGCGCGGCGGTGAGCGCACCCGCCACGGCGACACGGCCGAGGCGGGCGTTCGCCCGCATCAGCCCCTCCCCCGGGCCGGCGTAGGCCATCGTGAGCCCGTTCTTCGTGATGCCATGCACCCGCGCGGCCACGAGGATCGCCAGAGCCGCCGGGTAGAGCGCGGGGGTGTCGAGACTCCCCGCGACGGAGAACGCGATGCTTGCTCGGACGACCGCGGCGAGGAAAGAGATCAGCCGTCGCGGCCCCGCCCGGTCGAGCGGGATCACGAGGAGCGGGGCCGCGACGGCGAGCGGGAGCATCGTCAGGCCGAGGTAGGCGACGACCCGCCACTGGGCCTGGTCCACTGGGAGGGCGAAGAAGACCGAGTCGGCGAGGGAGATCGCGAGCAGCGAGTCGCCGGCGGCGCTCGTCAGGTGACAGAGCGCGTACCGGTCGATCGCGTTCTCCGCGTGCCACATCTTGCGGATCGGATGCGTGGCGCCGCCGGCGGCCGCCGCCGTCGCGTAGAGCGCGAGTTGCCAGAAGGGGACCCGGTTCCGCTTGGGATCGACGCGCACCGCGCGACCTACCGCGAGAGCCGCTCGCGCAGGAGCTCCTGCGCGAGCGTCGGGTTCGCCGATCCTCCGGAGGCCTTCATCACCTGTCCGACCAGGAATCCGATCACGCTCTCGTTCCCGGCGCGGAACTTCTCCGCCGCGTCCTCGTTCTCCGCGAGCACCCGATCGACGACGGCGCCCAGCTCACCTGCGTCGGAGACCTGTCGAAGGCCGCGGTTCTCGACGATGTCGGCGATCGCCGCACCGGACCGGAACGCCTCCTCGAGGGCCCGCTTCGCACCCGCTCCGGACAGGGTCCCGTCGGCAACAAGGGCCACCAGATCCGCGATGTGGCGCGGCCCCACGGTGGGCTCGGCGGCCGCGTCGGCCACGACCGCCTCTTTGCGCAGTCCCGCCAGGTCCTGGGTGATCCAGTTCGCCGACGGGGCCGGCTCCGCTCCGAGCGCGACCGTCTCCTCGAAGAGGCTGGTCGCGGCTCGGTCGGCGACGAGGACGCGAGCGACCTCGGCCTTCAGTCCCAGCTCCTCCGCGTACCGCGTCCGACGCGCCCGAGGGAGCTCCGGGAGGCCGCGACGGATCTCCTCGATCCAGGCCTCCTCCGGCTCCAGCGCGGGGATGTCGGGTTCCGGGAAGTAGCGGTAGTCGAACGCCTCCTCCTTCGATCGCATCGTCTTCGTGGTACCCGAGTCCTCGTCCCAGTGCCGCGTCTCTTGCACCAGCGGCTCGCCGGCCTCGAGTGCGGCGAGCTGACGGTCCACCTCGAACGTGAGCGCACGCTCCAGGGACCGGACCGAGTTCATGTTCTTGATCTCGACCTTGACGCCGAGAGCGTCGGTCCCGGCGGCCCGAACCGAGACGTTCGCGTCGCAGCGGAGGGAGCCCTCCTCCATGCGGACGTCGGAGACCTCGAGCGAGTCGAGGAGCCCCCGTAGCTCGCGCAGGTACGCGGCGGCCTCCTCTGGAGCGCGCATGTCGGGCTCCGACACGCACTCGACGAGCGGCACGCCGGCTCGGTTGTAGTCGATCAGCGCGGACTCTGCCTCGTGGATCCGGCCAGAGGCACTGCCGTGCGAGGTCTTCCCCGTGTCCTCCTCCATATGCACCCGCGTGATGCCCACCCGCTTGGTGGATCCGTCGGGGAGCTCCACGTCGAGATGCCCGCCGACGCACACGGGCAGGTCGTACTGGCTGATCTGATAGTTCTTCGGCATGTCCGGATAGAAGTAGTTCTTCCGATGGAACAGGGAGTGGGGCGCGATCTCGCTCCCCAGGGCGACGCCGACCTTCACGATCCTGGTGATGGCCTCGCGGTTCGGAACGGGCAGCGATCCCGGATGCCCGAGGCAGACCGGACACGTGAGCGTGTTGGGCTCGGCACCGAACTCGTTGTGGCACGCACAGAACATCTTCGTGCGCGTGTTGAGCTCGACGTGACACTCGAGCCCGATCACGGTCTCCCACTCGGCCATCCCGCGGGCCAGCCTATCGGACCCTCCCGACGGGCCGGGTCCGGACCGGTCCGTATCCTGTGCCGATGTCTGGTCCGCCGGCCCCCGCCACGTCAGCCGACGAACGCGCGTCCCACCGACCGCCGACCTGGTTGATCTGGGTCGCGCTCGGGATCGTCTATGTGATCTGGGGCACGACGTACCTCGGGATCCGCATCACCAACGAGACCCTGCCGCCGTTGATCGCGGCCGGGACGCGCTTCGTGATCGCGGGCGCCGTCCTGTTCGGTGTCTCCACCAGGCGGCGCGACGCCGAGGACGACCCGATCGGTCGGCCACAGTGGTTGGCGGCGCTCCTGGTGGGGACGGGGCTGATCGCGTTCGGGAACGGCTCCGTGGTGCTCGCGGAGCGGACCGTTCCCTCCGGCACCGTCGCCCTGATCTTCGCCCTCGTGCCTCTGTGGATCGCGCTCTGGGATCGGTTCGCCGGGCACCGCCGGCTGCAGGGTCGGGTCGGGATCGGCATCCTGCTGGGATTCCTCGGCGCCGCGCTCCTCGTGAACGACGCACGCCTCGCCGACGTGCCGATCTCCGGGTTGCTGCTCGCGGTCTGGGCGTCGATGAGCTGGGCGGCCGGTTCCCTCTTCGCCCGCGGCGCACTGCTCCCCCATCGTCCTCTCGTCGGCAACGCGATGGTGATGTTGGCCGGCGGGACGATCACGCTCGCGTGGGGGATCGCCCGCGGGGAGCTTTCCATCGTCGAACCCGACCGGTTCTCGGCGGCCTCCATCCTGGCGCTCGGCTACCTCGTGGTGTTCGGTTCCTGGATCGCGTTCACCGCGTACGTGTGGCTCCTCCGGAACGCGCGGACGTCGCTCGTCGCCACGTACGCCTGGGTGACGCCGATGCTGGCCGTGTACCTCGGCCACCTGATCGCCGACGAGACGCTGCGGAGCCGCTCGCTGATCGCCGGGGGTGTGGTCCTGGCCGCGGTCGCGCTCACGGTCTCGGCCGGAGGCGTCGCGCGCGACGACCGGGGCTCAGACGCCGGCGAGGACCGGCGGACGCAGGACGAGGCCGAGGTCCCGCTCTAGGGCGTGCGCGGCGCGGAACAGGACCTGTTCGCCGAGCACCGGCGCGGTGAGCTGCAGACCGATCGGGAGGCTCGCGTCATCGAGCCCGCACGGGACGCTGATCGCCGGCACGCCCGCGAGGTTCGCCGGGATCGTGAAGATGTCGTTCAGGTACATCGCCATCGGGTCGTCCACCTTCTCTCCCAGCCGGAACGCCGTCGTGGGCGACGTCGGGGACACGAGGACGTCGAAGTCCGCGAACGCCTTCTCGTAGTCACGGATGATGAGCGTGCGAACCTTCTGCGCCTGCCCGTAGTACGCGTCGTAATAGCCGGCCGAGAGCGCGTACGTGCCGAGCATGATCCGGCGTTTCACCTCGGGCCCGAACCCCTCGCCCCGGGTTCGGAACATCATGTCGATCGAGTCGGTACCGCCCTCGGCGCGGAACCCGTACCGGACGCCGTCGTATCGAGCCAGGTTCGACGAGGCCTCCGACGGCGCGATCAGGTAGTACGCCGACAGGGTGTACTCAGCGTGCGGCAAAGTAGCCTCGCCCACGGACGCGCCCAGGTCGGCGAGCCGATCCACCGAGGCTCGTACCGAGTCCCGCACCGCCGGCTCCACGCCCTCGCCGAACGCCTCGGCCACGACGCCAACCCGCAGGCCGTCGACGCCCCCCTCGAGCCCGGCGAGGTAGTCCGGGACGTCCTCGTCGAGGCTCGTCGCGTCGCGATGGTCCTTCCCCGCGATCGCGCCGAGCATCACGGCCGCGTCCCGAACGCTCCGGGTGAGGGTCCCCACCGTGTCCAGCGACGACGCGAACGCGATCAGCCCGTAGCGGGAGACGAGCCCGTACGTGGGCTTCAGCCCGACGACGCCGCAGAGCGATGCCGGCTGGCGGACGGAGCCGCCGGTATCGGTCCCGAGCGCCCAGACGACCTCCCCGGCGGCGACCGCGGCGGCGCTGCCGCCGCTGGAGCCGCCGGGAACCCGCTCGAGGTCCCATGGGTTCCGGACGGGGCCGTAGGCCGAGTTCTCGTTGGAGGAGCCCATCGCGAACTCGTCGCAGTTCGTCTTGCCGGCGAGGACCCCACCGTGGCCGGACAGACGAGCCCAGGCGGTCGACTCGTACGGCGGGAGATAGTTCTCGAGGATCAAGGACCCGCAGGTGGTGCGGATCCCCATCGTGGCCAGCACGTCCTTCAGCGCGAGGGGGATGCCGGCGACGGCATGCTGCGGCGCACCGGTCCCGCGATGCGCGTCCAGTTCTGCCGCGCGCTCCAGGGCGACCTCGGGGGTCCGAGTGAGGAAGGCGTGGATCTCGTCGTCGACCGCCTCGATGCGCTCGAGCGAGGACTCCACGACCTCCGTCGCGGAGATCTCTCCCCCCGCGATCTTCGTCGCGAGCTCGCCCCCGGTGAGGTCGCAGAGCGCGTCGGTCATCGGTCCGCCTCGACGATCCGAGGCACCTTGAACCGTCCATCCTCCCGTTCCGGTGCGTTCGCGAGTGCCTCCGCTTGCGGGATCGACGGCTCGGGCGTGTCCTCCCGGTACACGTTGGCGCGGGGGATCGCGTATGCGGTCGGCGGAACATCGTCGGCCGCGACCTCGCTCACCTTCGCGGCGTGCTCCAGGATCAAGGCGAGTTGACTTCGGAGCTGCGTCTTCTCCTCATCGGTCAGCGCGAGCCGCGCCAGCCGCGCGACGTGATCGATGTCGATCTCGACCGCCATGGAGCCGGAGTCTATCGAGGGTGCTCCTCAGGGTCCTGGACGACGCTCACGTCGTGAACCCGAACCGGGGTTCGACGCGGAGCGCAGCCGCGGCGGCGCTCACGGCGTTCCCGATCAGCCAGACATCCGTGATCGGGCCCACGCCTCCCGGGACCGGCGTGATGGCCTCGGCCTTCGCGGCAACGCTCTCGAAGTCGATATCCCCCACGAATCGGACCTTGCCCGTCTCGGGGTCCTTGATCGGATCGATCCCCACGTCCACGGCGATCACGCCGTCCCGCACCATGTCGCCGGTGACGAGGCCGGCCACACCGGCCGCCACGATCAGGACATCGGCCTGCCGGGTGAACGCGGCGAGGTCGTTCGTGCGCGAATGACACGTGACCACGGTGGCATGCCGCTGGAGACCGAGCGACGCAGCGGGCTTGCCGACCGAGTCCGACCGCCCAACGACCACGAGGGTCGTCCCCGGATAGAACGACTCGGGCTCCCGATCGGTCGAGCGGAGGTAGGCATCGAGCAGGTAGAAGCACGAGGCGGGTGTCGACGGAACGAATCGTGGGCGGCCCTGGGCGAGGAGTCCCGCGTTCTCCGGGTGCACGGCTTCCACGTCCTTGTACGGATCCAGCGCCCGGTACACGAGCGGCTCAGAGATGCCCGAGGGCATCGGCCGGAGCACGAGGATGCCGGTGATCCGCGGGTCGGCGTTGAGCTTGCCGATCACGGCGAGGACGTCGGCGAGCTCGGCGTCGTCCGGGAGATGCTCGTTCGCGTACTCGCACTCCAGTCGCTCTGCCAGCCGCCGCACGTGGCGCTCGTACGCGGCCGCTGCATGATCGTCCCCCACGAGGATCGTGGCGAGGCCCGGGCGCGCGCCGGAAACCCTGAGTTGCTGGAGCTCCTCGTGGACGTGCTCGGAAAGCTCCTCGGCGAGCATGTTCCCGTCGATCACCTTCCCTGCCATGCCGCGTCCTCCCGTCGAACGACTACCGACCGAGCCGTCGCAGGAGCTCCTGCTCGTCGACGATCTCGACGCCGAACTTCACGGCCTGATCATGCTTGGAGCCCGGATTCTCACCCGCCACGACGAAGTCCGTCTTCTTGGACACGCTCGAGGAGACCCGTGCTCCCGCCCGCTGCGCGAGCTTGGTGGCTTCGTCCCTTGACAGCGTGTCCAGTCCTCCGGTCAGCACGATCGTCTTGCCCTCCAGCGGCTTCGGACCCTCGTCGGGGGGTGGTTCGTCCTCCAGGCGGACGCCGGCCGCGCGGAGCTTCTCGATCAGGGCGAGGTTGTCGGGATCGTCGAACCATGCGGCGACCGTCGCGGCCACCTCCGGCCCGATCTCGGGGACGGCATCGATCTCGTCGGCGGACGCGCCGGCGAGGGCATCGACCGTGAGGAACGCGGACGCGAGGACCTGGGCGACGTGGGAGCCGACGTGACGGATGTTGAGGCCCGCCAGCAATCGCCAGAGCGGCCGGTCCTTCGACGCGTCGATCGCTCGCCGGAGGTTCTCGATCGACTTCGTGGCGAACCCGTCGAGCTCGGCCATCTGCTCGTCCGTCACCCCGTAGATGTCGGCGGGATCCTTGATCAAGCCCATGTTGAGCAGCGCGATCCCGGTCTTGTAGCCGAGGCCTTCGATGTCCATCGCACCGCGCCCGGCGAAGTGGAACAGCCACTCGACGGACTGGTCGGGACAGCCTGTCTTGTTCGGGCACCGCCAGTCGGCCTCGCCCTCCCGTCGGACGAGCTCGGTGCCGCACGACGGGCACTTCTTGGGCATCTTCCAGCGTCGGGTGCTCTTCGGCCGCTTCGCGATGACCGGCCCCACGATCTCCGGGATCACGTCGCCGGCGCGGCGGACGATCACGGTGTCGCCCTTTCGGACATCCTTGCGCCGGGTCTCGTCCTCGTTGTGCAGGGTGGCGTTCGTGATCGTGACGCCGCCCACGAACACCGGTTCCAGGACCGCGAAGGGCGTCACCTTCCCGGTACGGCCCGTGTGCACTTCGATCGACTTCAACAGCGCCGTGCGTTCCTCCGGCGGGAACTTGTACGCGATCGCCCACCGAGGGGCGTGACTCGTCGAGCCGAGCCGTCGCCGGAGCTTCGCGTCATCCACCTTGATCACGGCGCCGTCGATCTCCCAGTCGAGGGAGTGCCGCGTCTTCTCCCACCGCCGGAGGAAGGTGAGGACCTCCTTCAGGTTCTTCGTCCGGCGGGTGGTGGGCGGTACCGGCAGTCCCACCTTCTCGGACCATGCGAGGAAGTCGGAGTGGGAATCGAAGGTGATGTCCTCCGCGGCGCCGAACGAATGGACCCACATCCGGAGTGGACGCGATGCGGTGATCTTCGCGTCCTTCTGTCGGAGCGACCCGGCCGCGCCGTTGCGCGGGTTGGCGAAGGGTCGCTCGCCCGCCTCGGTCAGCCGGACGTTCAGCTCCTCGAACGCCTTCACGGGGAAGTAGACCTCTCCTCGTACCTCGATCACGGACGGGGGGTCGTCCGTGTCCAGCCGTCGTGGGATCGAGCGAAGCGTTCGCACGTTCGCCGTGATGTCCTCGCCCACCCGACCGTCCCCGCGGGTGGCAGCCACCGTCAGGACTCCGTCCTCGTACGTCAGGGCGCACGCGACGCCGTCGATCTTGAGCTCGCAGACGAACGCGGGGGTCGCGCCGGCCAGTCCCCGATCGACGCGTGCGCCCCACGCCCGGAGCTCGTCCTCCGAGAACGCGTTGTCCAACGAGAGCATCGGGGCACGATGCGGGACCGGCCGGAACAGCTCCGCCGGCGCCGCCCCCACACGTTGGGTCGGGGAATCCGGGGTGATGAGCTCGGGGAACTCGTCCTCGAGGGCGCGGAGCTCGCGGATCAGCTCGTCGTACTCGGCGTCCGAGACCTCCGGGTCGTCCAGGACGTGGTAGCGGTACATGTGGTGGTTCACGAGCTCGCGGAGCTCCTCGACCCGGAGCTCGGCCTCTGCCAGCTTCCGTTCCTCCGGCTTCGCCTCCTTCACCCGGCGATCTCCACGCTGCCGGCGACCCCGATCCGCTCCCCCACGACGAACACGCCGCCGCGAACCCCCGGCACGCCCTTGAGGTAGCGCACGGCCTGCGCGAACCCGAACTCTTTCGGCAGCAGCGCCTGGACACCGGCCGCGGCGGCGTCGGCGGCCATGCAGGAATCGGCGATCACGGCGAGCCCGTCGGGCCCACCGCCCCCGCGGCCACGGCCGAGCGTAGTCGAGACCCCTATCCCTTGGGCATCGGGCTCGAGCGCGACGGTGATCGGCTCCCCGCCGTGGCGCTTCACCGCGAGCTTGACCCGCTTCTTCGCGGTGATGAAGTAGTCACCCGCGCACGCGACGGTGACCTCGTTCACGGACTGGAGGAGGAAGCGTCCGACCTGGTCCACCACCGCGCCGCGGAACGTGAACATCGGCCCCACACCGGCCGCCGACGCCGAGGCCACCATCTCCTGGACGATCGCGGGGGCCTCGGCCGCCGGCGGATCGAGGGGACGCTTGCTCGTACGGAACTCGGGATGTTGCAACGCATAGGACTGGAGCTGCTCCCAGAACGACAGGGCGGCGGCCCTCGACTCCTCTGCGAAGTCGTCGTCAGCCGTGATCCTCAGGACGAGGTCCTGTACCTGGATCTCGAAGCTCTTGGTCTTGCGGCGGAGGAGCCTCACCGGTCTCTTTTCGACGTGCGGGTCGAGGTGGCGGGGTCGATGTGGGGCGAGCCGATGATAGTCGAGGGGTGGAACGGGGCGAGAGGGAGCTCAGTCCCCCATCAAGAGGTCGAGCACCCCTTGGTCCTGGTTCATCGCCCAATACTCGACGATCGATCCTCCGTGCAGATGCATCACCTGCACCTGCTGCTGATCGTAGCGGCGGCCGCCCGCATCCTCGAGGTGGAGGTGCACCAGCGCGACGGCGTGCTGGTCGTTCGCGACGATGTCATGGACGTCGAAGCGGGTCTGGAGGCCGGCGTCGGCGAGCCTCGCGAAGCGGTCGAGAACGGCGGCCTTGCCTTGGAACATGCCGCTGAAGCGGCTGGTGCCGGGTGCATGCCACACGACGTCTTCGGCGAAGACCGCCGCCATCGCCTCACGGTCCCCGCTGGCCATGGCGTCGAACATCTCCCGCACGACGCGGGCGTTCGCGTGCTCGACCGGCGCGGCATCAATCATCGGATCGCCTCGACGATCCGGCCGCCGCCGAGGAGCTCGTCGCCCCCGTACAGGACGGCGCTCTGGCCCGGCGCCACCGCCCGCTGGGGCCGACGGAACTCCATCCGGATCCGGTCGTGCCCCAGCGGTTCCGCGACGCACGGCACGTCGTCCCCTCGGGAGCGGATCCGGACCTCCGCCTCGAACGGACGGCCTGGGGGCGCCCCGCCGGCGACCCACGAGAAGCGGTCCGCGACGAGGCCGCGGCGCTCCAGGAGCTCACCGGCGCCGACGACGATCCGGTTGGTGGCCTGATGGACGTCGACGACGTACCGACGCTGGCCCGAGACGACGCCGGTACCCCGCCGCTGTCCGATCGTGAACGCGAAGGCGCCGTCGTGTCGGCCGAGCACCGTTCCGTCGGGGTCGACGACCTCGCCCTCCCGCACGAGATGGGGGAGGTGCTCCCGCGCGTAGGCACCGGCGTCGCCGGAGGGCGCGAAGCAGAGCTCCTGCGAGTCGGGCTTGGTCGCCACTGGGAGGCCGTACCGCTCGGCGAGGGCGCGCGTCTCGGCCTTGGGGAGCGCACCGACCGGGAACAGCGACCGGGCGAGCGCGGGCTGGCCCAGCATGTGGAGCATGTACGACTGATCCTTCGCGGGGTCGAGCCCTCGGAGCAGCCGCCAACCATGCGCGTCGTCGCCGGCTCGCCGGGCGTAGTGGCCGCTCGCGACGAGGTCGATCCCGAGCTCGTCGGCACGGCGCAGGAACGCCCCGAACTTGATCTCCCCGTTGCACCGCGCGCACGGGTTCGGCGTGCGACCCGCCTCGTGCTCCGCGGCGAAGTCCGAGAGGACCGTTCGCTCGAAGTCCGCGGTCAGATCGCAGATCTCGAACGGGAACCCGCCGATCCGGGCGGTCTCCGCGGCATCTCGCCTCGCGCTGGGGCCGCAGCAGCCATGATCGACGCCGTCGAGGTGGACGAGGCGCATGTGGGATCCCAGCACGTCGTAGCCCTGCTCGTGGAGCAGGCAGGCGGCGACGGAGGAGTCGACGCCGCCGGACATCGCGACCAGCACGGACGGCATGGGACGAGGCTATCAGCGGTGCGCTGCAGCTCTGGGGACACTCACACCGTGGAGCCCCGTATCGTGGCGGCCATGCTCGAGGCGCGGTTCGATGACCTCACGGGCGCAACGCCATCGTTCCGGCTCGTGGGACCGATCGGCGTCTTGGAGGCGACGCGCGCCGGCGAGGTCGACTCGGTGCTCGAGGCGGCGGAGACGGCGGCCGGGCGCGGCCTCTGGGTCGCCGGGTTCGTGAGCTACGAAGCCGCGCCCGGCCTCGACCCGGCCCTCGTGGTCGGAGCCCGGGATCCCGACGACGCGTTCGCTGCCCTTCCGCTCGCCTGGTTCGCGATGTACGAGCAGGCCGAGGAGACCACGCTCCCGGTCCCTCGCGACGAGGGTCTCCCCGGCGCTCCCGCCGGAACGTGGATGCCGACGACCCCGCGCGAGCGATTCGAGTCCTCCGTCGACGAGATCCGCGAGCTGATCGCGGCCGGGGAGACCTATCAGGTCAACCACACGATGCGGCTGCGCTCACGGGTGGAGGGCGATCCGCGCGGGCTCTACCGGGATCTCTGCTACGCGCAGCGGGGTGCGTACTCGGCCTACCTCGACCTCGGCCGGTACCGAGTGCTGTCCGCCTCGCCCGAGCTGTTCTTCGAGCGCAGGGGCGGGTCGATCGTGACCCGGCCGATGAAAGGCACCGCGCCGCGGGGCAGGTGGCCAGAGGAGGATCGCGGAGCGGCGGAGCACCTGCTCGCGTCCGCGAAGGATCGCGCCGAGAACGCGATGATCGTGGACCTGCTCCGGAACGATCTCGGGCGCATCAGCCGGGCGGGCTCCGTGACCTGGGCCGACGTCTTCCAGGTCGAGCGCTACGAGACCGTCTGGCAACTCACGACGACCGTTTCGGCTGAGCTCAAGACCGGGATCGGGCTCGCCGAGATCTTCCGTGGCCTCTTCCCGAGCGGATCGGTCACAGGTGCGCCGAAGGTCCGGACGATGGAGATCATCCGCGACCTCGAGGATTCACCACGAGGGATCTACTGTGGGACCGTCGGTTTCCTGACGCCGGAGGGCTCCGGCCGACCCGAGGCCCGCTTCAACGTGGCGATCCGGACGGTCACGGTGGATACGGCCTCCACGACCGCCGAGTACGGGGTGGGCGGCGGCATCACCTGGGATTCCGAGGCAGGCAGGGAGTACGACGAGGCCGTCGCGAAGTCCCGTGTCCTCACGGCGCGCCGGCCCGGGTTCGAGCTCTTGGAGACGATGCGCTTCGATACGGCCGAGGGCGTCCGTCACCTCGACCGGCACATCGAGCGCCTCACCGCATCCGCGGAGTACTTCGACTTCCGTCTCGACGAGGTCGAGATCCGGGAAGCCCTCGAGAAGACCGGCGCCTCGGCACCGGCCGCGACCGCGCACATGCGCCTGTCGCTCCGCAAGGACGGCACGGTGCGCGTGGCGACCAGGCCGCTTGCGGACGACCTCGACGTGGTGCGCGTGGCGATCGACACCGTCGCGCAGGATCCGACCGACGTCTTCCTCTTCCACAAGACGTCCCGCCGCGACCGGTACGACGCGTCGCGCCGCCGTCACCCCGACGCCGACGACGTCCTCCTCGTCAACGATCGACGTGAGATCACGGAATCGACGATCGCGAACGTCGCGGCGCGGATCGAGGGGCGATGGGTCACGCCACCGCTCGAGGCGGGGCTGCTCCCGGGGATCGGTCGCGCCGTCGCCCTCGAGGAAGGGCGCGTGGTCGAGGGGACGGTGACGATCGCCGATGCGCGTTCGGCGGAGGAGCTCGCCCTGATCAGCGATGCCCGCGGGTGGCGCAGGGCCGTCCTGGTCTAGTCGCGATCGGGTTCGGCGGGGAAGGAGAACGGGCGCATCCCGAACTCCTCCAATGGGCAGTCACACAGCGGACACCTGGGCTCCTCGTACACGAGCACGGTCCGCTCGCAGTACGGGCATTCCCCTTCTCGCATCGCGGGAGGCTGGTGTGTTCCGTTCGGCATCAGGTTGGCGCTCCGGGGGGAGCGGTCCTCTCCTCCATCGGCACGAACCCGCGTACCTTGAATCGGGCAGCTCTCGGATCCAAGGCAGCCCGGACGCGCGACGACCCTCCCGGGCTGGGACGGTCGCCGATCGATCCTCGAAGGGGAGCGCCTTACGCGGCTTCCATCTCCTTGCGGCTGCGGCGCTTGCCGCGAGCGACGTAGGTGTGCACCGGTTCGTGCTGCCAGCAGTAGTCCCACTTGTTGTAGATCGAGAGCTTGGTCCGGCATCCCGGCGACGCGCAGGTGCGGTCCGCCTGGTAGCGCTTGTTGGCCCTCGGGAGCGACCGGACCGACTGGCCGCGGAAACTCTCCTCCGCCATCTCGTTCACGTCCCTTCGTTGCTCGCACCGGAGGGCGGATGGGGTCTCCGTCCTCGTCGTGTGATTCGAACGATGCCGGAGACCGGTTCATTCCTCGGTGACGGCTCCCAGGGCGTCGCCACGGAATCGCAACGGGCAAGGGCAGGATGCCGTCAGTCGCTGCCGAAGACGGGGGGTCGCTTCTCGATGAACGCCCGCATGCCCTCGCGCTGATCGGCGGTCCCGAACAGCTCGATGAAGAGCTCCTTCTCGCGGCCGATGCCGGTCGGCCCGGGCGTCTCGACCGCGCCCCGGATCGCTTCCTTCGCAGCCGCGATGGCCTGGCGCGGCCCGCGCGCGAACGTCCTGGCGTCCTGCATCGCCGCCTCGAGGATCTGGTCCGCGGGCACGACCCGCTCCACCAGCCGGAGCGCCTTCGCCTCGTCGGCCTCGACCTGCCTGCCGGTGTAGGTGAGATCCCGGGCGACGCCGGCTCCCGCGAGCCAGGTGATGCGCTGGCTGCCGCCGGCACCAGGGATGACCCCGAGCTTGATCTCCGGCTGCCCCACCACGGCGTCGTCCGCGGCGTAGCGCAGATCGCAGGCGAGGGAGAGCTCGAAACCGCCTCCCAAGGCGAAGCCGGTGATCGCGGCGATCGAGACCTTGGGCATCGCCTCGAGGAGGTCGCACGCGTCCCCGAGCTCCGTCACCTGCTCCCGGATCCCGTCGGTATCCAGGTCGACGATCTCCTTGATGTCCGCGCCGGCGGCGAACAGCTTCGATCCTCCCCACAGGACGAGGGCGCCGACGTCGTCGCGCGATCCGGCTTCCTGCAGCGCTCTGAGGAGTTCGATCGACAGCTGCAGGGAGATGGCGTTGGCCGGGGGACGATCGAGGCGGACGATCCCGACGCCATCGTCGACGTTGAGATGCACGAGCTCAGGCATCGCGGCGCACCCTATCAGCCGTCTTCCTCGACCTTGGCTCCGACATCCGCTTCGGCCGTGGCTGCGATCGCGCGGAGACCGTCCTCGAATCCGGTCGTCCGGACGTCGAACGCGTCCGCAGCCCCTGGCGCATCGGGAACGGAGGACATCGCGAAGAGCTGGGTCGCTCGCACCGAGACGGGGACATCGAGCAAGGTCGTCAGGCGCTCCGCCGCTGCATCGGGATCCAGATGCGTCGGCTCCACTTCCTCGCCCTCGATCGCGAACACCTCGTCCGCGGTCAGCTCCTTCGGTCCACCGAGGCTCCACGTGCCTTCCACGCGGTCGCTTCGGTCGTCGACCGCGGCCACCACCCCCGCCACGTCGTCGGCGAGCACCGGCGCCCATCGTTGGGAGCCGTCGCCGATCACGAACCCATGGTCCGCACCCATCACCGTGGCGGTGAACCACAGGCCGCCAAGCCCGTACGCATGCGACGAGCGGAGCACCGCATGTTCGAGGCCGCTCTGCACGACGATCTCCTCCGCGAGCCCCTTCGCACGGAGGAACGGATGCTCGTGGGTGACAGACGCGCCTGGAACCGACAGCAGGATCACGCGACGGGTGCCCGCCTCCCTCGCCGCGGCGACGGCCGCGAGCGCGGAGCCGTGGTTCGCGGCGAGGATCGCATCATCGCTCGGCTGGTTCACCCCGCCTACCAGGTGCACGATCGTGTGGACGCGCGGCAGGATCTCGATCAGCTCGTCCGGCTCCTCCACCGGGAGGACGGCGACCTTCGCGCCGAGGGCTCGCAGCGGCTCGCTCGCCTCGGGACGCCGGACCGTCGCACGGACCTCGTCGCGCTTGACGAGCGCTCGGACGATCGCGTGTCCGAGGACGCCGGACGCGCCCGTGACCATCACCGTCAATCGAGCACCGCCATGTCGGCGATGCTACCGGCGACGCGACGCCGGACCTCGGTAGCCTCGGATGCGTGCAACCGGATCCGGTCGATGTCGCGCGGGTTCGTCGTGCCCTCGGGTCCGCGCCGGTCGCCTGGCGTACCGCGTCCGGGCACGGCGCCCCCTCGAACCGACGCTTCATCGTCGAGCTGGAGGATGGGAGCACCGTGTTCGTGAAGATCGCGGCGCTCGACTACACGGCCGACTGGCTCCGCGACGAGCACCGCGTGTACGAGGCGCTCGACGGGCTCCCGTTCCTCCCGCGCGCACTCGGATGGGACGACGACGGCATCGCGCCGCTACTCGCCCTCGAGGACCTGTCCGGGGAATCCTGGCCGCCCCCTTGGGACATCCTTCGCATCGACGCGGTGCTGGCGACCCTCGACGCCGTGCACGCGTCGACACCTCCCGCCGGCGTGCCGCCCGCGGTCGAGAGCCAGTTCGGGCTGGACGGGTGGCCGGATGTGATCGCCGACCCGCAGCCGTTCCTCGCGCTCGGCATCTGCTCGCCGGCGTGGCTCGAGGAGCACCTGCCGACGCTCGCGGATGCGTCAGCGTCGGCCGAGATCGGCGGCGACTCCCTGCTCCACTTCGACGTGCGGAGCGACAACCTTTGCCTGCGCGGCGACCGAGCTGTGTTCGTCGACTGGAACAACGCCTGCGTGGGCAACCCCGTACTGGACACCGCCGCGTGGTTGCCGTCGCTCCAGAACGAAGGAGGCCCGGCTCCTGATGAGATCCTTCCCGACGAGACGCCGGGCCTGCCGCAGCTCGCATCCTTGTTGGCGGGCTACTTCAGCGCGCGCGCCGGGCTGTCGCCGATCCCACAGGCTCCGCATGCGCGGCCTCTCCAGCTCGCCCAGTCGAGGGCCAGCCTGCCCTGGGCGGCCCGCCTCCTCGGTCTCCCGCCGCCCTCGTAGGCTCGCCGTCCGTTGCACCTGCAACACACTGCTACGATTCCCCACGTGGAGGCCTCCTACGCCGACCTGATGGACGAGCTCCGGAGCCGTGGGCTCCGGATGACCCCGCAGCGGCGGGCGATCGTCTCCGAGGTGATGCGCGCGAAGGGGCACATCTCCCCCACCGCGATCGCACGGAAGGTCCAGGGCGATATGCCGGGCGTGAACGCATCCACCGTGTATCGCACGCTGACGCTCCTCGAGAGCGTCGGCGTCCTCCAGCACTCCCACGTCGAGACCGGGGCCGAGTACCACCGCACCGATGAAGCGCATCACGTGCACCTCACCTGCCGGAACTGCGGCCAGGACGACGAGCTGTCCCTCGAGGAGGCCCGCAAGCTCCAGGGGCTCATCAGACGCCACCACGGCTTCGTGGCCGACCTCACGCACTTCGCCATCACGGGTCTGTGCAGCGACTGCGCCGCCTGACCGGGGTCAGCCGGCGAACAGCGCCGGCAGGACCGTGTCCTTGCCGAGCACGAAGAGCACTCCGATCGCCAGGCTGAAGACGCCGGTGATCACGGCGACCGTGGCGTAGATCGCGAAGTTCTTCGACGCCCGGAGGAACCCGAACGCGCTCCCGACGGTGATGATGGAGTTCGACGTCATGAGGCCGACGAGGAACGCAGCGAGGACGGCGATCCCTGCGGCCTTCCCCCCTGCGCCGGCGGCGGCCGTGAAGATCAGGATCTGCGTCGGGGTCTCGGCGCCGACCCCGTGCAGCATCCCGACCAGGAACGAGGTTCCCTTCTGGTAGTCCACGAAGGGATCGTCAGGCTCGGGATGCTTGTGGTGATGGTGTCCCGGGCGTCCGTGGTGACCGTGGTGCCACTCCGCCACACGCTCGTCGGCGTCGATGGCCGCCGCGCCGCTCGAGTGCACATGGACGGGCTCTCGCTCATGATCGTGCATCTCAGCCACCGAGGAGAGACGGCCCCTGAGCCTCCACCAGGCGCTTCGCACCCCTGCGAAGACGAGCATCCAGCGGCTGCGCATCCGGAACTCGCGCCCATGCTTGATCAGCGACCAGAACACGTACACGCCGAGCGCGATCAGCGTGACCCCGACGATCCGACCCATCGCGGCATCGACGCTCCCCGGGAGCTCCTCGCCGATGAGCACGGCGACGACCCCTAAGGCAAGGACCACGGCGGCGTGCCCGACCACGTAGAGCGTGCCGAACCAGATCGCCCGCGGACGCTCCTCCTGCGAGGACGTGATGTCGGTGATCGCGGCGATGTGGTCCCAGTCGATCCCGTGCCGGAACCCGAACCAGAACGAGGCTACGAGCAGCCCGAACCCGAAGCCACCGTCGGAGATCGCGCCCAGCACGGTTAGGGCCCTCGAGGATCCTGCTGAATCACGCAGATAGCCTAGCGTGTTGCTGCAACAACTTGCAACTAGCCCGAGCGCGTCCCGCTAGAAGGCGGGCGTCTCCCGGTAGGTTCCGAAGACCGCCGCGAGGGCCCCCACGATCTCTCCCTCGGTGCAGCGGGCACGGGCGCAATCGATCAGCGGCTCCATCAGGTTCGCGTCCGTGGTCGCGGCCTCCTTCAGGGCGATCAGCGCGTCGTCCGCAGCGACCGCATCACGCGCGGCACGCGTTCGGCGAACGCTCTCGAGCTGGGTCCGCTCGGCCTGCTCCCCGATCACGAGCGTGTCGATCGGGTTCTCCTTCGCGTCCACGAAGTCCGTCACGCCGACCTTCACGAGGTCGCCCGACTCGTAGCGTTGCTGCTCCTGGAACGCCGACTCGGCGATCCGTCGCTGGAACCATCCTTGCTCGATCCCTTCCAGGACACCTTCGAGCATCGACCCCTCACCCATCCGCTCGATCTCCGTGAAGATCTCCTCCGCCCGTGCCTCGATCCGGTCGGTCGCGTCCTCCACGAACCAGGAACCGCCGAGCGGATCGATCACGTCGGGGACCCCCGACTCGAAGGCGATCACCTGCTGGGTCCGGAGCGCGAGCTTCGCCGTGTCCTCGGTGGGGAGCGCGAGCACCTCGTCGAGTGCGTTCGTGTGGAGCGACTGCGTGCCGCCGAGCACCGCGGCGAGCGCCTCGATCGCGGTGCGCACGACGTTGTTCATCGGCTGCTGCGCGGTGAGGGACACGCCCGCCGTCTGCGTGTGGAACCGCAGGCGCATCGCCTCGGGGCTCGTCGCGCCGTAGCGATCACGCATCCAGCGCGCCCAGATCCGGCGGGCGGCGCGGAGCTTGGCGATCTCCTCGAAGAAGTCGATGTGCGCGTTGAAGAAGAACGAGAGCGCGGGCGCGAAGTCTTCGACGTCGAGGCCCCGCTGCATCCCGAGCTCGACGTAGGCGAACCCGTCCGCCAGGGTGAACGCGAGTTCCTCCGCGGCCGTCGCCCCGGCCTCGCGGATGTGGTAGCCGGAGACGCTGATCGGGTGCCACTTCGGGACGCGCTCGGCGCAGAAAGCCATCAGATCGCCGATCAGGCGAAGGTGGGGTCGCGGGGGGAAGACCCACTCCTTCTGCGCGATGTACTCCTTGAAGATGTCCGTCTGGAGCGTGCCGTCCAGCGTCGCCCAGTCGACGCCTTGCTCCTCGGCGGTCGCGAGGAAGAACGCGAACACGACGACCGCGGGGCCGCTGATCGTCATCGAGGTGGTGACGTCGCCGAGCGGGATCTGATCGAACAACGTCTCGAAGTCGTCGAGCGAGTCCGTGGCGACGCCACAGCGGCCGACCTCGCCATCGCTCCGCGGATCGTCGGAATCCAGGCCCATGAGCGTCGGCATGTCGAACGCGACCGAGAGCCCGGTCTGGCCGTGGTCGGTCAGGAAGCGGTACCGGGCGTTCGTCTCCGCGGGCGTGCCGTACCCGGCGAACTGGCGCATCGTCCAGAGCCTGCCCCGGTACATCGAGGGGTAGGCGCCGCGGGTGAAGGGGAATCCTCCCGGTTCGCCGAGCTTCTCGTCCGGCTCCCAATCGACGAGGTCGTCCGGACCGACGATCGCCGGGACAGGCTCACCGGACAGAGATCGGTGCGAACGCTCGCTCCACGGAGCGCGGGGTTGCTCGGGACTCATCCCATCGAGGATACGCGGCGACGTCAGTTCCCTCGGGCGCGGCGCAGGAGCTCCTGAGCCGCGGCGTAGGGGTCGATGCGACGTTCGGCGAGATCGTCGCCGAGCGTCGGGTCGTGCTCGAGGGCCGTGGCTGCCTTCACCCGGAACCGCTCGGCGGCCAGGCTCTCCGCTTCACGGAGGAGGCGGGCTCGCCGCTTCGCGGTGAGCGCGCCGGACGCCTCGGCGCCGTCGCGGTGCTCGCGGATCGCCGCCCACACCTCCTCGACCCCTTCGGCCTTCGCGGACGTGGCCATCAGCACCGGTGGATCCCAGTCGCGTGCCGCGCCCATGTGCAGCATCTGACGGAGCTCCTTGGCCACGTCCGGAGCGCCGTCGCGATCCGCCTTGTTCACGACGAAGACGTCGGCGGCCTCGAGGATCCCGGCCTTCGCCATCTGGACCGCATCTCCCATCCCGGGCGCCATCACCACGACCGCCGTGTCCGTGGCCGCCGCGACGTCGACCTCGGCCTGTCCGACGCCGACCGTCTCCACGAAGATCACGTCGTAGCCGGCCGCGTCGAGGATCCGCACGGCCTCCGGGGCGGCCAGCGCCATCCCCCCGAGGTGCCCCCTCGTCGCCATCGAGCGGATGAACACCCCTGGATCGACGGCGTGGTCCTGCATCCGGACGCGGTCGCCGAGGAGCGCACCGCCGGTGTAGGGCGAGGTGGGATCCACGGCGAGGACGGCCGCTCGCAGATCGGCGGCACGGGCGATCCTGACGAGCTCCCCGGCGAGCGTGGACTTGCCGACGCCCGGTGCGCCGGTCAGGCCGATCGTGGCCGCGCGACCGGTCTCCGGGTAGATCCCCGCCGACAGCTCGGCCAGCTCCGGTGCGTCGTCCTCCACGGCGGAGATCGCGCGGGCGACGGCGCGGCGCTCGCCGGCCAGCACCCCGTCGACGAGCTCCGCGACGTCCACGACGCTCACCCTACCGGTCGGTCGGCACGGGCCGGCTGCCCACCGCGGCGGAGCCCGCGCCCGGGATCGCCTCCAGCGCATCACGGAGCGATCGACACAGGGCACGCTGTCGATGGAGGGCGGGATCGTCCTCCGACGCCACTCGAGATCGCACCATCGCCAGGTTGACCTGCTCGCGCTGGAGCCGGCCCAGCACGCCGGAGGCTCGATCGCCAGCCTTGTCTCGCATCGCGCGCCTGGATCGGCGTCGCTCCCCCGGACGCTCGAGGATCGAGAGCTCGGCGGGCGTCACGGCGTCCTGCTCGACCTCACTCATCAGCGCCGTCCGGAGCCACCTTCGCTCCCGCGCGTGCGCGAGACGGACGGCGAGCACCACGAACAGGAGGAGCGGCAATCCCTTGACCGCGGTGGCGAGGGGGATCAGGAACCACTCCCCGCCCTCCCACGGATGGGCCGGGAAGAGCTCGAGGATCGGTGAGTTCCACAGGAAGTGCCCGAGGACGGCGGCTCCGGCGAGCAGCGCGGCGGGACCGAGTCGCTCATGCCGGGGCCGGCTGTCTCGCCGGGTGATGACCGTCCCGACCGCCATCCCGACCAGGCCGGTGTACAGCACGTGGGAGTAGAGGCCGCTCGCGATCACGCGCACGAAGAAGCCTTCGAGCACGCCGCCGAGGTCTCCGCCGAACACGGCGATGAAGTAGAAGACGTCCTCCAGAACAGCGAAGCCGAGCCCGCAGAGCGCGCCGTAGACGAACCCGTCCATCACGTCGTCGACCTCGTCGCGAGCGATCAGGACGATCAGCACGACGCCGAGACCCTTCAGGATCTCCTCCACGAAGGGAGCGGTGAGCGCGGCCGTCCATCGCGCCGCGAACTCGGGTCCACCGATGCGCGCGACCACCACACCCCACCCGGCGTTGCCGATCGCCGACAGCGTGGTGGCCGCCACCGCTCCCCAGACGAACGCCGCGATCAGCAGAGGGATCGGCTCCCGCTCGTAGAGATCGAGCAGGTAGACGAGCACGGCGACCGGGGCGGCGTAGAGGATCACGAGCCCCCACGACAGGAGCCAGCCACCGGGCGACATCTCACGGAAGAGGTTCTGCTCCCCGATCGCCACGATGCCGGTCACCGCCACGACGACGACGTAGAGCCAGAAGGCGGGCAGGCGGGGCTGGAGGAACCGCGCGTGGTGCAGGGGCGAGTGCACGAGCCTGCGTCGACGCATCATCACGCCACCTCGGCCCCGTCGATCATCGCCGTGAGCTCCTCGACGATCAGCTCGAGCTGCCCCTGGAACGCCCAGCCGTCGAAGATGACCCCGTTGCCGGCGGGCGAGACCACGACCGTGACGGAACCCTCCACCGGCGATCCGCTCTGCGGGTCCGATCCGATGTAGCCGAAGCGGACGGCCTCGAGCCCGTTGCGGAGAAGGATCTGCTCGATCCGGTCCGTCACGGACAGGCGCTCGAGCTGGTGGCTGAGCACGTCGGTGGCGTACAGGTCCGCCAGGGCGAGGCCGCCAACGCCCACCTCTGGGAGCGCCAACAGGTCGAGTGCGCCGTTGCCGCGGGTGAGTTGCGTGAACTCCCCCGAGAGGACCTCGCCGGATGCCGAGGGGAGAGAGACCTGGTCGCGATGCGCGACCTCCCAACCCGGAAGCGGGTGGACCGTGACCACTCCTTCCAGCGCGACGGCCCGGACGTCGGGCACGGGCAGTGTCCCGGCCACCACGAAGCCACCGAGCACGGTCACCGACATCACGAGCGCGACGAGACCCGTGGGGAGCCAGCGTCGAGAGGGCCGGCCGGTCCCGGCGGGGCCATCCGGCCGGGTCGGCACGTTCGCCGCCGGCGACGTCATCAGCGATCTCCGTCGGCGACGGACAGGAGCTTCGTGAGGCGCACGAGCCGCACGGGATGCCGAAGCAACCCTCCGATCCGGATGCGGCGGAGGAGGAGATCCCCGACGATCGCTCGGCCCTCCGGCCGGAGCGGGTCCGGGAGCCCCCCTCGCAGCGGCGCGGTGGTGAGGTCGAGCAGCCGTCCCGAGTCCGACCGGATCCGGAGGTGCGCATCGGGAACGTCGCCGTCGCCGACCCGGATGCCGTCGCGTTCGATCCGGAGGAAGACCGTCACGTCGGCGTCGGGTACGTCGAGCACCGCGACCGACCTGCGTAGGAGCGCCCGCCGTGGGGGATCGCGCGCGAGGTTCTGCTCGATGAGATCCGCGACCATCGACGCGAGGCCGCTCGGCTCGCCGCCGATCACCGTGATCGTCACGGCTCGAGGACCACCTTCGTGGCTTCACGACGGTCGAACAGGGCGTAGCCCTCGGCCGCGGCCTCGAGCGGAAGTCGATGGCTGATCAGTGGCGTCGGGTCCACCACGCCACGCTCCAATCCGTCCATCGCCCGGCCCCACCACGACACCACGGGCGTGAGCCCCGCGAACCGGAGCGTGAGCGCTCGCGACCAATACGCCCCGAGCTGGAGCTCCGTCGTCTCCGACGAGTAGACGCCCAGGACGACCACCGTTCCGCCGCGTCGGATGGTGTCGATCGCGCCCTCGAAGGCCGTTGGATGGCCGACCGCGTCGATCACGACGTCGGCCCCCCGCCCGTGGGTCGCCTCGGCGAGCGCCGTCACGGGGTTCCGCTCGTCGATGTGCACCGGGATCGCACCCGCCGTCTCCGCCAGCGCCAGCCGTGACGGATCTCGATCGAGCGCGTAGATCGTCGGGCCACCCTGGGTCCGGAGACCCTCGATCGTGCAGAAGCCCACCGGGCCACAACCGAGCACCGCAACCACATCGCCCGGCCCGGCGCCCGTCAGCGAAGCCCCGTAGAACCCGGTGGTCAGCACGTCTCCGACGAAAACGGCGGCTTCGTCCCCCACCCCCTCCGGGATCTCGAGCAGGTTCAGGTTGGCGTCGGGGACGCGGAGGCGCTCGGCCTGAGCGCCGGGCAGGGCACCGCCGAAGATCCCGTAGCCGAAGATCCTGTCGTCATCGCACAGTGAGGACTGCCCGATCCCACAGAACCAGCAATGACCGCAGGCGACGTTGAACGCGACGGCGACGCGATCTCCGACCCGCCGGGTCTCCACCCCCTCGCCGATCGCCTCGATCACACCGACGGCCTCGTGCCCCAAGGGCTCACCCGGTTCCATCGGCGCCTTCCCGTGGAGCAGGTGGAGATCGCTCCCACAGATCGCCGAGCGGGTGACACGGACGATCGCGTCGGTCGGCGCCTCGAGATCCGGATCGGGGAGGTCGGCGACACGGACGGCGCCCACCCCGTCGAACACGACCCCCCGCATCAGGGTTCGTCGGGGAAGGTCGTGTCCACCTGACCGGCGATGTAGGCCAGTTCCTGTGTGCCCTTCGTGTAGCGCAGGATCTTCGGGAGATCGCCGCGCACACGGAGCTTCCCCTGGACGAGCCCCTTCACGGGTTCGAGGTCCCCGCGGATCACGTCCTTCCACCGCGAGTAGGGCGCGCGGATCACGAACTCGGCGGAGTCCGCCCTCGCCTCATCGACGATGCCGCCGCCGCGGCAACCGCCGTGCCAGAGGTCGAGGAGCCCGCGTACGTCGGTCGCGATCCCCTTGTCGGGCTCCGCCTCGACGTGGATCACCGCGTCGCCTTCCCAGGTCGCCGCGTACTCGGCGTACTCCTCCGACGCATCGACGGCCTCGATGAACGCCTGGAACCACTCCTCGGTCGGGAACTCGGGCACCCTAGAACTCCCATCCGCCGATGATCGAGACGACGGCGATCAGGTTGAAGGCCGAGTGCCCCGCGATGCTGGCGAGGAGGTTCCGCCGCCTCCAGTAGATCCATGCCAGCCCCAGCCCCGTGCCCATGTGGGTGATCCCGAGGGCAAGTACATCCAGCTCGTCGCCCGGCGTGAGGAGGTGGAACGCACCGAACGCCGCGGCCGAGACCAGCGCTCCCACCCAGAAGCCCCTCCGATCCGCGATCGACCGGAACAGGAGCCCACGGAAGACGAACTCCTCGAGCGCGGGTGCGGCGATCACCGCGAATACCGCGAAGATCACGAGTCCCCACCCGGCGAGATCGGTTCTTACTTGCTCGGGGAGCTGGACCGAGCGACCTGACGCACCACGGAGAGCGACCACGACCAGGCCCGCAACGGCCGCCGATGCGAGACGGACAACGATCCCGAGACCCGCCCCCACCGCGAGCTCGCGGATGACCTCGTCACGGTCTGGCCACCCGATGATCCGCTCCCATCCCGGGTGCATGTTTCGCAGCCACATGACGAGCACAAGGATCGTGACCGTATTGGACACGGTGGCGAACAGGAAGCCGTTCGGTCCGATCGGACCCGCGGGGTCCGGGCCGACCAAGGCCACCAGCGGGAGCACCGCGAGCCCCCCAGCGAGCCATGCGAGCAGGACGGCGAGCAGGGCTTCCCACCAACGCCAGGTGGCCCTCGGCGGCGCATGCTCGACGAGCAGCTCGTCGGGAGGCGGAGGGAGCGGTGCGTTCATCGCGACATCTTCCCGCGGGCGGCGGCGAGAGACACGCCGAGGAGCCCCGCCAGCGCGAACCCGAACGCGAAACCGACCGCCGCCGCGCCGGTGTCCTCCGCGAGGTAGGCGACGATCGAGCCCAGCAGGATCACCAGCACGGCGTCGCGCCACCCGTCATGTCCTTCGAAGCTCCGAGCGATCGCGGGTGGCGGGCGAAGCACGATGACGAGCAGGACCAGCGTGCCTACCACCGGGATCAGTGCGATCGGGTTGTCGCCGATCAGATCGAGCCCCACGCCCAGCCGTTCGAGCTGTCGCTCGATGGCGCCCCTGACACCGGCGGTCTCGTCGAGGAACGCCGTGACGTGTGTTGACCGATCGGTGAGATACCGGTGCATCAACGCGACCGCGGCCGTCCCGACGGCCGTGGTCACTCCGGTGATCACGACGATCATCCACCATGGCCGACGGCGTCGGATCGCCAGCCAGAGGCCGGCGGTCCCGAACAGGGTGATCGCCGCGCCGAAGTTGGATCCGGTCCACGGCGAACCAGCGACGAGAGCGCATGCCGCGAGAACGAGCGCGCCGCTGCGCACGCGGAGGCGATGCGCGAGGAACATCGCGGATCCGAGCACGATCCCGATCTCGACGTTCGGCATCCCGAAGAAGCGCCCCCCATCCAGCTGTCCGCCGCCCGCCAGAGGCGTGACCGCCGCCGGCCATCCAAGGGCTGCCTCGACGGCGAGGATCACCAGGATCACGGCACCGCCGGCGGCGACGGAGACGAAGATCCCGCGGCGCGCCTCCACCCACCCGGTGAACGCGACGCCGACCGCGACGATCACGAGCAGGAACGGAACCACGGTCGAGTAGGTGAGGGACGGGAGATGGCCCACCAGCAACAGCCCGAGCGCGAGCCACGGGAGTGCTGACGTGAGCCCTTCGACCGCGCGGAGCGTGCGGGTGGAGAGCCGAGCGCGGAGCGCGAGAGCGACCACCGCTGCGAGACCGAAGACCATCATCACGCCCCAGCTGGCGGCGGCGATCGGCACGGCGAGCAGGCGCTGCTGGAGGTAGCGCTCGTAGAGATCGACGGGTGCCGGCTCGCTGGTGCGCTCGATCGGCCCGCCGGCGTCATACGGCAGGCCCAGCCAGTCGGCCAGGGTCGCCGCAGGGTCCACGTCGGCCACGACGCCGGCGCGCCGCGAGGAGTCCGAGGTGAGGGCGCGTGGCTCTCCACTCGCCTGCAACAGCTCGTCGGGATCTCCCCAGGCGGCGATCACCGTGCCGAGCTCATCCCCGTCTGCGGCTGACGCTGCGGATGGCGACGCCGACAGCACCATGGCAAGGGTTGGCTGGGATCTCTCCTCGAGGAAGTCTCGGAGAACATGCGCGGCCTCCGATGGCGATGCCTTGCCAAGATCCACCCCGTGATTCGTGAGTGGCAACGGGGTGATCTCTTTCATGTCGAGTATCGGCAACAACGACGTTCGTAGGCCGGTTCGGCCGTTCATGAGAGCTACGCCGCCCCTGGATGCGAGTGCCCTCAGGTCGGGAACCGCCAGCAGGTCAGGCAGAGAGGCGCCGTCGATGATGACGACCATCGCAACACGGGGAGGCGTCTGAGCGGTGGCGGGTGTGGCGGCACTCAGGAGCACGACCCCTGCCGCGATGAGGGCTCGCCTCACGGGAGGTGGACGAGCTCGGGGTCGCGCCGGACTTCGGCGCCGAGTCCCGTGAGCTTCGCTTCGAAGTCTTCATAACCCCGATCGACGTGCTCGATGTCGGCGATCTCGGTGACGCCGTCCGCGGTCAGCGCGGCGATCGCCATCGCCGCGCCGGCGCGGATGTCCATGGCCCGTACGGGCGCCGCGGACAGCCGCTCGACGCCTCGGATCACCGCGTGGTGCCCCTCGGTGCGGATGTCGGCTCCCATGCGCCGGAGCTCGTCGACGTACGTGAACCGCCCCTCGAACACGTTCTCCGTCGCGATGCTCGTCCCGTTCGCCGTGGAGAGCATGGCCAGCAGGATCGGCTGGAAGTCCGTCGCGATCCCCGGGTACGGGAGCGTCACGAAGTCGGCGGCCCCCGCCCGCTCCGGCTGCCGGACCCGCAGTCCGTCGTCGGTCCTGCGGATCTCGGCGCCGCCCTCGCCGAGTTTCTCGAGGAAGAGCTCTAGGTGATCGGGACGCGCTCCGTCGAGCACGAGGTCCCCGCGGGTCGCCACGGCAGCCGCCGCCCATGTTCCCGCCTCGATCCGATCGCAGATGACCGTGTGCTCGGCCGGCTCGAGCGTGCCCACCCCTTCGATCTCGATCGTCGCGGATCCGGCTCCGTGGATCCCGGCCCCCATCGCCGCGAGGAACGCGGCCAGATCCGCGATCTCGGGTTCCCGCGCGGCGTTGTCGATCACGCTCACCCCTTCGGCGGTGACCGCTGCCATCATCAGGTTCTCGGTGGCCCCGACGCTCGGATAGTCGAGCGTGATCGGGGCGGCCGTGAGACCCTCGGCGGTCGCGACGAGGAAGCCGTGCTCCGCGTCGATCCGGGCACCCATCCTGCGCAGCCCATCGAGATGGAGGTCGATCGGACGTGAGCCGATGTTGTCGCCGCCCGGCATCGCCACGCGCGCTTCACCGGTACGGGCGAGGAGCGGTCCGAGCACGGCGATCGAGGCCCGCATGCGCCGCACCAGCTCGTACGGCGCCTCCACGGACGAGAGGTGGGTGGCATCCACCGCGACCCCTCCGTCCTCCCACGAGACCCCGGCGCCGAGATGCTCGAGGACCTCGCCCATCGTGAAGCAGTCCTGGATGCGAGGAACGTTGCGGAGCATCGAACGTCCGGGTGCCAGCAACGACGCCGCCATCAGCTTCAGGGCCGAGTTCTTGGCGCCCGAGATGCGGACGGAACCGGCGAGGCGAGCGCCCCCCGTCACGAAGAGACGGTCCATGCGCGCATCGTACCGGGGCCGGCCTGAGGGACGGCCGCGACGGTCAGCGCGAGTCGCTGAGCGCGATCCTGGCTTCGGCGCGGGCGATCTCGGTCTTCACCCGCTCGTCGTCGGCGCCGTCCGCTGTCGAACGAAGCTCTTCGAGGCGCCGCGTGACCGCCGGGACGTCGATCTCCGTCTCGAGCTGCGCGTTCGTCGCGAGCACGTCGACTCGCGACGATCCTTCCTCCGTAGACACGTGCAGGAAGCCGCCGTCCACCACGGCTTTCAGCCACGTGCCGTCCTCCACCTGGATCTGGAGCGGTCCGACCGCCAGATGGACGAGCAAAGGGGCGTGCCCCGAGAGGATGCCGACGTCGCCGTCGACCCCGTGCGCGATGACCTCGGTGGCCTGTCCGGACCACACCTCGCGCTCCGGCGTGACGACGTGCACCTCGAGCGTCACTACGCAGCCTCGAGGGTCTTCGCCTGCTCGACGGCTTCCTCGATCCCGCCGACGAGGAAGAACGCCTGCTCGGGGAGATGGTCGTACTCGCCTTCGCAGAGCGCCTTGAAGGACGCGATCGTCTCGTCGATCGGCGTGTACTTGCCCTCGAGGCCCGTGAACTGCTCGGCGACGAAGAACGGCTGCGACAGGAACCGCTGGATCTTGCGCGCCCTCGACACGATGACCTTGTCCTCCTCGGACAGCTCGTCGATCCCGAGGATCGCGATGATGTCCTGCAGGTCGCGGTACCGCTGGAGGATCTCCTGGACGCGCCGGGCGACGGCGTAGTGCTCCTCGCCGACGTATCGCGCGTCGAGGATCCGTGACGTGGAGTCGAGCGGATCCACCGCGGGATAGATGCCGAGCGCTGCGATGTCGCGCGAGAGCACGGTCGTCGCGTCGAGGTGCGCGAACGCCGTGTGCGGCGCCGGGTCCGTGATGTCGTCCGCCGGCACGTAGATCGCCTGGAGGGACGTGATCGACCGGCCGCCGGCCGAGGTGATCCGCTCCTGGAGCTCGCCCATCTCGTCGGCGAGCGTCGGCTGGTAGCCCACCGCCGAGGGCATGCGCCCCAGGAGGGTCGAGACCTCGGAGCCCGCCTGCGTGAACCGGAAGATGTTGTCGATGAACAGCAGCACGTCCTTCCGCTCGACGTCGCGGAAATACTCGGCCATCGTGAGCGCCGAGAGCGCCACGCGGAGCCGGACGCCGGGCGGCTCGTCCATCTGTCCGAACACGAGCGCGGTGTTGTTGATGACGCCCGACTCCGTCATCTCGAGGAAGAGGTCGTTGCCCTCACGGGTCCGCTCCCCCACTCCCGCGAACACCGAGACGCCGCCATGCTCCTTCGCCTGCCGGCGGATCATCTCCTGGATGATCACGGTCTTGCCGACGCCGGCGCCGCCGAACATCCCGATCTTGCCGCCCTGCACGTACGGCTCCAGGAGGTCGATCACCTTGATCCCGGTCTCGAGCATCTGCTTCTTGGGCTCGAGCTCCGAGAACTGAGGCGGCTCCCGGTGGATCGGCCAGCGATCGCTCGCGTGGATCTCGGATGGGTCGGTGTCCAGGGGCTCCCCGATCACGTTGTAGACGTGCCCCAGGACTCCCTCGCCGACCGGCACGCTGATCGGCGCCCCCGTGTTCTCCACGGGCGTGCCGCGGACGAGGCCGTCGGTCGGCTTCAGGGCGATCGTGCGGACGATCGAGTCGCCGATGTGCTGCGCGACCTCGCACGTGATCGTGGTCGTCTCGGACTCCAGCGTCAGGTCCACCGTGAGCGCCGTGTGGATCTCGGGGAGCTCCGCCGGCGGGAACTCCACGTCCACCACCGGTCCGATCACCCGGACCACGCGCCCCTCCGGATTCGTCTTCTCGCTCGTTCCTGGCATCGTCATCCCTCCGAGACGGCAGCCATCGATTCGGCTCCGCCCACGATCTCCATGATCTCTGTCGTGATCTCGTCCTGGCGCGCCCGGTTCGCTTGGCGCGTGAGGATCTTGATGAGGTCTTCCGCGTTATCGGTCGCGGCCTTCATCGCACGGCGCCGGGCGGCGTTCTCCGAGGCGGCCGATTCCAGCAGGGCCGCGTAGACCTTCGTCACCACATACTGCGGCAGCAGATGGTCGAGGATCTCGTCCGGTTCGGGCTCGAAGAGGTACTCGGCGTGGACGACCCCGAGGCCCTTCCCCGTGACCTCCTCCGGTGCGATCGGCAGGAATCGCTGCGCGGTCGCGCGGAGCGTGAACGCGGAGCGGAAGTCCGTGTAAGCGGCGTACAGCTCGTCGATCTCCTCGTCGGCGAAGTCCTTGATCAGGGTGCGACCGATGCGCTCCGCCTCCTCGTACGGCGGGACCTCGCTGATGCCTTGCCAGCGCTCGCGCATCGGGATACCTCGGAACCGGAAGTAGCCGATCCCCTTCTTGCCGATCGTGTACAGGACCGGCTCCAGCCCTCGGCTGCGGACCTCGCGGATCACGCTCTCCGCAACCTTCAGCACGTTCGCGTTGTACGCGCCGGCGAGGCCGCGGTCCGAGGTCAGCACGAGCACGCCGGCCTTCGTCGGCTCCTCCCGATCCTCGAGGAGCGGATGCTGGACGGCCCCCGTCTGACGCGCGAGGTCCTCCATCGCCTTGGTGAGCTGGATCGCGTACGGGCGGGACGCCTCCACGCGCTGCTGCGCCTTCACGATCCGCGAGGACGCGATCAGCTCCATCGCGCGCGTGATCTTCTTCGTCGACTGCACCGTGCGGATCCGCCGGCGAACGATACGGAGCTGTGCGCCCATCTACGACGCGTCCCCGTCCTCGTCGTCGGGGAGCGGAACCTGCCCCTGCACGTCGTCTTCCTCGGCCGTCGATGGACCCCCGGATCGATCCGAGGCCTCCTCCTCCTCGTCGTCGTCGACCGAGGACATCCGATCCCAGCCGATGTCCGGCTTCACCTCGTCCGGGGCCGTCCCGGCGCCGCGGCCGGCCTCGCTGCCCGCGATCGCCTCGCTCGTCCGGAACGTCTGCGCGAACGCGTCGACCGATTCCTTCAGCGTCGCCTCGGTCTCGTCGGACAGGTCACCCGACTCCTTGATCGTGCCGAGGACGTCCGTCCGAGCGTCGAGATAGGCAGTGAACTCCTCCACGAACCTCCTCGCGTCCTCCACCGGGAACGGATCGAGGAAGCCGCCGGTGGCGGTCCAGATCATCACGACCTCGCGCTCCACCGGGCGTGGCTCGTACTGCGGCTGCTTCAGGACCTCGACGACCCGCGCGCCTCGGGCGAGCTGTTGCTGTGACGCTTTGTCCAGCTCGGAGCCGAACTGCGCGAACGCCTCCAGCGCCCGGAACTGCGCCAGGTCGAGGCGGAGCCGGCCGGCGACCTTCTTCATCCCCTTGATCTGGGCGCTCCCGCCGACCCGTGAAACCGAGATGCCGATGTTGATCGCCGGCCTGACGCCCGCGAAGAACAGGTCGGGCTCGAGGAAGATCTGTCCGTCCGTGATCGAGATCACGTTCGTCGGGATGTACGCGGAGATGTCGTTGCCCTTGGTCTCGATGATCGGGAGCGCGGTCAGCGAACCACCGCCGAGGTCGTCCGACAGTTTCGCGGCACGCTCGAGCAACCTCGAGTGCAGATAGAAGACGTCGCCGGGGAACGCCTCCCGTCCCGGTGGGCGACGCAGGAGGAGCGACAGTGTCCGGTACGCCGTGGCCTGCTTCGACAGGTCGTCGTACACGATCAACGCGTGCTCGCCGTTGTACATCCAGTGCGCACCGAACGCGGCGCCCGAGTACGGGGCGATGTACTGGAACGGAGCCGGGTCCGAGGCCGGAGCGTTCACGACGACCGTGTACTCCAGCGCGCCGTTCTCCTCGAGGGTCGCCACGACCTCGGCGACCGTCGAGGACTTCTGTCCGACCGCGACGTAGATGCACTTCACCCGCTTCTTCGGATCCCCGGTCGCCCAGAGCTCCTTCTGCGCGATGATCGCGTCGACGGCGACCGCGGTCTTCCCCGTCTGCCGGTCCCCGATCAGCAGCTCGCGCTGGCCGCGCCCGATCGCCGTCATCGCGTCGATCGCCGTGATCCCCGTGTAGAGGGGCTCCTTCACCGGCTGCCGATTCACGACGTTGGGAGCCTGGACCTCGAGGATCCGCCGGTCCTGCGACTGGATCGGTCCTTTGTCGTCGACCGGCTCTCCGAGGGCGTTCACGACGCGGCCGAGGAACCCGTCGCCCACCGGTACGGACAGGATCTGTCCCGTCTGCTTGACCGCGTCACCCTCCTGGATGTGCGAGGCATCCCCGAGGACGATGCAGCCGATCTCACCCACGTCCAGGTTGAACGCGAGCCCCAGCACGCCGCCGGGGAACTCCAGGAGCTCGTTGGCCATCGCGCCCGGCAGACCGGACACGCGGGCGATCCCGTCGCCCGCCTCGATCACGCGGCCGAGCTCGCCCCGCTTCAGCCGGCTCGCGAGGGAGCCGTCGAACACCTCGTCGCCCACCCGGGCGACCACGCCGCCGATCACCGAGGGGTCGACATCGACCTTCAGTTCGACGGGGTGGCCCGTTGCCCGCTCGAGCGCTTCGGCGAGCAACGACTTCTTCGCATCGCTCAGCGGCACGGCCACCCGTACCTCCGCCAACGTGCGTTCCGATCGGTGCGCCGCCTCGCGGGCCAGCTCCTCGGCGATCGCCCCGATCCGACGCGCCTGTCCCGCGTCCACCAGGAACCCGACGAGCGTCGCGGTGACCGGGTGGGCGCGCTCTCCGAGGAGCTCGTCGATCACGGCCTTCTTCCGCTCGGGCGGAAGAGCGGCGTCCGTCAGGGCCTCGCGGAGTCCCTCGCTCCGCTCGACGGCCTTCGCGAACGCGTAGAGCTCGTCCTGGACACGGTCGAGGGCGCCCTCCGCCTCGGCGACGGTCAGCAGTGCCTGCGCGTACCCGCGGACGGTGTCCTCGTTCGCCACTCAGGCGCCGCCTTCTCTGTCTTTGGCGCTGTCGGTGGCCGTTCCCTTGCCGTTGCCGTTGACGCCCGCTCCCGGCGCGACCTCGTCGATGAACTCGTCGATCAGTCGCTGATGCGCTCGCTCGTCCAGGGACTGGCCGACGATCCTCTCGGCGATCTCCACCGCGATCGATCCGACCTGGGCCCGGAGCTCCTGGAACACGCGATCGCGCTCGGCCCGGATCTCCTCCTGGGCTCGGCCGACGATCGCTTGGGACTCCTCCTCGGCCTTCGCTTGGAGATCGCGGCGCAGCTGGTCCGCCGTCGCCCGAGCTTCCTCGATGATGCGATTCGCCTCGTCCCGCGCGCCGGCGAGCTGCGTCCGGTACTCCTCCTGGAGCTTCTCGGCCTCCCCTCGGGTGGCTTCCGCCTTCTCCATCTCGCCCTGGATCTGCTCCTTCCGCTGCTCGAGGACCTCCTTGAACTTCGGGAGCACCCACTTCCACGTGAAGAAGAACAGGACGGCGAAGGCGAGCAGCCCGACGATGAGCTCTCCCGCCGCCGGGTAGAGGTCAGCGGCCTCGGAGACCTCCTCTCCGTGCTCCTCGGCCTGCGCGAGGATCGACCCGATCAGTGCATGCACGAGCGGTCTCCCCTCCTCAGATGATGAACGAGAACGCGATGCCGAAGAGCGCCAGCGCCTCGATCAGCCCGATCCCGATGAACATCGTGGTCCGGACCTGGTTCGCGTACTCGGGCTGGCGAGCCATCGCCTCGACCGACTTCCCGATCAGGATCCCGAGCCCGATCCCGGGCCCGATCGCCGCGAGCCCGATGATGAGCCCCTTCCCGATCGTTTCCAGCCCCGAGAAATCACTGGCGGCTTGTGCGAGCAACCCCAACATCCATTCCTCCTTGCCGGTTGGCTTGGTCTCTAGTGCTCTTCCGCCAGGACCCCGCCGATGTACGACGCGGTCAGGATGGCGAAGATGAATGCCTGCAAGATCGCCACGAACACCTCGAACGCGACGAGCGCCACGGAGATCGGAGCGGTCACGACGAGCCCCAGATAGCTCAGTCCTCCACTCAGGAAGAAGAACTCGGTGCCGAGGAACGCCAGCGCGAGCAGGAAGTGGCCGGCGACGAAGTTCGCCGCGAGACGGATCGTCAGCGTGATCGGACGGATCACGATGTTCGACACGAATTCGATGACCAGGAGCAGCGTGTAGCGCAGGATCGCGGGCGCGCTCGGGATGATGCACGTGAACCTGAGGTACCCCAAGAACCCGTGCTTCGCGATCCCGACCGCGTTGTACGTAACCCAGGCGATCACCGCCAGGACGAGCGGGAACGCCACGCGGCTGCTCGCCGAGAAGTTCACCCACGGGGCGACCTCGAAGATGTTCATGAAGAAGATGAAGAAGAAGAAGGTCACCAGCAGCGGGAGGAACCGGTCCGCGGCAGGCCCCAGCATCGGCATCGCGATCTGCTCCCGGACGAACTCCAAGCCCATCTCCATCAAGGCTTGCAGCTTGCCCGGCACGGTGCGCGGCTTGCGGAACGCGAACAGGAACAGGAGGACGTAGATCAGGACCGACGCGAGGACGAGGGCGATGATGAAGTTGAAGCAGATCTGGATGCCGAAGAGATCGACGCTGAAGTAGCAGTCGAAGACGAAGTCCTTCGTCGAGGGCGGATGGAACTCGGCCCCCAGGATCGCGGAGATCACGTGGTTCGCTCCGGGAAGTACCAGAGGTCGGCCTGCATCCGCCCGCCGAGGAGTCGCATCTCCACGGCGAGGAGCGCGATCGTCGCCGGCGCGAACGCGGCCACGAACGCGAGCGGAGAGAACCAGGAGAGCCGGTTCAGGAGCAGGAGGGCCACCGTGAAGGCGGCGACCCGGACCACGTAGCCTCCGAGGCCCACGGCCATGACGAGCATCGGGGAGATGCGCGCCGCCCACGCCACCGACCCCGCGTAGGCCACGAAGTTCAGGGCGACGACGCCGATCGCGATCGCGGCGGACCACGCGGCTCCCGATCCCCCGAGCACGGCACCGAGTCCAGCCGCGATCGCGAGAGTGGGGACGCCGAACGGCAGCAGCCGGCGCACCAGCTCGCGCTCCGGCTCAACCGTGGTCGTCACTCATCTCCCCTGCCGTACCGCAGATACACGATGTAGATCGCGCTCGCCGCCCCGAGGACGATGCCGAGCGCGGTGAACCCGGATCCCGTATCGAGGAACCGGTCGAGCAGATACCCCAATCCACCGACCGTGGCCATCCCCCCGACGAGGGTGGAGGTGATCGCCCAGCCGATCCCCATGCCGGACCACGCATCGCTCTTGCGGGATCCGCTCATCGGAGGCGGACACTCTAAACGGCCCCTTCAGGTGCCGTCAAACCGCGGAATCCAGCGTTTCCGCTGGTCAGAGGCGGTTTCCGGAACCTGGGTCGGCGAGCTTGTGAAAGGATTCACATGGACCGGACTCGATCCGACGATCGCGCGCGTCACCTCGCGCTCGGATCGGCGGGGGCCGCGCCCGGCGCGGGCTTCGTCGTCGGGCCCGGTGCGGGCATGGTGGCTCGGGCCGTCCCGGCGGGACGCGCCGCCCCTGCCTCCTCGCCCTCCCCGTTCGCATCCCCGTTGCGCCGACGCTCCAGCAGACGAGGCAGCGCCGTCACGAGGAAGAGCATCACCGCGCCCGCGACGATCGCGCCGGCGACCAGCAGGCCGTCGATCACCCCGATCGCGAGCGCGGAGCCGCAGACGAGCGCGGACCAGAGGTACATCAGCAGCACGGTCTGTCGGTGACCGTGACCGATGTCCATGAGCCGATGGAAGATGTGCTCCTTGTCCGCGTGGGCGATCCCGAGCCCCTTCCGCGTGCGGCGCACGATCGCGAGGACCACGTCGAGCAACGGGATCGCAAGGACCAGCAGAGGCACGAGCAGCGGCACCGCGATCACCGCGACGTCTCCCCGTTCCGGCGGGAAGGGGTTCCGGCCGACCCCCGAGATCGTGGCGACCGCCACGAGCATCCCGAGGAGCATCGACCCCGTGTCGCCCATGAAGATCTTCGCGGGATGGAAGTTCCAGGGCAGGAAGCCCAGGCAGACTCCGACCGTGATCGCGGACAGGAGCGCGGCGACCGACGCCGACTCGGAGAGGTCGGCTCCGCGGACCATGTAGATGAAGAACGTGGCGGCGGCGATCGCCACCATGCCGGCCGCGAGCCCATCCAACCCGTCCACGAGGTTGATCGCGTTCGCGGCCGCCAGTACCCAAAGGATCGTGAGCGGCACGGCCTCGTCGGTCCCGAGCACGGCGAGCCCCTCGCCGGGGAGGACGAAGAACGCGAGCTGGACGCCGAGCAGGATCAGGATGCCGGCGATGAAGATCTGGGCCGTCAGCTTCGCGAGCGCCGAGGTGCCCCTCCGGTCGTCGATCACGCCGAGACCGACCATCATCGTGCACGTGACGACCGCCGCGAGAGGCTCGGCGGCCGTCGCGTTCATGGCCTCGAAGAACGGCAGGAGCCGGGAGACCCCGATCGCCACGAGGAAGCCGGCCCACATCGCGAGGCCGCCCATCGTCGGCGTGGGGACCGTGTGGAGCTTGCGGTCCGACGGCGCGTCGATCGCGCCGAACCGGACGGCGAGCCGTCGCACCAGGGGGGTCAGCACGAACGTGGTCCCCGATGCGACAAGGAACACGATCAGATACGCGACCACGGTGGCCTCAGTGTGCGGGGGTCCTTGCAGCCCGGCAACCGGCGGACCCGCTCACGGTCACATCGTCAGGGGTACAGCGGGAACCGTTCCATCAGGTCCCGGACTCGCTCCCCGGACTTCTCCTTCACGGATCCGTCGTCCGGGTGCTTCAGGACGTCGCCGATGATCGACGCCACCTCGCCCATCTCGGCCTCGTCCATCCCGAGCGTCGCCGGGCCGGGGGTGCCGACGCGGATCCCGGAAGGCGACGAGGGCGGGTTGGGGTCGTACGGGATCTGGTTCTTGTTCAGCGCGATCCCGACCTCGTCGCAGACGGCCTCGGCTGCCTTGCCGTCGGTGCCGACCGGCCGGACGTCCGCGAGGATCAGGTGCGAGTCGGTCCCCCCGGAGATCACCCGGAGACCTTCGTCGGCCAGGCCGGCGGCGAGTGCCCGCGCATCCCGCACCACGCGATCGGCGTAGTCGCGGAACGCCGGCTGCATCGCCTCCTTGAGCGCGACCGCTTTCGCGGCGATCACGTGCTCGAGCGGACCGCCCTGCATCATCGGGAACACGGCCTTGTCGATCGCCTTCGCGTGCTCCTCCTTGCAGACGATCATCGCCCCGCGAGGTCCTCGGAGCGCTTTGTGCGTGGTGAACGTCACGACGTCGGCGTGCGGCACCGGCGAGGGATAGGCGCCGCCCGCGACCAGTCCGATGAAGTGGGAGGCGTCGACCCACAGGAGCGCGCCCACCTCGTCGGCGATCGTCCGGAACGCTGCGAAATCGATCGCCCTCGGGTAGGCGGTGTAGCCCGCGAGGATGATCTTCGGACGATGCTCCTTCGCGAGATCCTCCACCTCATCCATGTCGAGCTGCTCGGTGTCCTCGTCGACGCGGTACCCGATGAACTCGAACCACATCCCGGAGACGTTCACGGGCGAGCCGTGCGTGAGGTGACCGCCGTGGGCGAGCTCCATCCCGAGGACCTTCGAGTCGGGATCGTTCGGCTCGAGGAAGGCACCGAAGACGGCGAGGTTCGCCTGAGCGCCGGCATGCGGCTGGACGTTCGCGTGCTCCGCGCCGAAGAGCTCCTTCGCTCGGTCGATCGCGAGCTGCTCGGTGACGTCGACGAACTCGCATCCGCCGTAGTAGCGACGACCCGGATAGCCCTCGGCGTACTTATCCGTCATGGTCGATCCGAGCGCCGCGAGCACCGCGGGACTCGCGTAGTTCTCGGAGGCGATCAGCCGCAGGTTCGTTCGCTCCCGCTGGAGCTCGTTCGCGATCGCGTCGGCCACCTCCGGATCCGCGGCCTTCAGCGCCTCCCAGTCGGCGGGGTATTCCCTCATCTCTACAGCTCCCCTCGTTCGATCCGTGCGATCTGCTCCACACGCGCCTCGTGGCGGCCCCCGTCGAAGGGGGTCTCCAGCCACAGGTGCACGATCTCGCGAGCGTACGCGGGCGCGATCACGCGCGCCCCCAACGCGAGGACGTTCGCATCGTTGTGTTGGCGAGCGAGACGGGCCAGGAAGAGGTCGTGGCAGAGGGCAGCCCGGATGCCGTCCACCTTGTTGGCCGCGATCTGCTCCCCCTGGCCCGATCCTCCGAGCACGATCGCCCGGTCCGCAGCCCCGGTGGCGACGGCGCGAGCAGCCGCTGCGCAGAACGCAGGGTAGTCCACGGGTTCCGTCGAGTCGGTCCCGTGATCCAAGACCTCGTGTCCCTCCTCGGCGAGGAACGACTTCAGATCCTCCTTGAGCGGGAAGCCCGCGTGGTCGGCACCGAGGGCGATACGCATCAGGGATCCTCAGCGAGGGCCACCGCGAGACGGTCGGCCAGGTCGTGGAGCTCGCGGGCGATCTCGCGATACCCCTCGATCGGATCGCCGAGCGGGTCGCGCACGTCCTCCGATCGTTTCGGGGACCCGTTCCGAGCCGCCGCCTCCGCCGCAGCGGCGACGCGAGCCCGGAGCGATCCGCCAGGGCGGGAAGCCTCCAACAGTCGTACGAGTCCTTTGATCGTGAACGTCTTGGTCGCCAGATCCGGCATCGCGTCGACGATGGTCGACCGGTGATCGGCAGCCATACAGACGATCAGATCCGCGTCTTCGAGCATGGCCCCGTGGAGCTTCTGGGCGACGTGCGGCTCGATGTCGACGCCGCGCTCCGCCGCCGTACGGATCGATTCCGCCGTCGCCCCCGAGCCCTCCCAGGCCGCGGTCCCCGCCGACGCGACGACCGGCGCCCCGTCGCCGAGCCGCGCCTCGAGCGCGGCGCGCAGGAACCCTTCGGCCATCGGCGAGCGGCAGATGTTCCCCGTGCACACCACCAGGATCCCGCTCATGACGAAGGGCGCGAGTCTAACAATGCGGCCTCGTCCGGCAGGAGTTTTGTGATCGCATCGCGGCCCAGGACTCCCTCGCGCAGGATGGACGCCGGACCGTGGGCGAGGTCGAGCACGGTGGACGCCGCTCCCTCCAGCGGGTCGCCCTGGCAGAGGTAGACGGCGACGTCCTGCCCGAACAGCCGATGGAGCTCGTCGCACGTTCGCGCGGGTGGATGGCCGGAGCGGTTCGCGCTGGTGACGGCGAGCGGCCCCGTCTCGGCGAGCAACGCGAGGGCGAGCGGATGGTGCGGGGCCCGGATACCGATCGTCGCCGGGTCACCTCCCAGATCCCACGCCGCGGCGTCCACGGCCCGCGCGAGGACGAGCGTCAGCGGACCGGGCCAGCAGGCGCCGGCGAGCCGCTCCGCGCGATCGTCGAACACAGCGACCGATCGAGCCATGTCGATCGTCGCGACCAGGATCGGCAGCTCGAGGTCACGCGGCCGGTGCTTGGCAGCGAACACGCGGGTGGTGGCGGCGCGGTCGTCCGGACGCGTCCCCAGCCCGTAGATGGTGTCGGTCGGGAAGACGATCAGCTCGCCACGGCGGGCGGCCGCCGCCGCCTCCCCCAACGGTCCTTCGAGAGGTGTCACGGGTGCGGCCGTCGTGCGACGAGGACCCGATCCCGGCCCGTGAGGTCGCGGCGCATGGTGCTCCCCTCGAACCCCTCGCGCGCCGCAGCCTTCGCCACGACTCCGGCCGCGGTCTCCTCGATCTCCACCGCCACGATCCCACCGGGCGCGAGCCAATCGACGGCCTGGGCGAAAAGTCGCTCGTAGATCTCGATCCCCCCGAACACCGAGAGGGGTGGCTCCGCCAGCACATCGGCCGGGAGCGTGTCGCGGGCTTCCTCGGCCACGTATGGCGGATTGCCGACGACGGCGTCCAGCCGCCCGCGGAGATCGGCGGGGAGGGGTTCGAGGAGGTCCCCCTCGAGGACGGTCACCGGGAGACCGAGGGAGAGCGCGTTCTCGCGAGCGAGCTCGACCGCCTCGGGCGACAGGTCGGTGGCGAACATCGTCGCCTCGGGCAGTTCGTCCTTGATCGCGAGCGCCACGGCGCCGGACCCGGTGGCGACGTCGACCACCAGAGGGTCGGCAACCGACGCGAGCTCGTCCATCACCGCCCCGACGAGGATCTCGGTCTCGGGCCTCGGGACGAACACGCCGGGCCGGACCCGCAGCACGATGCGGCGGAACCCCTGGTCACCGGTCACGTGCTGGAGCGGCTCCCCCACGCACCGTCGGCAGAGCGCGCGACCGAAGAGCTTCGCCTCCTGCGAGGTCAACCCTTCCCGGGCGTAGATGCCCGCTCGATCCGTTCCCAGGACGTGCGACAGGAGCCGCTCGGCTGTGGGAACCGAGCTCTCCACGCCGTGGCGTTCGAGGTACTCGGCCGCTCGGCGAACCACCTGCGCCGGGCGCACGTCACTCCTTCCCATCCGGCCTTGGCCCATCCGGCCTTGGCCCATCCGGCCTTGGCCCATCCGGCCCTGGCCCATCCGGCCCTGGCCCGTCCGGCCGCGCGTCGTCCGGTTTCGCATCCCCCGGATCGGCGAGCTGGGCCGCCCGCTCCGAGGCCTGCAGCCGCTCGGTGAAGGTGTCGAGCTCGTCGCCGCCCGCCAGCACGTTCGCGAGTTGATGCGAGGTGTGACTGATCCGATGGTCGGTGACCCTTCCTTCCGGGAAGTTGTAGGTACGGATCTTCTCGGACCGTTCGCCGGTTCCCACCATCGAGCGGCGGGCCGCCGCTTCCTTCGCTTGCTGCTCGTCGAGGGCCTTCTGGTACAGGCGCGCGCGCAGGTAGCGCATCGCCTTCTCCCGGTTCTGGAGCTGGGACCGCTCCTCCTGGACCTCGACCTTGATCCCCGTCGGCTTGTGCATGATCCGCACGGCCGAGTCGGTGGTGTTCACGGACTGGCCACCGGGTCCGCTCGACCGGTATACGTCGATGTCCAGGTCCTCCGGTCGGATGTCGACCTCCACCTCCTCGGCCTCGGGCATCACCGCGATGGTGGCGGTGGATGTGTGGATCCGGCCCTGCGACTCGGTCACGGGAACGCGCTGCACGCGGTGGACTCCCGACTCGTGCTTCAGCCGGCCGTAGGCGTCGCGTCCGCGGATGCCCAAGACGATCTCCTTGTAGCCACCCATCTCCGCCGGAGCCGACGCGAGCACGTCCGTCTTCCATCGGCGTCGGTCCGCGAGGTGCCGGTACATCTCGAACAGATCGCCGGCCCAGAGCGCTGCCTCCTGGCCGCCCGCGCCCGCCCGGATCTCGAGGATCAGATCCTTGCCCTCGTTGGGGTCTTTCGGGACGAGCAGCTCTTCGAGCCGGGACCGGAGCGCCTGCGCCCGCTCGGCGACCGCGCGAGCCTCCTCTTCGAACGCCTCTGCCATCTCGGCGTCCGTCTCCGCGGCGGCGAGCTCACGTGCTTCCTCGGCGTCCGCCGTCGCCTGCCGGAGCTCTCGGTAGGGCCGGACGATCTGCTCGAGCTCGGCGAACTGCTGACCCAGCGTGCGCATCCGATCGTGATCGGTCGCCGCTTCGATCGTGGACATCTCGACCAGCACCCGCTCGAAGCGGGCCTCGATCTCCTTCAGGCGGTCTTCGACGTCCATGACGCCGACGATTCTCCCAGGCGCCCTTGCGGCGCCCCGGGGCCGCTACTCGTCGCGCTCGTCGAACTCGAGGTCGATCGCCGTGAGATCGGGGATCTCGATCGACGGGTCCTTGTTGACCCAGAGGTCCTCGTAGCGCGGGTCCAGGGGTGTTTCGCCCTCGTCGCCTCCCGCCTTCTCATCGCCGCCCACATCGGCCTCGGCGATCGGCTGGACGAGATCGGCGTCCTCCGCCTCGGCCTTGGCCGCCTCCTCGATGGGCCCCACGAGGTCCTCGGCGACGGTGAGCAGCTTCGATCGCATCTCCTCCAGCTGTCTGATGAGCTCGCCGCGGCGCTCGGCGAGACCCGCCAGGACCCGGCTCGATTCCGTTCGGGCCCGTTCCAGCAGATCCGTTCCCTCCTGCCGAGCTCCCTCTGCGTGCGCCTGGGCGTCGACCCTGATCCGGTCGGCCTCGGTCCTCGCCTCATCGAGAGCGAGCTCCGACTCCGACCGCGCGTTCTCGAGGATCCGCTCGGCCTCCTGATCCGCCATCTCGATCAACGAGGCGAAGCGCTTCGACAGAACTTCGTAGGGATCATCGGCCTCGGATGGCGCAGGTGAAGGCGTCTCCGGCGGAGTCGCGGTCGACGGTTCGCCACGCGCGGCCGCAGAACCGACCTCCAGGCGGAGCTGGCTCAGCTCCCGTTCCAGGGTCCCCACCTGCTTCGCGATCGACGTGAGGTAGGTACGCACCTGCTGGGGGTCGTAGCCACGGCGAACGGTTGCGAACTCGCGTCTGCGGATCTGTTCCGCGCTCGGTAGCAGCGGCATGTCCAGGTCGCTGGTCGGCATGGGAAAAACCTCCCGGGTCATGGGGACCGCATCATCTTCGCGCACGGATCCGCGGATGCAACGACCTCCCCGAACTCGGCCGGGGCTCGGCTATCGATCGACCGCGGTCGCCTCCGCCTCTCGGCGGAGCAGCTCACGGAACGAGGTGACGGCCACCTCGATCTGAGAGGCGTCTGGCTGTTGCGTCGTGATCTTCTGCAGCCAGATCCCGGGCGTCATCAGGATCCTCATGCCGAGCGACCCCGGATGCTTCGCACCGAGGCGGAGCGCCTCGTACGAGATGGCGGCGATGATCGGGATCGCGATGACCCGCGAGAGGATCCGCCACAACAACGCCGGAGTGCCGAACAGGGTGAAGACGAAGATCGTGATGATCATCACGATGATGAGGAAGTTCGTACCGCAGCGGACGTGCTCCTTCGGGTAACGGTCGATCGCCTCGGTGTCGAGCTCCTCGCCGTGCTCGTAGGCCGCGATCGTCTTGTGCTCGGCGCCGTGGTACTCGAAGACTCGATGGATGTCCTTGGTCCTGCCGATGAGGAAGAGATACGCGACGAACAACGCGACGCGGAAGAGCCCCTCGCCGACGAGCGTGAGGATGCCGGCGGACCCGGTGCGGTTCTCGAACCACGCGAAGAGGGTCGCGGGGCCGATGATGAAGATGCCGACGAACAACGCGAGCGCCAGCACGACCGAGAGGATCACCTGGCGGGGGGTGAGACGCTCCTCCTCGTCCAGCGACTGATTCGCGGAGATCATCAGCGCACGCATGCCGATCGCGAGCGACTGGCCGAGCACGATGATCCCTCGCAGGAACGGTTTGCCGAGGATCGGCACTCGGAGCACGATCGAATCGATCTCGTGTGACTCGATGTGGATCGAGGCGTCGGGCTTGCGGACGGCGATGGCCCAGAACCCGGCCCCGCGCATCATGACGCCCTCGACGACCGCCTGGCCGCCGTAGAGGTGGGTGCGCGCAGACGCCGGTCGGGGGAGTTCTGCCTCCGCCACTGGTCGGCTAGCCCTGCTGGGCCTGTTGGGCCGCCTGTGTCTTCGCGTACCGCCGCTGGAAGCGCTCGACCCGGCCGCCGGCGTCCACGAACTTCTGCTTGCCCGTGTAGAAGGGATGGCAGTTCGAGCACAGCTCGGCCCGGATCTCGCTGACCGTGGAGCGGGTCTGGAACGTGTTGCCGCACGAGCAATGCACGTTCGCGATCTGATAGTCGGGGTGGATGCCCTGTTTCATGTCCGTCTCCTCTTCGCACCTCCAGGGTAGCCGACGGTGACGACCTCCCGGTCTCTGGCCGTTCCTCCGGCCCGGTCGACGTGCCGGCTATCCCCCGGACGGTGCCTTCGCGATCTCCTTGAGGAACTGCTCGTTCGACTTGGTGGCCCTGACCTTGTCGACCAGGAGCTCCAGCGCGGCGCCCACATCGAGGGCGTGGAGCACGCGCCGCAGCTTGATCACCAGGGCCAGCTCCTCCGCGGGCATGAGCAGCTCTTCTTTGCGGGTCCCCGAGGCGTCCACGTTGATCGCCGGGAAGAGCCGCTTCTCCGACAGTGAACGATCCAGACGGAGCTCCATGTTCCCGGTGCCCTTGAACTCCTCGAAGATGCCGTCGTCCATCCGGGATCCGGTCTCGACCAGCGCGCTCGCGATGATCGTGAGGGACCCGCCCTCCTCGATGTTGCGCGCCGCGCCGAAGAACCGACGAGGCGGGTAGAGGGCGCCCGAGTCGATACCGCCCGACAGGATCTTTCCCGACGAAGGTGCCGCCAGGTTGTAGGCCCGCGCCAGACGGGTGATCGAGTCGAGGATGACCGCGACGTCCTTGCCCGATTCGGCGAGGCGCCGCGAACGCTCGAGCACCAGCTCGGTGACCTGGATGTGCTGGTCCGTGGGCTTGTCGAACGTGGAGTACACGACCTCGGCGGCTTCGACCGTCCGTTGCCAGTCCGTGACCTCCTCGGGCCGTTCGTCCACGAGCAGGACGATCACGTGCGTGTCCGGACTCGAGTTGATGATCCCGTTCGCGATCTGCTTGAGGACGGTGGTCTTCCCCGCCTTGGGCGGCGACACGACCATGCCCCGCTGTCCCTTGCCGATCGGTGCGATCATGTCGATGATCCGCTCCGTCACGGCCGTCGGACCTGACTCGAGTCGGAACCGTTCGTCGGGGAACAGCGGCGTGAGCTTGTCGAAGTTGCTCCGCTCCTTCGACGCCTCGGGGTCCATGTCGTTGACCTTCTCGACCTCGAGGAGCGCCCAGTACTTCTCGTTGTCGCGCGGCTGGCGCACCTTGCCGGTCACGACGTCCCCCTTCCGGAGCTGGTGCTTGCGCACCTGGGACATCGAGACGTAGATGTCGTCGGGGCCCGGCAGGTATCCCGACGTGCGCATGAAGCCGTAGCCGTCGGGGAGCAGGTCGAGGATCCCCGAGGCGGAGGGGGCGGTCTTCAGCGCTTCGATGCGCTCCTGCTCCTCCCGCTCCCGGCGCTCCTC
>JAJNBA010000009.1 GCA_021155985.1 Actinomycetes bacterium
CCCATGCCCCTCGCCCCCGGTGAGAGCTGTGTCTTCGAGGTTCGATTCTGGCCGAGCACCGACTTCCTGGGCCTGAAGCAAGATCAGATCTTCCGCGCGACTGCGACGGATCCCGTGACCGGGATGGTGCTGGACGAGGACAGGTTCGTCTTCTACGGACGGGCCACGTAGCGGGTCATCGGCGCACGATCTCGCGTCGGCCGATCAGGTCACGAACCTAGGAGCTCCCTGGCCCGCCGGGCTCCCTCACGAGCATGGGATTTGTGGCTGCGACCGTAGGGTGCGAGCACCGGGCCACGACCCCGATCCCACCATCGTGAGAGCCATCCTGCCGGTTCATGACCGCGAGGGTACTGGTGGGGCGAATACTTGACCTGCGCCTGGCTGGCAGGTTTCCCACTATGCCGCGGAGACCGTGGGCTAAACGACTTACCCCTGCTTCCCTACGCGGCGAAACTGCTGGCTCCTCGCGCCTCCGTAGCCAACAGCCCAATTCAGGCCAGGGGAAGCGTACGAGACTTACCTCCGCTGCCAGATGTCAGCCTTTCACAGTGGTGCCTAGGTTCGAGGGTCGGCCCGGAACCACCGAGCCCCCGTCGGAAGGGAGTGGTGCCGCGTGAGGAGATCCAGGCTGATCGCCGGAGTCCTCGGTTTGGCAGCGGTCGTGATGCTCCTCGGCTTGCAGGCGATCCCTGCGTTGGCCGTCCACGATGGCGAAAGCGAAGTCACCGTGGGGAGCAACGACAACATCTTTTCGCAGAACAAGCAGAACGAACCCGCGGTGGCGATCGACCCGGCCCATCCGTGGCTGGTCGCCGCAGGCGCGAACGACAACATCGACATGGAAGCCTGCAACGCCGGCACGGATAACACCTGTCCCTTCACGACCGACGTCGGCGGCTCGGGCATCCAGTTCTCGTTCAACTCGGGCGACACCTGGGTCCAGCCCACCTACACGGGACTCACCGCCCGAGACTGCCTCGGCGTCGTCGGTGACACCGACCCGCCCTGTGTCGCACATCCCGGCCCGATCGGGACGCTGCCTCACTACGACGACGCTGGGATGGTCTCCGATGGCGATCCCGCGGTCGTCTTCGGTCCACTCCCCGGCGCCAACGGGGAGTTCTCGTGGGCCAACGGGTCGCGTCTGTACTACGCCAACCTCGCGGCCGCATCCACGGTTCACGAGGTGGCGCCGTTCAGGGGCTTCGAGGCGATCGCCGTCTCGCGGATGGATGTTCCGGCGAGCGTCGACACGGTTCCCGAAGCGAGCGCCCTGGTAGCGAACGAAAACAGCTGGGCGCCCCCGGTCGTCGTCAGCAAGCAGTCGGCCACCACGTTCAGCGACAAGGAGCAGATCTGGGCCGATCAGAACGAGGACAGCCCGTTCTTCGGCAACGCCTACGTCTGCTGGGCAGGTTTCCGGAGCCTTTCGGGCGGCAACGCCTTGCCGACACCCCTGATCGTGGGAGTCTCCTCGGACGGTGGCGACACGTGGCGGACGAAGCAGGTCACCGACGCCACGAACAACCCGTTCAACCCGAAGAAGGGGTTCGGGCGCTCCGGCTGCACGATCCGCACGGACAGCGACGGTGTCGTCTACCTGATGGCGAACCAGTTCGCCGTCGGGACCCCCGGCGTCGGCAAGCACATCTTGATCAAGTCCTTCAACGGCGGGAAGAACTGGACCCGTCCGCAGGTGCTGTTCGACGCGGTCGACTCGTGCTTCGCAGTCCAGTTCGACGGGGCCGGGTTCCGGTGCGTGATGGACGGGATCGCGGGAGCACGCGATGACCTGTCGGCGTCACCGAGCCTGGACATCGCCTCGGAGAGCACCGACTACATGTACGACACCTGGGCGGACGGTCGGACCGGCAGTGCCGGGCCGCCGGTGAACAACCAGACCCAGCTCCGGATCGCGTGGTCGACGGACCACGGCACGAGCTGGACACAGCAGGTGATCCCCATCGCTGCGGGCGACCGTCCCTACTACTCCGCGGTCGCTGTCTCACCGGACGGGACGGACCTCTACCTCGTGTACAACGCGTTCACGACCCCGTACCGCAACGACACCACCTCCAGTCGGGGTCTCGTGGGCGTGGTCCTGCACGCCGATGTCTCCGGCTCCGGTGCGCCGGGAGCGTGGACGGAGGTCCATCGAAGCGCGGTGACGGGTGACCCTCGAGCCTCGGCGCAGAACAACCTCGTTCTCGAGTTCTTGGGTGACTACGTCTACGCCGACGCCACGGATGAGTACGGCGTGGCGGTTTGGAACGACGTTCGGCAAGGCGCCGTCTGTGGGCCTGTGAACACGTGGCGGGCTCAGGTGCAGGAGACGCTGGACCCGAGCGGCGCTCCTGCGATCCAGCAGGCGTGTCCCGCTACGTTCGGCAACACGGACATCTGGGCATGGTCAGGAGCCGACCCCACCTAACCCCCTCGGTTGGTCGTCTCCCTGAGAAGCCGTTGGAGCCTCCGGGTTCCAGCGGCTTCTCAATGGGGGGGTGCGATCCCGCGGCCCTGGGCGCCTGCAGACAGCCAAGCAATTAGCCCTGAGCGAGACCAGCAGAATCGCGACTGCCACGGCTCTGTCCTGCGGTTGCCGAGCGCTTAGCTTGGAGCCGGAGCTCACATAGATCAGCTCCAAGCGAACCAGCAACGACGACGAAGTCACTGTGGGCAGTCGCGCCATCACGGCAGCGCCTCCTCCAGCACAAGAACGCGATCGGAGGGTGTCGGTAGGATCGGAGGGCGGCAGCCGAGCGGTCTCTCCCGCCCGGGAAACGCAACCGCTTGGCGTTAAAGGCCGGCCAACGCCGCGAGCCCAAGCAGCCGCCTCGACGTCATCATAGGAGACCTATCTCGCCGCTCGGCACATAGGCCCTAAGGGACGGGAATCAGACGGCTCCAGGCGCGTCCGTTCTCAGTAGGACTCTGGCCCGGTTGGGAGGGATCTCAGATGGATACGACGCACACTGCCTCGACATCGACCTCGGTCTCGTGGCATCACATCCGCGTCGGGGCGCTCCTGGGTGTCGCCGCCGCCTTGGTGATGGGGATGTTCGCGATGATCGCCTCGGCGACCTATCACGACACCGGGTTCTTCACGCCGTTGCATCACATCGCCTCGGCCGTGATCGAGCCGACGGCGATGATGCGATCGATGGAGGCGGGGATGGCCGGTGACACGTTCGCCATCTCGGTCGGACCGGCCCTCTTGGGGCTCACGCTGCATCTCGTGACGGGGGCGTTCTGGGGCGCCATCTTCGGATTGATCGTCTCAACCGGCTGGCTTCGAGGCGTCTCTGGGCTCATAGGTGGGATCGTCTACGGCTTGGCGGTGATGCTTGTGATGGCGTTCCTCGCCTTGCCTGTGATCGCGGCAGCCTTCGGGGGCGGCGAGCCAGTCTCGGACATGCCGCGGCTCGCGGGTTGGGGCACGTTCACGGTCGAGCACGCGATCTATGGCGGCGTGCTAGGGCTGTGGCCCCTCAGGCGTCCCGAGCCCGAGCCGAGGCATTCAGACGATGCGTCGGGGACATGACTGAGAACGCCCTAGAAGGAGAAGGCGTCGGAGGTGGGTGGTGATCCCGCATCATCGGAATCGCGACCGTTAGCGCGCGTCCCAGATGATGGGATGACCCTGCGAGAGGATCACGAGGAGTTCCTGCACGCGACGTTGGGGTCGATGGACCTCGTCTACAACCTCGCACGCCGCTTCGCCGATCGCGTCGAGGACACGGAGGACCTCGTGCAGGAGACCTACCTCGCCGCATTCCGCGCTTGGAGGGACCACCGCCGTCCGCGACGGGTCGATCCGTGGATCGCCACGATCTGCCTGAACCTCGGACGGTCCCGATACCGGACCAGGGAGCGCCGACCGATCGAGGTTCGGATCGAGGATCGGGACTTCCGCGCCCCGGAGGTGGGGGAGCCGGAGCTGGCGGCCGAGGCGACGATGGACCGGGAGGCCCTGCACCAGGCGATGTGGCGCCTCCCGGAGGAACAACGCGTCGCGCTCACATTGGTGGACCTCGCCGGGCTGTCCACCGCGGAGGCGGCGCTGGCGATGGGCACACCCAGGGGCACCGTGCTCTCGCGACTGCATCGAGGTCGTCGGGGGCTCGCCGCACTCCTCTGGGCCGAGGTACGGGAGGTGGAGGGACCATGACGATCTGGTCGATGAAGCGGCGCCACGATGCAGACAGGAATGCCGCGGAGTACGTCTCGGGCGAGCTATCCGGCCGGGTTCGACGCTGGTTCGAGCGTCATCTCCTCGACTGCGAGGACTGCTGGCGCGAGGTCCTGCTGGGTCGATTCGGCAAGCGGGTGGCCGAGGATGCTCGTGAGGCCGTTCCGGTGGGTCTCCGAGATCGGGTGCGAGCCGCCATCATGCTGTGTTCGGACTGATATGGGTGGTCCGGTGTGGTCTCTCTGGTGGGCGGCACCCCTCCTCTCAGCCGAGGGCCAAAGCTGCCTCGCCTAGGGGGTCGGCAGCAGGGAACCGAAGATCAGTGAGCGTTCCGAACCGTACCTTTCAGGTACTTCTCCGGACGCAGCCTGTTTCCGCTGGTTAGAGGTTTGAGCGATGGGGGCGAAACTCCTGGCTCACTCGAGGCCCCGGCGAACGTCATCCTCCTGGCGGCCGGGGTCGTTGTGCGTAGAAGCGACGTGCCTGGGTAATGAACCGACCAAGGGCGATATCCGGGAGGAAGCGACATGGGATTCATCAGCACGGTTGCGAGCTTTGGCATCGGATACGTGGCGGGGACGGTGTCGGGCCGCCAGGGCATCGAACGGCTGTCCGGTCGTGTACGGCGATCATCCTCGTCGAGTGAGGGCTCTGGAGACACGACTTCCACGATGGACGTCCGGGAGATCCGCCAGGTGATGACGACGCCTCCCGATGCCGTCCGGAAGACCGCCAGTCTGCAGGAGGCCGCCCGCTTGATGAAGACGAAGCACATCGGCGACGTATTGGTTGAGGATGAGCAGGGCCGGCTGGCCGGCATCCTCACCGACCGGGACGTCGCGATCCGGGCCACGGCGGAGGGAGCGGATCCGAAGACGACCAAGGTGGAGGACGCCTACACGCAAGAGGTCACCGCCCTCGCCCCGACGGATACGGTGCACGATGCCGTTCGGATGATGCGATCCCAGGACGTCCGCCGCCTGCCGGTGGTGGAGGGCGGGAAGGCTGTCGGGATCGTCTCGCTGGGCGACATCTCGGTGGAGACCGCTCCCGGCTCACTGCTCGCCGATATCAGCACGGCCGTTCCGGATCGCTGAGTACGATGGTAGGCCCCGACCCCAGGTGGCCGAGTGAGTGGCCGAACTGTGAGCACGCCTTGCTCATCGCAGAAGCTGAACGCATGATCCAGGCGTCCGCCGATCTCAGCGCCTCCAGGCCCATTCGACCCGAGCGACCTCGTTTCCGGGACATGCTCAGATCCGCGCACCGACGCCGGCTTCCTCCTCACCCTGAGCCGGCGTTGCGCCCTGGCGGGTCGCCTCAGCGACGTGGAGCGGGACGCTGGTCACAACGACACCGCGCTCGAACAGCAACAGGCGTTTGAAGAACAACGCGCTTTGGCTGTGGAGCAGCTGCTCCCACCAGTGCGAGACCACCACCTCCGGGAGGACGACCGTGACGACCGTGCCTGGCCGCGCGGTCTGCCGCCGGACCTCTTCGAGCATCGGCTGCGCGAAGTCCCGGAACGGCGCATCCACGATCGAGAGCGGGACGACCATCCCTCGATCCATCCACCCTTCGATGACCGCTCGTTCCTCATCGGGGTCCGGCGAGAAGAAGACGGCCCCGATCTCTGCGGCCTCAAGCGACAACGCGTAGGTGACGGCCCGAGCTGCAGCGGCCTGCACGCCCGAGACCGGGATGAGGACAGCGTGGCGCGTGGGCTCATGCGGACGTGACCCTTCAGGCCCACGCTCCTCGGGGAGCAGCGGCACGTCCGTCACGACGATGTCTCCCTCGAAGAACAGTGAGACCTTGAGCCAGAATCCCCACCGCCGGCCCAGGTGCCGCAGGAGCGACCGGCTCGTGAGCTCTTCCGGGAGCACGACCGTGACGAACCCATGGGTTCCTGCTCGGAGGGAACGCAGACGGGCTCGAAGCGCCTTCGCCGGCCGCTCCGTGCCCGTCTGGAGCTGCTGGAGCGAGCCCATCCGTGGGGCGAAGCTGGCCCACCGTTCCGCGACCGACTCGAACGTTCCCGGGTCGCCCACGTACAGCCCCACCACCCGCGTAGGTCGGAGCGCGCGGACGTACCCGAGGGCCTTCGCCGTCGCAGGCCCGAGATCGCGGATCAGCAGTACGAAGAGGTTGTCCACGCCGCGCCGGGGGGATTCCGTCTCGACCCGGAGCGCTCGACCGATCCGTTCGTAGTGTCGGTGGACCCCGATGAAGAAGGTGATGATCACCGGCATCGCGGCGATCACGATCCAGGCCCCGTGGGTGAACTTCGTCACGGTCACGATCACGAGCACGACGCCGGTGGCCGCCGCGCCGATCGCGTTCAGCGTCATGCTGCGGCGCCATCCTGGCTCCCGCAGCCTCCACCAGCGGCGCACCATGCCCGATTGGGACAGCGTGAACGCCGTGAACACGCCCACCACGTACAGCTGGATCAGGTGCGTGAGCTTCGCGTCGAAGGCGTAGATCAGGAGGCATGCGAGGATCGCCAGGATCACGATCCCGTTGGAGAAGACCAACCGGTCGCCTCGGTTCTTGAACTGCGACGGCATGAACCGGTCCCGCGCGAGGATCGCCGAGAGGCGCGGGAAGTCCTGGTAGGAGGTGTTCGCGGCGAGGATCAAGATCCCTGCGGTCAGTCCTTGGAGGAGGAAGAAGGGGAGGGTCCTGCCGAAGATCGTCTCGCCGATCTGCGACAGGACGGATCGAGAGACGGCGATCTCCTCGGTCACGCGGATGTGAAGCAGGACCGAGAGGATGGTGATCCCGATGAACATCGTCACCGTCATGAAGAGCATCATGCTCAGCGTCGACGCAGCGTTCTTCGATTGCGGGCGTCGGAAGGCCTGCACTCCGTCCGCAACCGCCTCGACCCCCGTGAGGGCGGTCGCGCCGGACGAGAACGCGCGGAGGATCAGGAACAGGCTCACGGTCGCCGTCGCCTCCAACGGGAGATGGGCGGTCTCGGCGATGGGGCACCCCGAGAGGCAGCGGACGAAGCCGGTGAGGAACATCAGATAGATGAGGGTCACGAAGCCGTAGGTCGGGATGGCGAACAAGGTGCCTGCTTCCTTCACTCCCCGCAGGTTGGCGAGCGTGAGCAGGATCACGAGCCCGATCGACAGAGCCACCCGATGCTCCGCCAGCGCCGGCACGGCCGAGGTGATCGCTACGGAACCCGCGACGACCGACACCGCGACCGTGAGGACGTAGTCGATCAACACCGCCGCAGCCGCCACGAGCCCAGGGAGCGTCCCCAGGTTCTCCCTCGCGACGATGTAGGAACCGCCGCCCCTCGGATACGCCCGCACCGTCTGTCGGTAGGAGACGACAACGATCGTGAGCATCGCGGCGATCGCGATCGCGATGGGGATCCGGGCGGCCAACGCTCCCGTGCCGGCGGTGACCAGGACGAGCATCATCTGCTCGGTCGCGTAGGCGTTCGAGGACAGCGGGTCGGACGCGAAGACCGGTAGGGCCAGGATCCGTGGGAGGAGCTGATGCTCCGCGCTGCGGCTCGCGAGGGCTCGCCCCACGAGCACCCGCTTCAGGGCTGGGGTCGCCATGCCGTCCCCACCGTCGTACGGTCCGGATCGGCGCGATCATCGGATCGGGCGGCATCCGCCTCCATACGCTCGAGGAGTCGATCGGTCAGATCCACCTCACGAGACGCGCGTTCCCATTCGCGGAACGCGAGCCAGGACCGTATCGCGGGACCCGCGAGGAGCCCGAGGCCACCGCCGACGAGGAGGCCCACGAGGAACCCATCGAGTCCGAGCCCCTTCACCGCCAGGAGAGCTGAAGTGTCCATCCCTGGAGTGTCGGTGCAGACCTGTAGCCGCGAGGTGTGGAAGGGACCGCTCGACATAAGGGTTGTGTAAGGGCACGCGACCCGAGGAGACGCTTGTTACGCTCCGACGAGGGAGATCGGGATGGGCGTGCTCGATCCGAAGCGATGGTCGCGGTCCGCGCGAGTGGTCGTCGCCGGCGTCGCACCCGCGGGAGTGGTCACGCTGGGAGCCCTCCTGCCGGTCCAGGTCTCCACGACCACGGCAGCCCTCTGCTACGTGCTCGCCGTCGTTGTCGCGGCGGCCACCGGCGGTCTGGTGCCGGGTCTGATCGCGTCCGTATGCTCCTTCTTGGCGCTGAACTTCTTCTACACGCCGCCATTCCACACGTTCGCGGTCGAGCAGCGCGCCGACCTGGTCGCGCTCGCCGTGTTCATCGCCGTGTCCGTGGCCGTGGGTACGATGCTGTCACGCGTCCTGGAGCAACGTGTTCGCGCCGAACGTCGCGAGCGCGACGCTCGACTCCTCCATCACCTCGGCTCGCGACTGCGTTCGGGTGTACCGACCGCCGATGTGCTCCGGAGCCTCGCCGTGTCGATCACCGAGCATTTCGACCTGGCCCGCTGCGAGATCATCAGCGATCTCGCCGAGGGACCGATCGTGGCCGAAGGTCGCAACGGTCCCGTGGACGGCGGCCGCGAGGAGATGATCCCCCTCGATGCGCACGAGCGGAACCTCGGTCGGATCCTCGTCGTGACGAACGGCACGAGGCCCGCCCTGAGCACCGAGGACCGCGGCGTGATCCACACCCTCGCTTCGCAGATCGCGTTGGCGATCGATGGGATGCGGCTCGGCTCCGAAGCGGAGGCGGCACGGATCGAGGCGGAGACCAATCGCCTTCGTGCGGCGCTCTTCTCCTCGGTCACGCACGACCTCCGCACGCCGCTGGCGTCGATCATGGCATCCGTGTCAGCTCTCCTCGAACAGCGATCGCCGTTGCAGGTCGACCAGCGCCAAGAGCTCCTGGAAACCATCGATCAAGAAGCCGGGCGTCTCAACCGAGTGATCGGCAACCTGATGGACCTGTCGAGGATGCGCGCCGGGGCGATCACACCGTCGAAGGCGCCGACGGCGGTGGACGAGTTGATCGAAGGGGTCGTCGCCCGGACCGGGTACCTCTTGCGGGACCACGACTTCCGCCTCATGCTGCGAGAGAACCTTCCCGAGATCTCGCTCGATCTCGGGCAGATCGATCAGGCGCTGACGAACGTCCTCGAGAACGCGGCGAGATTCACGCCTCGCGGGCGACCGATCACGGTGGCGGCCGCTCGCTGGCACGACGGCGTGCAGATCCGGATCGCCGACCGGGGCCCGGGCGTCCCACGCGAGGACCGTGAGCGCGTGTTCGAACCGTTCGTCCGCGGTGAGGGGAGCACCGGCACGGGGCTCGGGCTCGCGATCGCCAGGGCCATCGTGGAGGCTCACGGCGGGACGATCCGGCTGACGGATGAGCCGGGCGGGGGCACCGCGGTCGTGATCGAGCTCCCAGGGGTGGCCGGGTGACCGAGGGGCGCGTGCTGGTCGTCGACGACGACCCCCAGATCCTCCGGGCGGTCCGGACGAGCTTGCAAGGCCACTCCTACGACGTCCTCACGGCTGGGAACGGGGAGACCGCCCTCGACCTCCTTCCGGACGCAGGCGTGGATCTGGTGGTCCTGGACCTCGGCCTCCCTGGGATCCACGGCCACGAGGTGATCGAGCGGATCCGATCGTGGTCGGACGTGCCGATCATCGTGCTGTCGGTGATGGACGGGCAGCGCGACAAGGTCGAGGCGTTCGAGGCAGGCGCGGACGACTACGTCACCAAACCGTTCGGGATGCCGGAGCTTCTCGCTCGGATGCGAGCCGTCCGGCGGAGGGTCGAAGGAGAAAAACGCTCGCCGATCGTGCGGTTCCGCGAGCTCGTGGTCGACCTCTCGCGACAGCTCGTGCTGCTCGACGGTGAGGCGGTGCATCTCACACCGACCGAATACCGGCTCCTCGAGGCGTTCGTCACGAACCCGGGAAAGCTGCTCACGCATCGTTGGCTGCTCCAGCGCGCATGGGGGTCGGGTTACGCGACGGAGCATCAGTACCTCCGCGTGTTCATCCGCCAGCTCCGAGCGAAGCTTTCGGACGATCCCGCGCGTCCCCGGTTCATCGTCACCGAGGCGGGCCTCGGCTATCGATGGAAGCCGGACCCGGACCGCGACCCACCGGCCGCCGTATCGTGACCCGGTGCCCATCATCGAGATCCACGCGCTCCCGTCCGATCGGGGGCTCGACGTCCCTACCGCCCTCGCGGAGGTGACGGGCGCGGTCGCCGCGCACCTGGGCGAGGAGCCGCGGGGGACGTGGGCGATCTGGCGACCCGTGGAGCCCGGGGCGTACGCGGAGGGCGCGGACGCTCCCTCCACGCAGCCCCGCGGAACGCATCCCGCGATAGTCGACTTGTTCGCCGGCCACCGCGACGACGCGCCCGAGCTCCTGCGGGCGGTCGGGCGGGCCGTCGCCGAGGCATTCGGCCTCGACGACGGCAACGTGGTCGTCCGCCTCACTGAGGCCGAGCCCGGACGTGTGTACTGGGGCGACTGAGCGCTACACTCCGCGCGTGAGCTAGCGGGACCTCCTCGAGCAGACCGGGCGGATCCATCGAGCCCGCGTCGCCCCACGTCCGACGGAGGACGTCGCCCAAAGGAGCAGCCCGATGATCGTCCCGCCCACGACCCGACACCCGCGATCCCCAGGAGCATCCCCATGAACGCCCTCGACGTGCGCGGCCTCTCCGTCGACGCCGGGGGCCTGACCGTCGTCCGCGCCCTCGACCTCACCGTCGGCAGCGGGGACAAGGTGGGCGTCGTCGGCCGCAACGGGGCAGGCAAAACGAGCACGCTGAAGGTCTTGGCCGGCGAGATGCCCCCTTCAGCGGGCACGGTGGAACGGCGCGGGGCGCTGGGCTACCTCCGGCAGGATCCACGGCAGGACCGATCGGACGACGCGACGAGCGGGATCGAGTACCTGCTGGCCGCCCGCGGCCTCGTCGAGCTGCAGCGTGGGGTGGAGAAGGCACGGCTCCGGCTGGAGGAGCACGCGTCCGAGGATCGGGTCGCGCGCTTCGCGCGCCTCGAGGAGGAGTACGAACGGCTCGGCGGGTATCGAGCCGAGTCGGACGCCCGCACGATCGTCGCCGGTCTCGGGCTGTCCCAAGATCGGCTCGGACTGCCGGTGGGCGCCCTCTCGGGTGGTGAACGACGCCGGCTCGAGCTCGCCCGCATCCTCTTCGGCGGTTCCGACCTCCTCTTGCTCGACGAGCCGACCAACCACCTCGACGCCGATGCGAAGGGCTGGCTGATGCGGTTCCTGGCGGGTTATCGAGGAGCCCTCCTCGTCGTGAGTCACGACATCGCGCTGCTCGACGTCTCGATCACCAGGATCCTCCATCTGGACCGCGACGGCGTCGTCGAATACCGCGGCACCTACACGCAGTATCGGGAAGCGAGGGCACGGGACGAGAAGCGCCTCACCGCGCTCGCCTCCCGCCAGGAGACCGAGATCAAGCGACTGAAGACGCTCGCCGATTCGATGCGCGGCCAGACCACGAAACGGGCGCGCAAGGCGAAGACCCTCGACACCCGGGTCGCTCGGTTGCAGGCGAGGAAGGTCGCCGCACCCACCCGCGAGCGCGGCGTTCGGTTCCGGTTCCCCCAGCCTCCGCACTCCGGTCGGACGATGCTCTCGGTCGACGACCTCATGAAGGCCTACGGCGGCCCCGCCGTCTTCGAGAGCGTCTCGTTCGAGGTGGAGCGAGGCGAACGGCTCCTCGTGATGGGGCTCAACGGGGCCGGGAAGACGAGCCTCCTCAGGATCCTCGCGGGGGAGACTCGCGCGGACGCGGGCACGTTCCGCCTCGGACACGGTGCCCAGCTCGGCTACTACGCCCAGGAGCACGAAGGGATCCACGAGGGGATGACGGTGCTGAGCCACATGCACCAGGCATCGCCCGCCGACGACCAGTCGCTCCGTGCCCTGCTGGGGATGTTCGGTCTCCCGGGGGAGCGCGCGTTCCAGGATGCCGGAACCCTGTCCGGCGGCGAGAAGACGAAGCTGGCGCTGGCCCAGCTCGTGGCCGGCCGGAAGAACCTCTTGCTCCTCGACGAGCCGACGAACAACCTCGATCCACCGTCCCGAACCGCGATCGCGCAGGCGCTCCGCGACTGGCCGGGAGCGATGGTGATCGTCAGCCATGACACGGAGTTCGTCGAAGCCCTTGCCCCGGAGCGTGTCCTGTTGATGCCGGACGGGAGCCTGGACTACTGGAGCGCGGATCTCCTCGACCTCGTCGCGCTCGCCTGACCGCTATGCTCCGCCGATGAGCCCGGCCGACCTCGCCTTCGTGAACGGCTCCGTGCACACCGTGGATGCGGCTCGCACCCGGGCGAGCGCGGTCGGCGTCCGGGACGGCAGGATCGTCGCGGTCGGAAGCGACGACGAGATCCGCGACGGGATCGACGCCACGACCAGCGTGGTCGACCTCCGGGGACGGATGCTGGTGCCCGGGTTCCAGGACGCGCACATCCACCCGGTCAGCGCCGGCGTCGATCGGTTGCAGTGCGATCTGCACGACCTCCACACCCGCGACGAGTACGTGGAGGCCGTGCGGTCCTACGCAGAGGCGCATCCGGATCGGGAATGGATCCTCGGAGGAGGCTGGTCGATGGACGTGTTCCCCGGCGGCACCCCGACCAAGGACCTCCTCGACGCCGTCGTCCCCGATCGCGTGGTGTTCCTGCCGAACCGGGACGGTCACAGCGCGTGGGTCAACAGCCGCGCCCTCGAGGTCGCCGGCGTCACGGCGGCCACGCCCGATCCGGGCGATGGCCGGATCGAGCGCAGCCTCGACGGCGAGCCCAGCGGGGCCCTCCACGAGGGCGCCGCCGGGATCGTGGGCGACCTCGCGCCGGTATCGACGCCGGACGAGGTGTACGCGGGACTGCTCGAGGGGCAGCGGTACCTGCATTCCCTAGGGATCACCGGGTGGCAGGACGCCATCGTGTCCACGGATCGGGGGATGAACAACTACGCCGCCTACGTCCGAGCCGGAGAGACCGGCGACCTCACCGCCCGCGTCGTCGGCGCCCTCTGGTGGGACCGGGATCGCGGCGCGGAGCAGGTCGACGACCTGCTCGCGCTCCGGGACGGCGGGCGCTCCGGCCGGTTCGCCGCGACGAGCGTGAAGATCATGCAAGACGGCGTGTGCGAGACGTTCACCGCGGCCGTCCTGGAGCCGTACCTCGACGCCGACGGCAACGTCACGGACCAGCGCGGGATCTCCTTCGTCGACCCCGAGGCGCTGAAGGGCTACGTGACCACCCTGGACCGGTTGGGGTTCCAGGTGCATTTCCACGCCCTCGCCGAGCGCGCCGTGCGGGAATCGCTCGATGCGATCGAGGCGGCGCTCCAGACGAACGGCCCGAGTGACCATCGGCATCACCTCGCCCACCTGCAGATCGTCCACCCCGACGACATCCCTCGGTTCCGTCGGCTGCGGGCCGTCGCGAACGCCCAGCCGCTCTGGGCCGCGCACGAGGGCCAGATGGACGATCTGACGATCCCGTTCCTCGGCGAGCCTCGCTGGCGTTGGCAGTACCCGTTCGGCTCCCTCGTCCGGTCGGGAGCCGGTCTCGCGATGGGAAGCGACTGGTCGGTCTCGAGCCCCGACCCTCTCGAGGAGATCCATGTCGCGGTGAATCGGGTGATGCCACCCTCCTATCCCTACGGGAACGGGAACGGCGAGGTGTTCCTCCCGGACGAGCGTGTCGACCTCTCGACGGCGCTCGCAGCGTTCACGATGGGATCGGCCTACGTGAACCACCTCGACGACGTGACCGGCTCGATCGAGGTGGGGAAGTACGCGGACCTCGCCGTCGTGGACCGAGATGTGTTCGCCCATCCCGCGGACGAGATCGCCGAGGCCCAGGTCGACGCCACGTTCGTCGAAGGCACGGCCGTGTACGAACGCGCCGGAGCGGACTGACTTCCGGTCACCCGGCGTGGTTGCCTGGCTCCGACGGCGCTCGCACGATAGCCACGGCATCCCGCCACCCCTCGAGAGGAGTCACCCACGATGACCGAGCCCTTCGACATGAGCCTCGTCCAGCGGGGAGCGCGCAACCGTCGGACCCCGTACTACGAGGCGACCCAGCGGTACGGCCCGAAGGGCTTCACCGTCTACAACCACATGTACTTCCCGATCCGCTTCGACACGTTCGAGGCGGAGTTCGAAGCGCTGTTGCACGGGGTCACGGTGTGGGACGTCTCGGTCGAGCGCTGCCTCGAGATCTCCGGGCCGGACGGCTTCCGGTTCTCGCAGCTCCTCACGCCGCGGGATCTCTCGAAGTGCGCGGTGGGTCAAGGCAAGTACGTGCTGATCTGCGACAGCGACGGCGGCATCGTGAACGACCCGGTCCTGACCCGCATGGATGAGAACACGTTCTGGTTCGCGCTCGCGTCCTCGGATGCCCTGCTGTTCGCACGGGGCCTCAAGAACGCGTACCCCGACCTCGACGTCACGATCCGAGAGGCCGACGTCGCACCGCTGCAGGTCCAGGGGCCGAAGTCGAAGGATCTGATGGCGAAGCTCCTCGGCTCGGAGATCCTCGACCTGAAGTACTACTTCTGGACCGAAGCGAAGATCGCCGGCGCACCCGTCGTGGTCACGCGCACCGGATGGACGTCGGAGATCGGCTACGAGGTCTACCTGACCGACACGACCAAAGGCACCGAGGTCTTCGAGGCGATCATGGAGGCGGGTCAGGAGTTCGGCGTCGTCCCGACCGGCCCGAGCGACATCCGCAGGATCGAAGGCGCGATCTTCAACTGGGGTGCCGACATGACGTACGAGAACAACCCGATCGAGCTGGGGATGGAACGCCTCGTCGCATGGGATCTGTCGGATGACGCCTCGATCTCGATCGGTGCGCTCCGCAAGATCCGCGACGAGGGCGTCGCGCAACGGATCAACGGCGTGGAGTTCGATGGGCCAGCGTTCCCGGCGCTGAACAACGTCAAGTGGCCGGCCCTCGACGAAGGCGAGCGGATCGGCAAGGTGACGTCGGCGATCCACTCGCCGAGGCTCGGCAAGAACATCGGTTACTGCTGGCTCCCCGCGGAGCGGTCGTCGGCGGGCACCGCGGTGTCGGTCGAGACCGAGTGGGGCACCCGGACCGCCACCGTCGTCCCGATGCCGTTCGTCGACCCGGACAAGTCGATCCCCGTCTCGTAGCGTCGCAGGCTATAGAAACCTAACCACCGTTCAACCCCATCGTTCCTGTTCAGGGGACATGTCGTGACTTGCGCACACGCCCGTCTTGAACGATGATTCAGCCTGGTCCGGCGCGGAACGAGGAGGAACGATGGTCAACGAACGACCCGAGATGCTCGCGAAGAGCGCGACCCTGTACTTCGGCCCCTGGTACCGCCAGTCGCCGTTCTTCCGGTCGACGCTCCGGGCGGGCTGCACCGCCTACGACATCTACAACCACATGTATCTCCCCGGGTACTTCGACGATCCCGAGGTCGAGTATCACCTCCTCGCGACCGGCGTCACGATGTGGGACGTGGGCGTGGAGCGCACCGTCCAGATCGCCGGGCCGGACGCCGACCGGCTGATCGACATGATCACGTGTCGCGATCTCTCGACGTGCGCGGTGAAGCAGGGCAAGTACATGATCGTCACCGCGCCGGACGGAGGGATAGTGAACGATCCGGTCCTGCTGCACGTCGCCGAGAACACGTGGTGGATGCAGCTTGCCGACTCCGATGCGGGCCTGTACGCGATGGGGGTCGCCGCCACGTCGGGCCTCGACGCCGAGGTCTCGTTCCCGGACGTCCACCCGATGCAGGTCCAGGGTCCGCTCTCCGCCAAGACGCTCGAGAAGCTCGTCGGTCCTGCGATCTACGACATCAAGTACTACTGGGTGGACGAGTTCGAGATCCAGGGCATCCCGGTCCTGATCAGCCGGACGGGGTGGACCGCGATCCCGGGCTTCGAGGTGAACCTCCTGGACGGCAGCAAGGGAGACGAGCTCTGGAGCGCCGTCGCCGGGGCGGGCGAGGAGTTCGGGATCAAGCCCATCGCGCCGTGCGAGGCCCGCCGGATCGAGGCCGGGATCTTCAACTACGGATCCGACATGAGGATCGACGACACGCCGCTCCACGTGATGGGGCTCGAGCGCCTCGTCGAGGAGCAGCCGCAGGACTACATCGGGAAGGAGGCCCTCGAGCGGCTCAGGCGGGAAGGGGTGGCTCGGAAGCTCGTCGGCATCGAGCTCGAGGGCGATGAGCTCCGAGCGGAGATGTCCGAGTACTGGCCGGTCCATCACGCGGGCACCCAGGTCGGTCACATGACCGACGCCGTCTGGTCGCCCGGCCTGGCCAGGAACATCGGCTACGTCTGGGTGCCGATCGACCTCTCCGCGCCCGGGACGTCGCTCGACGTCGAGACCGAGGACGGCGACCGTCTCGTGGGGCGAACCGCTGCCATCCCGTTCGTCGATCCGCGGAAGGAGCGGCCCGCCGGCTCGCTGCTCGAGTAACCTCGACGCTCAGCGCCTCCGACGGAGGTGGCGGAACGCCGAACCCTGGCAGGACCTGGAGCGAACCCCTCGCGTGAAGTCAGCCACGACATCCCGACGATCGCTGCCGGTGGTCGCGTGCGTGGCCCTCGTGCTCGCCGGATGCACGGCGACCCTCGGGGACACGGCGTCGCCTCCCGCGACGACGTCGCCGGCCCCGCGGCTGCACCTCGGGAAAGAACCCTACGCCGCGGTCGCGACGAGGGTCCTCCCATCCGTGGTCAACGTGACGACGGACGTCTACGAGGCCTCGCCGACCGGCGCTCCCGAGGAGGGCCAGGGCATCGGGACCGGCTTCATCATCCGGGCGAACGGTGTCGTGGTCACCAATTGTCACGTCGTACAGGGGGCTTCCCGGATCACGGTGTTCACGTCCGAGGACGAACCCACGCGCTACGACGCCCGCGTGATCGGTGGCGATTGCGAGCATGACCTCGCCGTCCTGAAGGTGGACGCCGGGGGCCTCCCGACGATCCGGTTCGGAGCGAGCGCGGACCTCCGGCTCGGCCAACAGGTCGTGGCGATCGGCTACGCGCTGGCGCTGGAGGGAGGGCCATCCGTCACGGCGGGGATCGTCTCCTCACTCGATCGGACGATCCGCGTGCAAGACCCGCGATGCACCGTGTGCGCCAACGGCGTTCGCACCTACAGCGAGGTGATCCAGACCGACGCGGCGATCAACCACGGGAACTCGGGAGGACCGCTCGTGGACATGACCGGCCGGGTCGTGGGGATCAACTCCGCCGGCAGCGACAACGCCGAGAACATCGGCTTCGCGATCGCGATCGACTCCGTGCAGCCGGCGATCGCGTCCGCGATCTCGGACCCGTTGCGAGCCACCGCGTATCTCGGCATCTCGACCAGGAGCGTGACGGCCGACCTCGCGTTCCAGATGGATCTGGCGGTGGAAAGCGGGGCGCTCGTGCTGGCCACCCTCGCGAACGGCCCCGCGGCCGAGGCGGGGATGCGTGAAGGGGACGTGATCGTCGATATCGACGGCGAAGCGATCGAGGTCGCCGAGGATCTCGGACGCGTGTTGGACGCGCTCGCTCCGGGCGACGAGGTCGACGTCCGCGTGGTCCGCTCCGACGGAGAGGAACGCACCCACCGGGTCACCCTGGGAACGAAGCCTCTCCCCACGGAGTTCCTGGAGCCCTGACGGCTCGTCGACCCTCTGAGGCCGCGGCGGTCTGCGCTAGCCTCTGCACGTGACGCTCACGCGCGACGACGGAGCCCGCCGATGAGCGCCCCGTTCGAGGCGGGCGAGAAGGTCCTGCTGATCGATCAGCGGGATCGCACGCATCTGTTCTCGCTCCGGGCCGGCGCGACCTACCACACGCACGCCGGCACCCTGGCCCACGACGACGTGATCGGGCGGCCCGAGGGAACGCGGGTCACCACGGCCCGCGGCATGGTCTTCGCGGCGTTCCGGCCGCGGTTCGCCGATTTCGTGCTCAAGATGCCTCGCGGCGCGCAGGTCGTCTACCCGAAGGACCTCGGACCGATCGTGGTGTACGCCGACGTCTATCCCGGCGCACGCGTGCTGGAGGCGGGGACCGGCTCGGGCGCGCTGACGATCGCCCTCTGCCGAGCGGTCGGGGAGCAGGGCCGCGTCGTGTCCTACGAGCTCCGGGAGGAGCATCTGGCACAGGCTCTGGCGAACGTCGAGTCCTTCTTCGGGAAGATCCCGGACCAGCTGGAGATGCGCGCCGGCGACGTGACCGACGCGGCCGCCGGCGAGGAACGGTTCGACCGCCTGGTCCTCGATCTGGCGGAGCCCTGGGCTCCCCTCGGAGCACTCCGCGCGGTCCTGGAGCCGGGAGCCGTCCTGTGCGCCTACTTGCCCACCACGATCCAGGTCCACCAGCTCGTCCTGGCGCTGCCCCGGTCTGGCTTCCTCCACATCGAAACGTTCGAAGTGCTGAAGCGTGGGTGGCACGTCACGGAGCGGAGCGTGCGGCCGGACCATCGGATGATCGGTCACACCGGCTTCCTGACCCTGGCTCGGGTCGGACCGGAGGACTAGCATCAGGGAAGTACCCGGTTCCAGGCATCGGCCCCGTTCGCCTGGTTGCCGTATCTACTGAAAAGGACCCCCTGAGGGGTCAAGATGCTGCCAGTACCATCGATGACTCGGGTGGGAGGTGAGAACGGATGGCGGATCGCCGCGAGCAGGCCGAGCAACGTGAGAAGCAGGTCCACGAGCTGCAGACGCAGATCTCCTTCCTCGAGGAAGAGGTGGGGCTGTTGCGACGCCGCCTGACCAACGCCCCTCGCCAGGTCCAGCTCCTCGAGGAGAAGCTCATCGAGACGCGGGAGGCGCTCGCCCGCGCCACCGGGCAGAACGAGAAGCTCGCCGACGCACTGCGCGACGAGAAGCAGCGCATCGAGGCCCTCGCCGAGGAGGTCGAGAAGCTCTCCCAGCCGCCCGCCACCTTCGGGGTGTTCGTGGGGAGCAACGACGACGGATCCGTCGACGTCGTGACCGCGGGCCGGAAGTTGCGCGTGATGCCGGCCCCGGACCTCGACGCCGACAAGCTGGTGTCCGGGGCGCAGGTGATCCTGAACGACGCCCTCAACGTCGTGGAGGTGCTCGACCCCGACGGCACCGGCCAGGTGGTCAAGGTGAAAGACAAGCTCGGCACCGACCGGGCCGTGGTCGTGAGCCGGGGCGACGAGGAGCACGTGGCGTATCTGGCCGGGTCGCTCCTCGGGACCGTCGTACGCGCCGGCGACCCGGTCCTGTACGACGCGCGCTCGGGTGTGGCCACGGAGCTCCTCCCCAGGGAAGAGGTCGAGGAGCTCGTCCTGGAGGAGATCCCGGACATCACCTACGAGGACATCGGAGGACTCGAAGGCCAGATCGAGGCGATCCGCGACGCGGTCGAGCTTCCCTTCCTCTACGCCGAGCTCTTCCAGGAGCATCAGCTCGAAGCCCCGAAGGGCGTGCTGCTCTACGGACCGCCGGGCTGCGGGAAGACGCTGATCGCCAAGGCCGTCGCCAAGTCGCTGGCGGACAAGGTGCGCGAGCGGACCGGTCGGGAGGACGCCCGCAGCTACTTCCTGAACGTGAAGGGACCGGAGCTCCTGAACAAGTACGTCGGTGAGACCGAGCGGCAGATCCGGGAGATCTTCCAGCGCGCCAAGGAGCGAAGCGAGGAAGGGCTCCCCGTGATCGTCTTCTTCGACGAGATGGATTCGATCTTCCGCACGCGAGGGACGGGCATCAGCTCGGACGTCGAGTCGACGATCGTCCCGCAGCTGCTCTCCGAGCTCGACGGCGTCGAGACCCTCAAGAACGTGATCGTGATCGGCGCGTCCAACCGCGAGGACCTGATCGACCCCGCGATCTTGCGCCCGGGGCGCCTCGACGTGAAGATCAAGATCGAGCGACCGACCGCCGAGCAGGCCAAGGACGTCATGTCGAAGTACCTGCATCCCGTGGTCCCGATCCATCCCGACGAGGTCGACCGGCACTCGGGTGATGTCCAGGTGGCCGTCGCCCGGATGATCGAGCGTACGGTCGAGCAGATGTACGAGCCCTCGGAGCGCAACCGGTTCCTCGAGGTCACGTACGCGTCCGGCGACAAGGAGATCCTCTACTTCAAGGACTTCAACTCGGGGGCGATGATCGAGAACATCGTCCGCCGCGCGAAGAAGGACGCCATCAAACGGTTCCTGTCCAAGGGTGAGAAGGGCATCAAGACCGAGGACCTCCTCACGGCCATCCGGGACGAGTTCAAGGAGAACGAAGACCTCCCGAACACCACCAACCCCGACGACTGGGCGAGGATCTCGGGCAAGAAGGGCGAGCGGATCGTCTACGTCCGCACCCTGCTCGGTGACGAGGGTGACGGCCGCCAGGTCGAGCGCGTGAGTCCCGGCCAATATCTGTAGGGTCGCCGGGTGGCCATCGCGAAGGTCCTGGGCACCGAGACGGAGTACGGCATCGCCGCGGTCGGCGTACCGGACTTCAATCCCGTGCTCGCGTCGTCGCTGCTGATCTCGACGTTCGCAGGCTCGCTCCGGCGGATCCGTTGGGACTACGAGCAGGAGTCGCCGCTCCGCGACGCGAGGGGCTTCGAGCCGATCCCGTCACGCGAGGTCTCCGACGAGGACCTGGGGCTGGCGAACGTGATCCTTCCCAACGGGGCCCGGTACTACGTGGATCACGCGCACCCGGAGTACTCCACACCGGAGTGCCTCACACCGCGCGACCTGGTGATCCACGACAAGGCCGGGGAGCGCATCCTCGAGCGATCGCTGGGTGAAGTCGCCACGCAGCTCCCGGACTCACCGCCCCTGCTGATCTACAAGAACAACTCGGACGGCAAGGGCAACTCCTACGGGACCCACGAGAACTACCTCGTCGATCGGCAGACCGCGTTCGCCGACATCGTGCGCGACCTGACCCCGTTCTTCGTGTCACGCCAGGTGTTCTGCGGGGCCGGGAAGCTGGGCTCCGAGGCGCCGTGGGACGAGCGGGGCCGACCGATCTACCAGCTCACGCAGCGCGCCGACTTCTTCGAGACCGAGGTGGGTTTGGAGACCACCCTGAAGCGGCCGATCATCAACACGCGGGACGAGCCGCACGCGGACCCCGAGAAGTACCGCCGCCTGCACGTGATCATCGGCGACGCCAACATGTGCGAGATCGCTCAGTTCCTGAAGGTGGGCACGACGGCGATCGTGCTCAAGATGATCGAGGACCGCTTCCTGCCGGACCTCTCCCTCGAGGGGCCAGTCCGAGCCTTGCACGAGATCTCTCGGGATCTCACGTGCACGGTCGAGGTCCCGCTCGCCGACGGCAGGCGATTGAACGCGGTGCAGCTCCAATGGGAGTACTTCGAGCACGCGAAGAAGTACGTCGAGCGCGAGGACGACACCCCCGATCAGCGGGACGTCCTCGACCGCTGGGAGGCGATCCTGACCTCGCTCGAGAGCGAGCCGCTCTCGCTGCATCGCGAGCTGGATTGGGTGGCGAAGTTCCGGCTCCTCGAGGCCTATCGGGAGCGCAGTGGCTTGGACAGGGGCGATCCGAAGCTGCACGCGATCGATCTTCAGTACCACGACGTCCGACGTGAGAAGGGTCTCTACTACCGGCTCGAACGCTCGGACAAGGTCGATCGCCTGGTGGACGAGGCGGACGTCGAACGCGCCGTGATGGAGCCGCCGGAGGACACGCGGGCCTACTTCCGAGGGCGTTGCATCGGCAAGTACCCGGATGCGATCGCGGCCGCGTCGTGGGACTCCCTGATCATCGACACCGGGGCGGAGGCGCTCCAGCGTGTCCCGATGCGAGAGCCGTTGCGTGGAACGAAGGCACACGTGGACGCGTTGCTCGATGCTTCCCATGACGCCGCCTCCCTCGTGGCCGCGCTCCAGGGGTAGATCGGCCGGCTCGAAGGGTCGCGCGGCGCGCGGCGGCTACAATCGCCACGGAGGAGGAACCATGCCTGAACAAGAGCGCAAGCAGGTCAAGAAGAGCGGTGGCGGCGACGAGAGCGACGCCGACGCCGGCCAGGTCTCCGCGACCTCGAAGGCCGCCGAGCTCAAGGAGGAGATGGACGACATCCTCGACGAGATCGATTCGGTCCTCGAAGAGAACGCCGAAGAGTTCGTGAAGTCCTACGTGCAGAAGGGCGGCGAGTGACCGATCGGGTCGAGCTCCCGTTGTCGGGAGCCTCGTTCGGCGCCAACCCCAGCTTCGTCGAGCTCCTTCGACGTCAGCGTCCCGAGGCGCTCCCGTCGGCGCTCCAGATGAGCGGGGCCCTCGAAGTCGCCCAGGGGACGACCGTCCTCGGATTGCGGTTCGCGGACGGCATCGTCATGGCCGGTGACCGTCGAGCCACGGCCGGCTACGCGATCGCGGACGCGAAGATGAAGAAGGTGTTCGCCGCCGACGACCTCTCCGCGATCGCGATCGCCGGGGCGGCGGGACAGGCCGTCGAGACCGTCCGTCTGTTCCAACTCGAGCTCGAGCACTACGAGAAGCTCACCGGGGATCGTCTGTCCCTGGAAGGCAAGGCGAACCGGCTCGCGCAGATGATCCGTGCCAATTTCCCGCTCGCGATGCAGGGGCTCGTGGTGGTCCCGCTCTTCGGCGGCTACGACGTCGCCAGGAGCGAGGGCCGGCTCTTCTACTACGACGCCACCGGGGGGCGCTGGGAGGAGGAGAACTATCAGGCGACCGGCTCGGGGGCGCAGCCCGCGAAGAACTCCCTGAAGAAGCGCTGGAGGCCCGGGCTGACCCACGAGGAAGCGCTCCGCGTGGCGGCCGAGGCGCTGATCGATGCGGCCGAGGACGACGTGGCGACGGGCGGCCCCGACCTCGCCAGAGGCATCTTCCCGGTGGTCGTGACGGTGACGGCCCTGGGCGCCACGGAGTCCTCCGACGAGGACGTCGCGAGCGCCGTCCGTGCCGTACTGGAAGCGAGGTCGTAGATGTCGTTCATGCCCTACGTCTCGCCCGATCAGCTGATGAAGGATCGGTCGGAGTACGCCCACAAGGGGATCGCGCGCGGGCGCTCCGTGATCGGCCTCGAGTTCGCCGACGGCCTCTTGTTCATCGCCGAGAACCCGAGCGCCACCCTCCACAAGATCAGCGAGATCTACGATCGGATCGCGTTCGCGGGGGTCGGGAAGTACAGCGAGTTCGAGGACCTGCGGATCGCCGGCATCCGGCTGGCGGACCTCCGCGGCTACTCCTACGGTCGGGAAGACGTGAAGGCGCGGGATCTCGCGAACGCCTACTCGCAGGCGCTGTCCACGATCTTCACGCAACAGATGAAGCCGTACGAGGTGGAGATCCTCGTGGGGGAGGTGAACGGAGAGGTCGACGGCACGTCGATCTATCACGTCCTGTTCGACGGGAGCGTGACCGACGAGCACGGGTTCGTCGCGATCGGCGGGCACGCGGACGATCTCACCGAGGAGCTGAAGGAGCGGTACAACGCCGGATGGGACCTGGCCACGGCGGTGAAGACCGCAGTGCAGGTGTTGGGCGCTCCCGACCAGCGCACGATCGAGCACGACCACATCGAATCGGGCGTGCTCGAGCGCAGCCAGAGCCGACGTCGCAAGTTCCGCAGGCTCACGGACGACGAGATCGCCGGCTTCCTCGCCGGTTGAGCGGGAAACTCCGTCGGGCCTGGCCGAAGCGACGGATCCGCATTTCGGTTCTTTCGCTGGGTGATCACGGGCTGGCCTAGACTCGTTCCATGGAGCGCAGGATCTTCGGCCTCGAGAACGAGTACGGCGTGACCTGCACGTTCCGCGGGCAGCGTCGGCTGTCCCCGGATGAGGTCGCGCGCTACCTGTTCCGTCGGGTGGTGCACTGGGGCCGCTCCTCGAACGTGTTCCTCGAGAACGGGGCGCGGCTGTACCTCGATGTCGGGTCGCATCCGGAGTACGCGACGCCCGAATGCGACGACGTCGACGAGCTCGTGGCCCACGACAAGGCGGGGGAGCGGATCCTGGAAGCGCTCCTCGGCGCGGCCGAGCTCCGGCTCCACGAGGAGGGCATCTCCGGCCAGGTGTACCTCTTCAAGAACAACACCGACTCGGCGGGCAACTCCTACGGGTGCCACGAGAACTACCTCGTGGCCAGGCACGGGGAGTTCGCTCGGATGGCCGACGTCCTGATCCCGTACTTCGTGACCCGCCAGATCTGGTGTGGCGCAGGGAAAGTGCTGCACGGTCCGAGGGGCGCTCAGTACTGCATCTCCCAACGGGCGGAACACATCTGGGAAGGCGTCTCCTCGGCGACGACCAGGTCTCGGCCGATCATCAACACGCGCGACGAGCCGCACGCGGACGCCGAGCGGTTCCGCCGTCTCCACGTGATCGTCGGTGATTCGAACATGAGCGAATGGACCAGCTATCTCAAGGTCGGCATCACCGACCTCGTCCTCAGGATGGTCGAGGGCAACACGGTGATGCGCGATCTCACGCTCGAGAACCCGATCCGCGCGATCCGGGAGATCAGCCACGACACGACGGGCACGAGGAAGGTGAAGCTCGCCAACGGCAGGGAGCTCTCGGCGATCGAGATGCAGCAGGAGTACTTCGAGAAGACCTCGCGCTTCCTCGAGCGGCGGGGAACCGACGACGCATCGAAGAAGCTCCTCTACGAGTGGGGCGAAGCACTCGAGGCACTTGCGGACGGCGTCCCGGAACGGTTGGTACGCAAGGTGGACTGGGTCACCAAGCGGATGGTGATCGAGCGGTACATGAAGAAGCACGACCTGTCGCTCGCCTCACCGAGGGTGGCCCTGCTCGACCTCACGTACCACGACGTGAACCGAGGCAGGGGGCTGTACTACCTCCTCGAGAAGGCGGGCAAGGTGGATCGCGTCGCAGCCGAGAGCGATATCTCGAAGGCGATGCGCGAGCCGCCGCAGACGACGAGGGCGAAGTTGCGAGGCGACTTCATCCGCCAAGCCAAGGCGAAGCGTCGCGACTACACGGTCGACTGGGTGCACCTGAAGCTGAACGATCAGGCGCAGCGGACGGTGCTCTGCAAGGATCCGTTCAAGTCCGTGGACGAACGCGTGGAGCAGCTGATCGCCCACATGTGATGACGCTCCTCGAAGGGATCCTCGACCTCTTCACGATCGGTCTCCCGGAGATCGCCGGCGAGTTCGTCTCCGGGCTGCTCCTCCGGTTCCGTCGGGGTCACTGGCAGCCTATCGCGATAGGGCAGCGCCGGAGGGCTGAGGACGCGGTGCGGCGGCTTCGTCGCAACCGCATCGCGGCCTGGGTCCATCCGGCGAAGGGCCGGGGGTACGAGGTGATCGTCCGGATACGGGAGGCCGACGTGGCCAGAGCGCCCCTGAACGCGCCGAGCTCCGGCCGACCCTGAGCGTCCAGCCCTTACTGGACGAGGTCCCGCCAGCGGCGGTTGTCGGCGGCCAGCCGGCCGGCGAGGACACCGGCCGCCCCCGCCGCGAGGAAGAACGCGGGATCGTCGTCGATCCCGCGTCCCATCGAACGCGCATCGAGGTCGCGGGCGCGGAGCTCCTCCAGAGCAGGCTGTCCATCCACCTCGACGAGCTGGTGGGTCTCCTCCAGCCTCCGCGAGCGGAGCGACCCCCGGACCGCGGCTCGTTGCGCCTCGTCCTCCAGCACGGGCACCGGGACGTTGACGTCGACCTTGCAGACGTCGGCGAGGATCGTCAGCGAGTGATGGGAGACAGCCCGGTGGCGCTCGCGCTCGTCGGCGAAGCTCACGCGGAGCGCGGGGATCGGCCGCCCGCCCAACGTCGCGGCGGCCATCAGCGCGTGGCCGCTCGCGAGCGCACTCACGCCCCACGTCGTGTCGGTTCCCAGGTTCCCCGGACCGTCGGCGACCACGATCACCTCGGCCTCGAGGAGCTCCTTCGCAGCGAGCAGTCCCGACCAGACCGTGACCGCTTCGAGCTCGCCCCCGAAGGCTTGCCCGCACGTGATCCAGCCATCGAGCAAACCGACGCCGCTGAGCTCGGCGACGAGCCGGGAGAACCCGCCGGGGAGGGCCGCGCCATCCGTCATCAGGTAGACGACCCGTGCGTTCGACGCGCGCTTCGCGCCCGCCGCGATCGGCGCGATCATGGAGTGCAGCGGCGCGCAGACCACCGGCGTCTGGGCGAGACCCTGAGACTCCTCCAGGAGCGCCGCGTGGGACTCCTCGACGCTCGCGACCGCCGTCTGGAGGGGGGTGTACCTGGCCTTCATCACGTGGCCGGGCGGCGTCTCCGAGGCCGGCACCCGCCCCTCGACCGCGATGACCAGATGCACACCACCCGTCCCCAGTCCGAGATCCACCGCCGTGGTGTTGAGGATGACGGCGTCCCCCGGCAGCACGTCGCCGCTCATCGCGGGGAACGCAACCGCGGGCTCCACCGCACCCGCGATCTCGACCTGGAGCTCCTGGGCCCCTCGCCGGGTCGCCGTGACGCCGAGGACGACCCCTCGGCGGATGTGGATCACGGGTCGCTCCGGTCGCAGAGCACGTCGCCGATATGATGCCGCAACCATGGGGGAGGGCGACCGCGCGGAACCACTCGAGCGCCTGCTGAACCTCGTCGGCCTCCTCCTCGAGACGCCGCGACCCCTCACGTTCGAGCAGATCCGGCAGGTCCTGGAGCCGTACGGACAGGCCAACCCGGACAGCGCGAAGCGGATGTTCGAGCGCGACAAGGACGTGCTCCGCGAGTACGGCGTGCCTCTCGAGCTCGTGGACGTCGACGTGTGGGGGACGGAGCAGGGGTACGTGATCCCGAAGGAGAAGTACTACCTCCCCGAGATCGAGTTCGAGCCGGGCGAGCTGGTCGCGTTGCTCGTGGCCGCGCAGAGCGGAGGCCAGGACGAAGCGGCGGAAAGCGGCGCCCGCAAGCTCCTGTACGGGGCCGACGGAGGCGTATTGGCCGGCCTGGGTGGGGGGCCGCTCGCCTCCGGGTCAGACGCGCGGAGCAACCTGGTCCACGCGGTGGCCGAGGCGACCCAGGCCCTCCGCCGGATCTCCTTCACGTACCGCACATCGCAGGGGAAGACGGCCGACCGCGACGTCGACGCCTGGGCGATGGTGTTCCGGGCCGGCCATTGGTACCTGGTCGGCCACGACCGGGAACGGGACGACGTCCGCGCCTTCCGGCTCTCTCGGATCGCGGGAGAGGTGACCGACACCGGCGAGGGATCCGCGCCGCCCACGGACTTCCGAGCCGCGGACCACGTCGATGCAGGTCCATGGGTGGCGTCGGGGGACGATCGAGCGGTGATCCTCTTCTCGCCGGACCGCGCCTGGTTCGCGGCCTCCCAGTTCCCGGGCGCGACGGACGTCGGCGTCGACGGGAACGGCCGGGTCGTGATGGAGATCCCCATGGCCGACGAAGAGGCGTTCGCCGCGATGTTGCTGGAGTACGGCCCCGACGCCATCGTCCGATCCCCGGCATCGCTGCGGGACACCGTCATCGCCCGGCTGGAGGCGCTCCTTGTCTGAACGCAGACGGAGCGTTCCCAAGACGTCCGACCGACTCGGGAGGATGCTCGCGATCGTGCCGTACCTCGTGCAGCACCCCGGCTCCGCGCTGGACGAGGTCGCGACGGCGTTCGGCGTGGCGCCCGGCCAGCTGCGGCGAGATCTCGACCTCCTGTTCATGTCGGGCCTCCCTCCCTACGGTCCGGGTGACCTAATCGATGTGGACGTGGACGAGGACGGCCACATCTGGATCTCGATGGCCGACCACTTCTCTCGACCGCTCCAGCTGACGAGGATCGAGGCGCTCGCGGTCTACCTTCGCGGGACGGAGCTCCTCGCCCTCCCGGGGATGCCGGACGCCCCCGCCCTCGCGAAGGCGCTGGAGAAGCTGCAGCGCTCCCTCGGCGCGGATGCGCTGCGGGAGGCGGAGGGACGCATCGAGATCGCGCGGCGGGGACGAGCGCCGGAGCACCTGGATCTCCTGCGAGCGGCCGCGCGCGGACACGAACGACTGTCGATCGACTACTTCGCGGCGTCGACGGGCGAGTGGAGCCATCGCGAGATCGACCCCGAGGAGGTCTTCTCGGGGATGGGGCATTGGTACGTGGCGGCGTGGGACGTGGACGCGGACGCCGAGCGTCTCTTCCGTGCGGATCGGGTCCGGAGCGCAGCGCCGACCGGCGAGACGTTCGTGCCGCGCGGCTTGCGAGGAGCGGGCCGAGACCTGTATTCGCCGACCGGGGAGGATGTGTCCGTGCGCCTGCGACTGCGACCGGCGGCGCGCTGGATCGCCGAGTACTACGCCACGACCGAGCTCGAGGAACGGGACGACGGGGGAGTCGAGGTGACGCTTCCGGCACGACAGCTCGGTTGGGTCGCACGGCTGCTGGTTCGCGTCGGGGACGATGCCGAGGTCGTCGAGCCCGCCGAGCTCCGGCACGAGGTGCGGCGGCTCGCCCGCGAGACCCTCGTGGGCTACGGCCACAAGACCTAGTTAGACGAGTCTAGCCCCGACAACGCTCGCGAGCCTCAAGGCGCGTCGTCGCAGGGCCGATAGCTGTCGTGAGATGACCACCATCCGGACGACATGCCCCCGCTGCGGAGAGGTCGACATGGGCCCCGAAGCGATCTCCCTCTCGGTCCGTTCCAGCGGCCGGGAAGGAAGCTACCGCTTCACGTGCCCTCGCTGTGACGACGCCGTCGAGAAGCGGGCCGATCGCAAGATCGTGGCCCTGCTCGTGTCCGCCGGCGTGGATCTCGAACCGAGGGGGAGCTCGGAGCTGAGCGACAGCCTCTTCGATCAGGAGCCCGCGGAGGCCGTCGAGCCACTCGAACACGCGATGGACGGTCCCGCGTTCTCGATCGACGACGTGATCGAGTTCCACTTCCTCCTCGAGGACGACCACTACCTCAAGGAGTTCCTGGCCGGCTCGGAAGAGTCGTAGTTCCCGACTCGCCGGCACGCTTCCTCCCGCACGTTCGCCCGGTAGCATCCCTGACGTGGAAGCCTGGCTCGTCGTCTGGCTCGTGGTCGGTCTCGTGACCACCGTCGCCCTGCTCGTGATGCTGGGGTTCCTCGTACGCCACGTGATCCTGCTCGGGCGGACCGCCGGGCGGATGCAGGCGGAGCTCCAGCCGATCGCCGACGAGGTGGCCGCCGCCTCGGCCCGGGCGGCCGACACGGCATCTCGCCTCTCGGAGCGCGCGTCCCCTCAGGGGGCAGCCGCCCGCCGCAGGGGCCCCCGATAGACTCGCTGCCGGGCACGTCCCGAGACCGATGCTCAACGTAGGACCACTCGAGCTCCTCGTCGTCCTCGCCGTAGCGCTGATCGTGGTGGGGCCGGAACGCCTGCCCGAGCTCGCCCGTTCCGTCGGCCGCGTGCTCCGCCAGTTCCGGGAGGTCCAAGACGAGGTCCGCGACATGGTGTCGTCGGGGGTCGACGACGACATGCGGCAGGCGGCGGACGAGTTCCGCAAGGCGACCGGCGGCATCACGAGGGCGACCGATGTGAAGGGCGCCGTCCGCCGGGCCGAACGGACGATCCGGGACGAGACCGCGGCGCTCCGGACGCCCCGCACATCCCCGTCGAAACCTGTCGGTCGATCCTCGTCCCGGGCTGCGGCTCCGACCGAGCCCACGGAAGCGGCCGGACCACCCGCCGACCGGCTCGTCGAGGACGGCGGGGCCACCCCCACGTCCGGCGACGCCTCCGCTGACGCCGACACCTCCGCGGGCACCCCACCCGACCTAGAGTCGACACCGGATCCATGAGGACGCTCCCGAGGTGGCGCCGGAAGTCACCCGAGCAGCGCGAGGGCGCGATGTCGCTCATCGACCATCTCAAGGAGCTCCGCCACCGACTCCTGATCTGCCTGTGGGCCCTGCTCGGCGGCTCGGTGGCCGGCTTCCTCCTCTACGAGCCCGCGATGCGCCTGATCCAGAGCCCGTACTGCGACTTCCTCCGCGACCACCCGGACAAGACCCCGTTCCCGCAACAGGGGTGCTCGCTGATCTTCCTCGGCGCGATCGACGGGTTCCTCATCACGGTGAAGGTGATCATCTTCCTTGCCCTCGTGGTGGCGCTTCCGGTGATCCTCTACCAGCTGTGGGCGTTCATCGTTCCGGGCTTGACGGATCGTGAACGTCGCTGGGCGATCCCGTTCGTGACCCTCTCGTTGATCCTGTTCCTGCTCGGGGGGACGGCCGCCTACCTGACCCTGCCGAAGGCGCTGCAGTTCCTGCTCGGGCTGGGAGGCGATTTCGTGAGCCCGCTGCTCACGGTCGACAAGTACATCGGGTTCGTGATCTTCACGATCCTCGCGTTCGGGCTCGGCTTCGAGTTCCCGATCCTGCTGATCTCCCTCACGGCCGCGGGCGTGCTCACGAACGAGACGATGCGTCGCTACCGGCGACAGGTGGTCCTGGGGCTCGCCATCTTCGCGGCCGTGATCACGCCGAGCCCGGACCCGATCTCGATGCTCGCGTTGTTGGTCCCCCTCTACCTGTTCTACGAGGGAGCTATCATCGTCAGCCGCCTGATGAAGCGATAGGGACGAGACGATGGCGATCAAGGGCAAGGGACGGACGAAGACGAGGCAACCGGTGCACGCGCCTCGGCGCGGGCCCGTCCCCGTCCCGGTGCCGTTCCTGCGGCGGCGAGGGGTCCAGGCCCTGGCCGCGTTCCTGGCCGGCCTGCTGGTCTTCTGGGGAGGCGTCTGGCTCACGAACGGGCTCCGCGCCCAGGACCGGACCACACGCGCCGAGGAGCAAGACCTCCTCCGCCGGCGCGCCGGCGCCTCCTGGAAGTCGTTGATCGAGACCGAGGTGGGGACGATCGGAACCGTGCAGGAAGGCTCGCCTCCCGTCGTGCTCCCGGAGGTGCGGACGACCCTCACCGAGCTGGGGGAGCGCACCCCCGCGGATGCCGTCGGAGCGCTCCAGGACGCGGCGGCCGGCGCGAAGGAGGTCTCGGATGCGATCGAGTCCTACGACCTCTCGAGCTCGCTCACGGGCAAGGGCTTCGACAAGGGTCAGGTGCTCCGATTCCTCTCGGCGAGGGACGAGCTGCGCTCGTCCCTCACGTTGATCCGCGAGGCCGCCCTCCTCGGCGTGGCCGCCGCGCGTCTCGACGTCGCCGACCGGCCCGGCGTGCTCGGCCGCGCGCGATCGTTGCTCGCCGAGGCCGACGCCGCGATGACCCGCTTCCAGACCCACCAGGTCGAGGCGCTCAGCGCCGCCGGGATCAACCCCCAGCAGCCGGTGCTCCCGGGTCTGCCGGGCACGTAGGAGCGCATGGCCGGCGCACCGGATCTCGTGGTGGTCGCGAACCCCGCGGCCGGCCACGGGAAAGCGGGGAAGCTGATCGGCTCGGTCACCACGGCGTTGCGTCGGCTCGGGGTCGCGCACGAGATCCGCGTTTCCGAGTCGGGCCCGGACGTGGAGCGGCTCGCTCGGGCCGCCTCGGAGGACGGGGCGAGGATCGTGGCGGCGCTCGGAGGCGACGGGACGGCCTCGCTCGCCGCGAACGGGATCCTCGGGACGGGAACGGCCCTGGCGGCCCTCCCGGCCGGCACCGGCGATGACTTCGCGAAGGCGATCGGCGCGGGGAAGCTCCGGACCGCGATCGGACTGCTCGCCGACCCTAAGACCGCGGACCTCGACGTGATCGAGGTCACCGCCGGCGTCGTCACGAGGAGCTTCCTCAACATCGCCGGCGCCGGATTCGATTCCGAAGTGAACGAGACCGCGAACGGGATGACGATCAAGCTGGGTGCGACGGGCACGTACGTCGCCGCGCTGGTCAGAACGCTCTCCAGGTTCTCCCCGGCCGCGTTCGTCGTGACGGTCGACGACGAGCGGATGGAGGGCAACGCGATGCTCGTCGAGGTCGGGAGCGGCCGCTGGACCGGTGGGGGCATGCGGGTGCTTCCGGACGCCGTCATGAACGACGGACTGCTGGACGTCTGCATCGTGCGGGCCCTCTCCAAGGCCGCGTTCCTGCGGGCGTTCCCCCGGGTCTTCATCGGGTCGCACACCACGCACCCCAAGGTCACGATGCGCACCGGGACGAAGGTCGAGGTGGAAGCGAACCGGCGTGTGCTCGTCTACGCGGACGGGGAACCGATCGGACCGTTGCCCGCGATCTTCGAGATCCGGCCCGCCGCGCTCGCCGTGGTGGTCGGTCCGGACGCCAAGGCCGTACGGTGACGTCATGACGACGGGCCTCCTGCTGATCCATGCCTTCCCTCTCGACGCCCGGCTGTGGGAGCCGCAGCTCGGCTCGCTGGGCGCTCGGCTCCCGCTGGTCGCCCCGCACCTCCCGGGCTTCGGTGCGACCGAAGGCCCGGACGTCCTCACGATGGCCGCCGCGGGGGACCGGTGCCTCGGCGCGATGGACGAGGCCGGCGTCGACACCGCGGTCGTGTGTGGCCTGTCGATGGGCGGGTACGTGGCGTTCGAGCTGTGGAGGGCTGCGCGGCCGCGCGTCGCCGCTCTGGTCCTCGCGAACACGAAGGCCGAGGCCGACCAGCCGGAGGCGGCCACGAAGCGCCGCGAGCTGGCCGAGCGCCTGCGGACCGAGGGCCACGGGTTCCTGGTCGACGAGCCTCCGCCGCTGCTCCGGGAGGATGCTCCAGCGGAGCTCCGCGAACGCGTGCGGGGATGGATCGCGGAGCAGACCCCGAACGCGATCGCGGCGGCCTCGCTCGGGATGGCCGAGCGGCCGGACTCGGTGCAGGACCTCGCGACGATCGACGTGCCCACGCTGGTGATCACCGGCTCGGAAGACCGCCTGATCCCCCCCGACGTCACGGCGGGCATCGCCGACGGCGTCGTCGGGGCGGAGCTGCTCCGGATCGAGGGCGCCGGCCACCTGTCCAACGTCGAGGCGCCGGAGGCCTTCGACACCGCGCTCGCCGGCGTACTGACGGGGCTCGGTCTCTAGCCCACGTCTCGCGGGCGCCCAACCGGGACAGCGGAATACCGCCCGTAGACTGGCCCCACCGTGACCACGCCCGAGGACTTCGCGCGGCAGTTCCCCTTCGCGCTCGACGCGTTCCAACACGAGGCGATCGATGCCGTTCATCGCGGGATGTCGACCCTCGTGGCCGCGCCGACCGGCTCGGGGAAGACCGTCGTCGCGGAGTTCGCCATCGAACGCGCGCTCGACCGCGGCGCCAAGGCCTTCTACACGACCCCGCTGAAGGCCCTGTCGAACCAGAAGTTCGGCGACCTCGTCGCCAAGCACGGCGCGGGGACGGTCGGTCTCCTCACCGGCGACAACGCGATCAACCCGGAGGCGGCCGTGGTCGTCATGACCACCGAGGTCCTCCGCAACATGTTGTACGAGCGGTCGTCCACCCTCACGGGCTTGCACGCCGTCGTGATGGACGAGGTGCACTACCTGCAGGACCCCTACCGTGGCGCCGTGTGGGAGGAGGTGCTGATCCACCTCCCACCGTCCGTGAGCGTGATCGCGCTCTCCGCGACGATCTCGAACGCGGAGGAGTTCGGTGAGTGGATCACGACCCTCCGAGGCGACACCCGCGTGGTGATCGAGGAGCGCCGGCCGGTGCCGCTCGAGCATCACTACCTCGTGGGACCCCGGCTGCATCCGATGCACATCGAGCAGGACGGGATCCTGATGCCGAACCCCTACGTCGTCTCCCTGGACCAGCACGAGCTGAAGACGAAGACGTACTTCCGGCGCGGGTCGGGGCTGCCGCAGTACCAGCGGATCTCCCGACCCCGGGAGGGCTACCGCCGCGTCTACGTCCCCCGCCGCGAGGAAGTGGTCGACGTGCTCGCGCAGGAAGGGATGCTCCCGGCGATCTACTTCGTGTTCAGCCGGTCCGGTTGCGAGAAGAGCGTGGCCTGGCTCCGGGACGCGGGGGTCCGCCTCACGACCCGGGAGGAGGCCGCCACGATCCGGGATCGGGCCGAGGCCCGGGCCGCGTGGGTGGACGACGACGACCTCACGAGCCTCGGATTCGCGGAGTTCCTCGAGTCCCTGACGACCGGCGTCGCCGCCCATCACGCCGGCATGCTCCCGATGTTCAAAGAGACGGTCGAGGAGCTGTTCCAGGAAGGGCTCGTGAAGGTGGTCTTCGCGACCGAGACCCTTTCGCTGGGGATCAACATGCCCGCCAAGAGCGTCGTGATCGAGGACCTCTGGAAGTTCCAGGGCGAACGCCACGAGCTGGTCACGCCCGGTGAGTACACGCAGCTCACGGGACGTGCGGGCCGGCGGGGGATCGACGCGCTCGGGCACGCGGTCGTCGTCTACCAGCGCCAGGTGCCGTTCGAACGGGTCGCGGGGCTCGCGGCCACGCGGACCTACGACCTCGCATCGTCGTTCCGACCCTCGTACAACATGGCGGTGAACCTCGTCCGCAACTACACCCCCGAGCAGGCGCATCACCTGCTGAACTCCTCGTTCGCGCAGTTCCTCGCCGACCGAGGCGTGGTGGTGCTCGAGCGATCCCGGCAGCAGGACATCGCGACGCTCGAGGGCTACCGGAAGAATATGACCTGCGATCTCGGTGATTTCGAGGAGTACTGGGGCTACCTCGAGAAGGCGCGACGACTGCGTGACGAGGACCGGCGTGCACGTGATCAGGGACACCGTGACGATGTCCGGTCCGGCATCACGGAGCTCCGACCCGGCGATGTCGTGTGGGTGCCGCGCGCCCGGCGACGCGGTCTCGCGGTGGTCGTGTCCTCGCGAGACGGGAAACCGACCGTCCTCGCCCAGGACCGCAACTTCTTCCGGTTGACGCCGCGGGATCTCGAGGACCCGCCGCAGATCCTGACGAAGATCCCGTTGCCCCGGTCCGGGAGCGTCCGCAACCCGCGGTTCCGCCGCGACGTCGCGGCTCGCCTCGTCGCGCTCGACGTGAAGACCGGAGGAGGCAAGCGACGCGCCCGGACGAACCCCAAGGTCGAACGCGAGGCAGCCCGGCTGGAGGAGCTCGCTGCAGCGCATCCATGTCGGCGATGCCCGGAGCGCGGGAAGCACGAGCGCTGGGCGGGCCGGGCGACGGAGCTCCAGCGACGGCTCGGCGGGGTCGAGCGCCGGATCAGGGTCCGCACCGAGACGCTCGCACGACAGTTCGATCGGGTTCTGTCGGTCCTGCGGGCGCTCGGCTACGTGGACGACTGGCAACTCACCGTGAAGGGTCAGACGCTCACCCGCATCTACGGCGAGGGCGACCTGCTGGTGGGGGAGGCGCTCGCGTCGGGCCTCTTGGACGACCTCGGGCCCTCCGAGGTCGTCGCCCTTTTGTCGGCGGTGATCTACGAGGGGAGGGAGCGGATCCCTCTCTCGGGCGAGATGCCGACGGCGGAGACGAAGGAGCGCTACGAGCGGCTCCAGCGATTGTGGCGGAAGGTCCGGCGCACCGAGGACGAGCACCAGGTGCAGCTCTGCCGCGAGCTCGAGGCGGGGTTCGCCAGGCCGATCCACCGATGGGCCGAGGGCGAGGCCCTCGACGACATCCTCGCGGAGACGGACATGGCTCCCGGGGACTTCATCCGGAACTGCAAGCAGCTCGTCGATCTGCTCCGGCAGATCGAGGACGTCGCCGCGCCCGGCACGGCGGCCCAGGTTCGGGCCGGGCGTGCCGCGATCCTCCGTGGCGTCGTCGCCTACACGGGTGTGTAGCTACGCTTCGACCATGGGACCTCGGCCATGACCAGCCCCTTCGGCACGATCGCCGTGATCGTCGACCCCCGTGCGGGGATCCTCTCCCAGCTCCCGTTGCTGGAGCGCGCGCTCGACGAGCGTGGCCTCGAGCACCGGTTCCTGGTGGCGAACGGATCGGATCCCTCGGCGCTCGCCGCCTCGGCCCTCGACGACGGGTACCGGTTCCTCGTCGCGATGGGCAACGACGCGACCATCCAGGATGTCGTGAACGGGATGTTCCGGGAGGGCCGCACGATCCGGGAGGAGCCCGTGCTCGGGGTGATCGGAGCCGGGAGCGGGTGCGATCTCGTGCGGAGCTTCGGCATCCCGGGCGACACGGAGTCGGCGGCCGCCCACCTCCTGGGGGACAACACCTACGGGCTCGACCTCATGAAGATCACGGCAACGGGCGTCACGGGGGAGCGCCACACCAGGTACGGGCACAACCTCGCGCAGGTGGGGATGGGTGCGCAACAGGTCGCGTGTGCGGCGAAGGCTCCGGCCTGGCTGGGTGGCTCGCGGCGGTTCTACGGCTTCTGGTGCGGCTACCTCAAGACGAAGGCGTCGCGGGTGACGGTGGAGCACGATCGGCGCACCTGGGAGGGCCGGGCGTGGAACGTGGTCGTCGCGAACGCACAGTTCACCGGGGGCGGCCTGCGTCTGTCGCCTCGATCGTTCCCCGGGGACGGCGTGCTGGACGCCCTCGTGTTCACCGGCCCTCGTTCGGGCGCCTACACGCAGCTCCCGCGGCTCTTCCGCCACGGCGACCACGTCCCCGACCCGTACATCCAGGAGCTGAAGGCGAAGATCCGCTTCGAGATCCGATCCGAGCGGCCGCTGCCGGTCATCGCCGACGGTGTCGCACTCGGCACGACGCCGGTCACGTTCCAGATCATGCCTCGGTCGATCCTCTTCAAGCTATGAGCGCTCCACACGTCGACCGGATCCGCCGCGCGAACGAGGAGGCGTCGCGTCGCGGGCTGGACGCCGTCGTGGTCTCTCCCTCCCCGGACCTGGCCTACCTCACGGGCTACGACCCGATGCCCCTGGAGCGACCCACGCTGCTCGTGCTCCGGCCGGAGCGCGACCCGGCGCTCCTGGTCCCGGAGCTCGAGCGGCCACTGGCGGCGGCTTCGCCCATGGGGAAGCACCTCGACCTGGTGCCCTGGCTGGACGGCGCCGACCCGTACGAGGCCGTTGCGAGCCTGTTGGACGGGGCGGCTCGCGTCGCCGTGGCCGATCGACTCTGGGCCTCCCACCTGATGGGCCTGCAGCGGGCGTTGCCGGGCGCCTCGTTCTCCCCGGCGTCCGCGGTTCTCGGTCGGCTCCGGAGCGTGAAGGACGCCTCCGAGCTCGAGGTCCTGCGCCGCGCCGCCCGGGCGGCGGACGAGACGTTCCGGGAGATCCTCGCGATGTCCTTCGAGGGCCGGAGCGAGGAAGCCGTCGCGCACGACCTCGCGGAGCTCCTCGTCCGCCACGGCCACGCCAAGGCGGAGTTCACGATCGTCGCCAGCGGCCCGCACGCCGCTTCCCCCCACCACGAGCCGGGTGGCCGGACGATCCTTCCCCGCGACGCGGTGGTGATGGACTTCGGGGGAGAGCTCGGGGGCTACTTCAGCGACACGACGCGGACCGTCGTGGTCGTGGAGGCGCCCGAGGGGTTCCCGCAGGCGTACGAGGCCGTCCAGGAGGCCCAGGCTGCGGCCGTGGATGCCGTCCGGCCCGGGGTCCGGGCGGAGGAGATCGATCGGGTCGCCAGGGCCGTGATCGAGGCCGCCGGGTACGGAGAGCGGTTCATCCACCGCACCGGCCACGGGATCGGCCTCGAGCTGCACGAGCCCCCCTACATGGTGGAAGGGGACGGAACCGTCCTCGAACCGAGGATGACGTTCTCCGTGGAGCCAGGCGTCTACGTGGAGGGACGCTTCGGGATCCGGATCGAGGACATCGTGGCCGTGAGCCAGGACGGGGTCGAGCGCCTCAACCGGAGCACCAGAGACCTGCAGGTCGTCGCTTGACCGGCCGGCGGGGTCTCGGGTAATCCTCACCCGCGAGGGATGCGAACACGTCCCAGAGCGTTCGCGAGCGGGAGGTCGGCTGCATGAAGGACCGGGCCATGACGATGGACACCTCGGAGTTCGATCTGGACAGATACCTGCGTGCCTCGAAGCGGGTCGACCTGTCCACCATGGAGTGGGCGCGGATCCGCGAGCACCCCGTCACGACCGCCGAAGCGCGCTGCCTCACGTACATGATGGACATCGAGACCCACACCGTGGTGTTCCTCAGGGACCTCCTCGCGACCCGCGCGTCCTTCGATCCCGAGGTCACCGCGTTCCTCTCGTGTTGGGTCTACGAGGAGCTCTGGCACGGCGAGGCGTTCAGCCGCTTCCTCGGCGAGGCCGGATACCGGGTGGCCCCGACCTTCGAGGACGTGTCGGGAGACGACCCGTTCCCCACCCGCGTCGACCGGAACCAATGGGTCAGGCAGAAGTTCGGGACGAAGGGATACGTCTCCCATATCGGCACGCTGTTCGGATCGGCGCTCTTCCGCGACTTCGTCGCCGTGCACATGACCTGGGGCGCCGTCAACGAACTCGGGACGCTGACCGGGTACCACCGCATCATCGCCAAGACGGAGCACCCCGTCCTGATCCAGCTCCTCCAGGCCGTGATCAAGGACGAACGCCGACACTTCGCCTTCTACCGGGCGCAGGCCAGGATGCGCCTGGCGCGATCGCGGCAGGCGCGGACGATCACCCGGTGGGCGCTCGAACATCTCTGGGCCCCCGTGGGGACCGGTGTCCGGCCGCAGTCCGAGACCGACTTCGTGATCCACTCTCTCTTCGGCGATGCGGACGGGATGGTCGCCGTCAAGGAGATGGAAGCGACGCTCGGGGAGCTTCCGGGCCTCGAGGGCAGCCGCTTCCTCACGGACGCGCTTGAGGGAGCGGCGACCCGGCTCGGCCGACCATTGGGGATGGGTTGAGCGATCAGTCTCGACGGCGGACCCTCGTCCCCTCGGGCGTGTCCATGACCTCGAGGTCCATCGACTGCAGCTCGTCGCGGAGCTCGTCCGAGCGCGCGTAGTCCTTCGACGCTCGAGCGGTGTCGCGTTCGGCCACGAGTCGGCGGACCTCCTCCGTGGGCTCCCACGCCGCTCGCGCCTCCCGTTCGAGATCGAGTCCGAGGACGCGATCCCAGGTCGCCAGGAGCCCCCTCTTCTCGCCGCTCGAGACGTCGGCAGAGTGATCGAGGTCGTTCACCACACGGACGGCGGCCGGCATGTCGAGGTCGTTCGCGACGGCCTCGCGGAACCGTGCATCGAACTCCTTCGCGGCAGGGCCGAGGTCGTCGGCCGGGGAGCCCCACTCCGCGACGTGCCTCCGGAGCTGCTTCACCCGATGATCGGCCGTCTCCAGCGCCTCCCACGTGAAGTCCATCTCGGATCGATACCGGGTCTGGAACGTGAACCACCGGAAGGCGAGGGGGTCGATGCCCTGCTCGGCCAGATCGATCACCCGCTTGATGTTCTTCGCGGATTTCGCCATCTTCTGACCGCCCATCTGCAGGAACCCGCCGTGTGCCCAGATCGACACGACCGGATGGCCCACGGCGCCCTCCGATTGGGCGATCTCGTCCTCGTGATGCGGGAACTTGTTGTCGTTGCCACCGGTGTGCACGTCGAAGCGGTCGCCCAGGTGCTTGATCGACATCGCGGAGCACTCGATATGCCATCCCGGATATCCGTCGCCCCACGGACTCGGCCATCGCAAGAGTCGGTTCGCGCCGGCCTTCTTCCACAGGGCGAAGTCCTCGGGGTGCCGCTTGCCCGGATCCATCGCCAGCTCCGTTCGGTGCCCCGCTCGCAGCTGATCGAGCGTGTTCCCCGAGAGCTTCCCGTACCCGGGGAACGTCGTGGTCTCGTAGTAGACCGTCCCGTCGACCTCGTAGGCGTGACCTTTCTCGAGCAGCGTCTCGATCATCGAGATCATCTCCGGGATGTGGTCCGTCGCCCGCGGGTAGAGGTCGGCCCGCTCGATGCCGACCAGGTCGGCGTCCTCGAGGAAGGCCTGCGTGTACTTCTCGGCGATCTCGGCTGCGGAGAGCCCTTCATCGGACTCGGCCAGCTCCATCTTGTCTCTGCCCGTGTCGCTCACCTCGTCGGTCATGTGGCCGACGTCGGTGATGTTCATGATCCACCGGACGTCGAGGCCCTCGAAGCGGAGGGCGCGGCGGATCAGATCTCCCAGCATGAAGGAGCGCATGTTCCCGATGTGGATGTACCGATAGACCGTGGGACCGCAGGAGTAGATCCGCACCAGGCCGCCGTCGACGGGAACGATCTCCTCGACGGCACGAGAAATGGTGTTGTACAAGCGCACGC
>JAJNBA010000136.1 GCA_021155985.1 Actinomycetes bacterium
CCCGTCGAACCGTCTCGGGGTCGAGCTCGTCCCCCATCGGAGTGGAGCCCACCACATCGCAGAAGACGATCGAAACGGTCTTCCTCGCCATCCCGAGAGTGGGCACGGCCGTCAGCGGGCTGGCGCACGACATACAGAACCTGGCGGGTTCCGGGTTGTCCCGGCCACACGATCCACAGACCGGCATGTCGGTCGGAGTGTAGGCACCGGGCCCTGGGCACCGATAGTGCTGACCTGAGAGTCGATTCCTGGGGATTGACCAGATCGGCCGGCCCCATCAGAGTCGCCGCAGGCTCATCGGGGGAGGGAGAACACGGATGCCGAAGCGATACAAGATCGAGATGACGCTCACGGAAGACAAGAGCGGCAAGCAGGTGGATCGCGACGCTCACAGAGTGGACTACAACACCGAGGAAGAGGCGAATCAGGACTTCGCGAAGAAGGTGAAGGCCGCTCGCGAGACAGGGAAGCCGCCCGTCTAGTTCCGCCTCGAAGGCGCTCGTGGCCATCTCGGTCTCGGGATGGGGTCCGACTCGCACGACCGGGCTTCGTGATCCCTTACGCCTCAGCCGAGACCCTGCCAGGAGTGCGCTCAAGCGAGTAGCGGGAGGGCTGGGTCCTAACGGCGTCGGACCCTAGACTCGCGGTCATGCAGAGGCGCTCGGGCAGCCTCGGTGCCGTGCTGTTCACCGACATCGTGGACTCCACCGCGATCGCCGCCGAGATGGGCAACACTCGCTGGAGCGAACTGGTGGCTCGGCATCACAGGATCGTCCGGAACCAGCTCGGCCGATCCGGTGGACGTGAGATCGACACCGCCGGCGACGGCTTCTTCGTCATCTTCGAGCGCCCCGCCGACGCGATCCGCTGCGCGGTCGCAGCCGTCGAGGCCGTCCGCGCTCTGGGCATCGAGATCCGGGCCGGAGTGAGCTTCGGCGAGCTGGATAGGTCAGGTCAGAAACCCAGCGGCCTCGTCGTGAACACCGCGGCCCGCGTCATGGCCGTCGCGGGATCCAGTGAGGTTCTCGTCCCGGTTTCGGTGAAAGAGATCGTGTCCGGGGTTGGGATCTCGTTCTCCGAGCACGGGACACATCACCTCAAGGGGCTCGATGAGGAGTTCCGGCTCTTCCGGGTGACCGAGGTCGACGGCGCGCCCACGGCGCCGCCGCTCGACTCCGAGGCAGCTGCCGAACGCCGACGTGAGATCTTCCCCACGGGCCGGCGGCGAATGCCCTTGCTCGCCGGCGCCGCCGCCGGCGCTCTCGCCCTCGTCGTGGTCGGCGTGCTGATGTTCACCGGCGGGGCCGAGCCCGCGGAGGATCCGCGCCCGCTCCGCAACGCGGTCGCTCGGTTCGACGTGGAGACGGGCGAAGTGCGATCGCCGCTCTACCTCGGAGATCGCCCTTTCGGAGGGGCCTTCGCCGGCGACATCGACCGAGCGGTGTCCGCGGGGGAGGGTGGCGTCTGGGTATTGCAACCCCCGTTCCTCCTCCATGTCGACCCGCTTCACGAGGACATCCGGTCCGACCAGATCGACGTGGGGACCGACGAGTCGCAGAGCGTCCACACCGGTCTCGGGAAGGTCTGGGTCCTCACCGGACGGACCGTCTACGAGGTTCACCCCGCCACGGACGAGGCGACGATCGTCTACCAACTTCCCCGGCCGGCCGGGCTCATCACGTTGAGCCTCGCGGTGAGTGACGCGCTCTGGCTCGGGACGAGCGACGGAACCTTGATCCGGTTCGACCCCTTCAGCGGAGACGAGCGAATCACGGAGATCGATTCGAGCATCGGCGGACTGGCCGCCACGAGGGATGGCGTCTGGCTCACGGACATCGTGGCCGGCACGATCACCCGTGTCGACCCCGAGACGCTCGACGTCATCGGCAAGCCGATCTCGCTCGAAGGGGGTCTCGACCGGATCGGCGCGATCGGACGCTACGTCTGGGTGCTCGATCGCCAAGTCGGCACCGTCACTCGCATCGATGCGAGCTCCGGCGCCGATAGGGATGTCCGGGTCGGAGACGAACCGACGGAGATGGCGGTGACGGAGGACGCCGTCTGGGTGGGGGATCGGGACGGGTGGCTGTATCAGGTCGATTCCGCGACCCTCGATGTGGCCCGACACCGAGTGGGCGCCGAGGTCCTCGGCGTCGACGTGGATGCAACGGAGGGGTCACCATGGGTCTACGTCGGTGATCCGGTCGGACGTTGACGGACACGCAGCCCAGTTTGGCGCTCAGCCTCGAAGGTACCGAGCCGCCAGCTCGACGGCCTTTCCACCGAAGTAGAAGCCGATGATCACGCCCAGGAGGGTGTCGAAGCTGTCGAAGATGCGTTCACCGAATCCGGCGGAGAGCTTGTCCGAGACCGTGTCGTTCAGTGATGCGCCCATCAGTGAGAAATAGACGAGTACGAAGGTGGCGGTGATCGCCGATCGGATGTCGGCGGCATCGAAGAACAGCATCAGGAACGTGAAGATGCCGATGGCAACGAGTGCCACGGCGAGCCCGGCAACGCCGATGACTCTCCCGATCCCGCCGAACGTGCTCGCGATGCCTGCCACGAAGAGGACCAGATTGACCAGAAGCAGCAACAGGAACGTGTGCACGCGGATCGCGCCTGTGACCGGATCTCGGGTCGGAACCTGGTTGCCTTCCTCGCTTGCCATCGTTGCCACCCCCTTTCGCCGTTGAGCATCCTG
>JAJNBA010000137.1 GCA_021155985.1 Actinomycetes bacterium
CGTCCGAGATCGAGCACACCCTGGTCAAGAGGCAGGTGCGAGTCCCATCCCTTGCCGGCGTTGTTCGACAGGTGGACGTGGGCGAGCCGGTCGCCGACCCTCGAAAGCGTCTCGATCGGGTCGAGCCCCGCGACCGCGAGATGGCTGGTGTCCAACGTGACGTCCGGGAACCCCTCGAGGTCCTCGAGCGATTGACGAGCGTGGAACCGAGCGATGCTCCGGCCGCGGACGCGCAACGGGAACATGTTCTCGACGGCGATCCGCACACCCCGTTCGGCCGCGACGGCGGACAGCCGTTCGTCCACCCAGGACCGGTACGCCGTCTGCCATCGGTACGGCGGGTGCACCACGACGAGCGGGGCCCCGACGCCGAGCGCGAGCTCGACCGCCCGATCGATCTTCCCCACGGGCTCACGCCCCCACACCCTACGAGCCATCAGGAGGAAGGGCGCATGCACGGCGAGGACCGGCAGCGCGTGATCCTCGGAGAGCGCGCGCACCCGATCCGCGTCCCGCGTGTCCGGATCGCTCGTGACCATCAGCTCGATCCCGTCGAACCCGGTCTCGGCGATCAAGGGGAACGCGTCGTCGAGCGGCTTGGAGAAGACCGAGATCGTCGAGCAAGCGATGGGAGGGCGGGGGTCGGTCACGGCGCGATGCTAGCAAGCGGCCCTTTCGGGCACGGCTATGCTGCGGGGCCATGTGGGTGTTCCCCCTCGCGGCGGCGCTCGTCGCCGTGCTGTTCGCGGCGGCGCTCGTGCGTCGATACGCCGTCCGCCGGCACTCGTACGAGGTGATCTGGGCGCTGGCGCTGCTGATGTACGCCGCCGCGTCCCTGGCGGTCGCGTTCGGTGTCGCGAACGGGTGGACCTCCGGGGAGTTCCGCGTCTACTGGGCGCTCGGTGCGGTGCTGAACGTCCCGTTCCTCGCGCAGGGCGAGCTTGACCTGCTGATCGCCCAGCGGGGAGTCCGGTGGGCGCTGTACGTGCTGCTGGCGTTCATCACCGCGTACACGATCGCGGTCGTACGCACGGCCGACATCCACTCCGCGGCGCTCACGCAGGACCTGCCCTCGGGCAAGGAGGTGTTCGGCGACGGAACGGCCGCGCACCGGCTGCCGCAGCTCATCGCGATCCCGGCCTACCTCGTGTTGGTCGGCGGGACGCTGTGGTCCGCGTGGCGGATGCGTCGCCGGCCGCAGCTCAGGGATCGGTTCTGGGGGACGCTCCTCATCGCGTTCGGCGCGACGATCATCGCCGGGTTCGGCTCCGCGTTCGCGGCGCTCGGCTATCTCGCGCCCTTCTCGATCTCGTTGCTCGTCGGGATCGTCGTGATGTTCATCGGGTTCCTGCAGGCCACACGAACCGCACAACTCCAACCGCGGTAGCGGTCCGTCACGTTCGGTGATCCGGGCCGTGGGTCACCGCGAAGCATGCGTTGACCGCACCTTCGAGAGGGGGTGGGACCCGTCGGGGCCGGAAGGCCCGGCCCGCGGGAGCCGCGGTCAATGTCCGTTCCGATCCGATCAAGGAGGAGATCCCTTGCTGCGCAAGCATACCCGAACGCGTATGCTCGCGGTGGCGGCATCGATCGCAGTGGTGGCCGGTTTGTACTCACTGGCGCCGCTGACGGGAGGCGCTTCCAGCCATCGCGAGGCCCCCCTCGTTTCGGCCGACCCTCAGATCGACACCACCGACGTGTGGGCGTTCGTGAGCGAGGATCGACCCGACACCGTCACCCTCGTCGCTTCGTGGATCCCGTTCGAAGAGCCGGCGGGAGGCCCGAACTTCTACGCCTGGGGCGACGGCGTCCGCTACGACGTCAACATCGACAACGATCACGACGCGAAGCCCGACGTGACGTACCGGTGGGTTTTCTCGAGCCAGTACCGGAACCCGAACACGTTCCTCTACAACACCGGCCCGGTCACGTCGCTGAACGACCGGGACCTGAACTTCTACCAGACGTACGACCTGACCAGGATCGACCGCGACAACGGCAGGAAGCGGACGCTCGTGGATGACGCGACGTCGGCACCGTCCAACGTCGGCGCGGCCTCGATGCCGAACTACAACAGCGGTCTGTTCGACGCGGCAACGGAGGAGTTCGGCGCCGCGCCCAGCAAGACGTGGGCCGGTCAGTCCGACGACGCGTTCTTCCTCGACCTTCGCGTGTTCGACCTGTTGTACGGCGCGGACCTCTCCGAGGTCGGCGACGACACCCTGGCCGGCTTCAACGTGAACACACTGGCCCTGCAGGTTCCGAAGACGGACCTCGCCAGGGGCGGGGACGCGAACGCGAACCCGATCATCGGCATCTGGAGCACGACATCTCGCAAGAGCACGCAGATCCAGAACGCCGACGGATCGACGAAGGCCAATGGCGAATTCGTTCAGGTCTCGCGCCTGGGCATGCCACTGGTGAACGAGGTCGTGATCCCGGTCGGCCTGAAGGACTACTTCAACGGATCCAAGCCCACGGCCGACGGGGCGGCGCTTCCGCTCGTCCAGGACCCGGAGCTCCCGCACCTGTTGAACGCGATCTACGGGCTCGCGATCCCGGACTCCGATCCGGACACGGCCGGCATCCAGCGGGACGACCTGATCCAGGTGTTCCTCACGGGCGTCCCCAAGTTGAACATGCCCGACGGCGGAACGCCGAGCGAGATGATCCGCCTCAAC
>JAJNBA010000076.1 GCA_021155985.1 Actinomycetes bacterium
CGGGATCGGCGCGCCCCAGTACCGCTGACGCGAGATCAACCAATCGCGGAGCCGGTACGTCACGGCGGGGCGTCCGAGACCCTGTTCCTCGAGCCAGGCCGCAACCTTCGCGATGGAGGCGGGCGAGGGCTCGCCGTCGAACGGACCGGAGTGCACCATCACACCCTCGTGATCGTGCGCCTCGGTCATCGACGCGGGGTCGCGCCCCTCGCCCGGCGGCTGGATCACCACGCGGACCTCGAGATCGTGCTCGCGCGCGAACTCGAAGTCCCGCTGGTCGTGCGCAGGGACGCCCATCACGGCGCCCGTGCCGTACTCCATCAGCACGTACGGCGCGACGAACACCGGCACGCGCTCGCCGTTCACGGGGTTCACGACGTGGACGCCGAGCGGCACCCCTTCACGGCTCTCGGCCTGCTCCCGGTTGGTGAGCGGCGTCGCTTGCAAGCGATCCACGAGCTCCCGGGCGGCGGACGAGGCCCCTCCTGCCTCCGCCAGCTTCCCGACGAGCGGGTGCTCGGGAGCGAACACGAAGAACGTGACGCCCCACAGGGTGTCGGGGCGGGTGGTGAAGACCTCGACCTCGTCGCCCGTCTCCTCGAGGCTCGGGCCACTCCTCGAGCGTGTCCATGTCGTCGAGGAGGCGTTGCGCGTAGTCGGTGATCTTGAAGAACCACTGCGTGAGATCCTTGCGGACCACCGCGGTGCCGCACCGTTCGCATGCGCCGTTGATCACCTGCTCGTTCGCCAGCACGGTCTGGTCGTTCGGGCACCAGTTCGCCGGCGCGTTCTTGCGATAGGCGAGCCCCATCTCGAAGAGCTTCAGGAACAGCCACTGCGTCCAGCGGTAGTACTCGGGGTCGCTGCTGTGGAGCCGGCGGGTCCAGTCGAACGAGAAGCCCATCCGTTTGAACGACGCCGCCTGCTGCTCGATGTTCTCGTAGGTCCATTCCTTCGGATGGATCCCGCGCTTGATCGCCGCGTTCTCGGCCGGGAGGCCGAACGAATCCCAGCCGATCGGATGCAGCACGTTGTACCCCTGGAGCCATCGGAACCGCGCGATCACGTCGCCGCCGCTGAAGGCCTCCGCGTGCCCGAGGTGGAGGTCGCCCGAGGGGTACGGGAACATGTCGAGCGCGTAGAAGCGGGGCCGGGGGTCCTCGGGATCGTCGGAGGCTCGAGAGAGTTCCTGGTCCTCCCAGACCTGCTGCCACTTCGGCTCGATCTCGGCGGGGTCGTAGCGGTGCATCGGCTCATGGTAACGGGCCTCACCTCCGTACACTGAACGCACGGACACGCGCATCGAGTCGACGGGACGACACAGGCCGGCGAAAACGCTCGATCGCCGGGTCCTGACGATGTGGTGGACGGTCTGGGGCGCGATCGTGCTGGTGGGCGCCCTCGTCGCGTCCCCGACGATCGTGGAGATCCCCTCCGGTGGCGCGATCTTCGTCGCGTGCTTCGTGCTCGCCGTCGTCGGTGCAGTGACGGTGCCCTACCTGCGCTACCGGCGGTGGCGCTACGAGATCCGCGAGCGCGACCTGTTCCTCTCGCACGGCTCGTGGTTCTACGTCCTCACGTTGATCCCGTTCGATCGGATCCAGTACGTGGAGACCCACCAGGGGCCACTCGACCTCGCCTTCCGGCTCATGCAGCTCGTCGTCTACACGGCGGCCGGACGAGCGGCCCGGATCCCGGGCCTCGCCCCCGACGAGGCGGAAGCCCTCCGCGAGGAGCTGTCGAAGGTGGCCGGCACCGAGAGTGTCTGACCCCGTCCCCCCACGGCCCGACCGGGACGCCGCGCCCCTCCCGCCCCCGGCCTCGATGGCGTGGCGCCGGCTCCATCCGGCCGCGATCGCCGTCTGGGCGTCGGGCGTGATCGGGGGGCTCGCGCTCCCGATCCTGTTCTTCCTGTTGATCGGGAGGGCGGGCTCGATCGGCCTCGCGGCCTTCGCCGGCGGGGTCGCCGTGATCGGATCGGCGATCCGGTGGAGCCGGTTCTGGTACCGGCTCGACGATCGCGCGCTCCATCTCCGTGGAGGCCTCCTGCAGCAGTGGGAACGGACGATCCAGCTCGCACGCATCCAGAGCGTCGACGTCGTGCAGAAGCTGACCCATCGGGCGTTCGGAGTGGTCGAGCTCCGGATCGAGGTCGTGGGCGGACAGAGCACGGAGGCGCCGCTCGTCGCGCTCCTGCCGGATGAGGCGACACGGCTCCGGGCGCTGCTCGCGTCCGATCTCGCCGAGGAAGACGAGGCATCGGAACCGCCGCTCGTCCGGATGCGCCCCCGCGACCTGCTCGTTGCCGGCCTGACCGGTGGCCGCGTCGCCGTGGTCGCCGCGATGGCGGGCTGGGCCTTCCAGCTCCTGCCGGAGGGCACGCTCGTCGTGAACCTGGACAGGCTCGTCGGGACGGAACGGACGAACCTGGAGACCGTCCTTCTGATCGTGGGGGCGCTGCTGGGTGCCTCGGTCCTCATCTCGCTCGTCACGACCGTGGTCGTCTACTGGGGCTTCACGGCCCGTCGGAGAGACGACCGGCTCGTGATCACGCGGGGCCTGCTCCAGACACGGCGATCCGTGATCCCCTTGGGGCGGGTCCAGGCGATCCGCATCGAGGAGAACCTGGTCCGGCGGGTGTTCGGCCTGGCGAGCATCCGGGTGCTCACCGCCGGTTACGGGAAGGAGTCCGGCGATCAACAACAGGCGAGCATGCTCGTCCCCGTGGCCGACCGCGAGCGGTGCCTCGAGATCGCGGAGGCGGTCGTGGGCTCGGACGGGCTGCGGGAGGTGGACCTCCGTCCCGCTCCCACCCGCGCGCTCGTCCGTCGGCTCGTCCTCGCATCGATCGTCGGCGTCGCCGCCCTGATCCTCGGTCTCGTCTTTCCGGAGGGCGCGCGGATCGCGACCCTCCCCGTGCTCCCGGTGGCGGTCGGGTTCGCGTACCTGTCGTGGCGCGCCCTCGGACACGAGGTCCTCGCGGCCCACGTCGTGGCTCGATCGGGCGCGCTGCAGCGACGCACGACAGTGGCGGCACTGGCGAACCTGCAGCACCTGATCCTCCACCGGTCGCCGACCCAGCGACCCTTCAGCCTCGCCAGCCTGACGCTCGCGATCCCGAAGGCGAGCGCCGCCGTGGTCGATGTGGACGACGACGTGGCCGAAGAGCGGTTCGACGAGCTGGCGGCGCGACTCTCCGGAACGCGTTAGGCCAGAAACGCGCGACGCTGGATCGACGGCTCCGCGAACAGCGTCGCGCGAGCGAGCAGGGCAGGGATCTGCTCCGCAGGAACGGGTCGCGAGAACAAGAATCCCTGGCCGCGGGTGCAGCCCGCCGCTTGGAGGAAGGCGAGCTCGCCCTCGGTCTCGATCCCTTCCGCGAGCGGCACCATGCCCAGGCCGTGCGCCAGCTGGATCATCGCCTCGACCATCCGGCCCGACTCGGCATCGCGATCCACGGCGTGGATGAAGGACCGATCGATCTTGAGGATGTCGACGGGCAGATGCTTCAGCCGGGCGAGCGAGGAATATCCCGTCCCGAAGTCGTCGATCGCGAGGGAGAGCCCCCACGCGTGGAGGTCGGCGAGGACCCGCTGCGTGCGGTCGGGGTCGGCCATCGCGGTCGATTCCGTGATCTCGACGACGATGTCGTGGGGATCCACGTCGGCCGCCGTGAGCTTCGCCATCAGCTTCTCCGGCAGCCGCCCCGACCAGAGCTGGCGGGGCGAGAGGTTGAAGCCGAGGCGCACATCGATCCCCTGCGGCTCCCAGACCTTGCGTTGGTGGGCGAGCTCCTCGATCACCCAGTCGCCGATCGCCTCGATCAGACCGAGCTCCTCCGCGATCGGGATGAACTCGCCCGGAGGCACGATCCCACCATTGGGCTCGTTCCAGCGGATCAGCGCCTCGAGTCCGGTCACCGTCCCACCTTCGAGCTCCACGATCGGCTGCCAGTGGAGGACCCAGTGCTTCTGCTCCACGGCCCGGCGGAGACGGGTCGTGAGGGACAGCCGCTCGATCGCCTCGTCCGCGCCGCTCGCGTACACGATGTAGCCGCCCGGCTCGGCCTTCTTCGACTGGTACATCGCGGTGTCGGCGTTCTTCAGCAGGCTGATCGCGTCCGTGGCATCCTGGGGGAACAGGCTCACGCCGAGCGAGGCCGACGTGAAGAACTCGACGCCTCCGAGGTCGAACGGCTCCTGGAGCGCCTCGTGCACCCGGGTCGCCACCGACTCGGCGACGAGCAGCCCGGCCTCCGTGCCGGCCACCGAACCGATCCCTCGCTCGAGGTCGGCGAGGAGTAGGAGGAACTCGTCGCCACCCTGACGCGCGACCAGGTCAGTCTCGCGGGTGCACCCGCGGAGACGTTCCGCGAGCTGCTTGAGGAGCTCGTCGCCGGCATGGTGGCCGAGTGAGTCGTTGACCAGCTTGAAGTTGTCGAGGTCGAGGTAGACCACGCCCACGCCGAGGTCGTGGCGACGCGCGCGTGAGATCGCGGCCTCGAGCATCTCTTCGAACAGTGCCCGGTTCGGCAGACCGGTGAGCTTGTCGTGGTAGGCGAGGAAGGCGACCTGCTCCTCGGCGAGCTTGCGTTCGGTGATGTCGAAGATCACGCCTTGGATCAGCCACGGCCGGCCCTGCTCGTTATCGATCGGGTAGGCCTGTTCGAGGACCCAGCGGACGCTCCCGTCCTCATGCACCATCCGGTACTCGTGGTTCAGCGGCTCGTGTGCGTTGTACGCGTGCTGGTACTCGTCCCACGCCCGGTCGATGTCCTCGGGGTGGACGTGATGTCGCCACGCGTAGGGGTCGGTCAGCCACTCGTCCTGCTCGATGCCCAGCAGCTCCACGACCTGGGGACTCACGTAGATCGACTCGGAGTTCTCGTCCACGGGGTCGAGATACACGACCGCCGGGATGTGCTCCACCAGCGCGCGATACTTCGCCTCCGCCTCGAATCGCGCCGCCCGGCCGGCCTCCACCTCCGTACGGTCGCGGAGCGTGACGACCAACAGCGGCGTCTCCGCCTCGATGCGGCCGATGTGCACCTCGACGGGAAGCTCGCCGCCGTCGCGGCGCGTGCAGATGGTGTCGAAGGAGGACCCGGAGGGATGCTCGGCCAGGTCGGCCGCGAGCAGCCCGTGCACCGTACGTCCGAGCAGCTCGCCGCGCGCGAAGCCCGTCAGGCGCTCGCACGCCGTGTTCGCGTACACGATCTCGCCGCCGCTCTCGGCCACGACCAGGGACTCGGGGGTCGCCTCCAGGAGAGAGCCCGGCGTGAGCACGTCGCCGAGACGCCCGAGGGCAGCCTCGAAGAGCGTGGCGGGCTCTCTGAGCGTGGCCATGCTCAGGTCATCGGCGGCTCGATGCGGCGACCTGAGACGGCGGCGACGGCTCCGAGGGGATCCCGGTCCGGGTCATGGCCCCCCACCGCCGCCTCCTCGCCCCGGTCTGGAAGGTGGCGAGGAATCGCTCGACCGCGACCAGCTGATGGAACCCCAGGAACTCCACGAGCGAGGCGGCGAAGAGGATCAGCCGGTCCGAGGTGGAGGGGTAACGCTGCAGGAGCATGGCCTCGACCCCGGCAGCCACCTGCGACAAGACCATCCCGTGCAGGACCGCGAGTCCGAGGAAGAGCCAGAAGACCTGCATGTCGAGGATGCCGAGGGCGGCCGACACGAGCAGCGAGGTGAACCCGACCACCTCGATCACGGGACCGAGCCCTTCGAACAGCCAGAAGAACGGGACGGCGAACATCCCGAGCCTGCCGAAGCGCGGGTTGCAGAGCATGTCCCTGTGCCGCCACAGGTTGGTCAGCAGGCCGCGATGCCAACGACTCCGCTGCCTCAGGAGGGTCGGCAGATCCGACGGCACCTCGGTCCAGCAGATCGGGTCGGGGCTGAACACGATCCGGTACGGCAGGCCGGATCGAGCGAACTCCTTGTGCAGCCGCATGACCAGCTCCATGTCCTCGCCGAGCGTCTCCGTCCAGAACCCGCCGACCTTGATGACGGCGTCGCGACGGAAGATGCCGAACGCGCCGGAGATGATCAGCAGCGCTCCCATCCGGCTCCAACCTGCCCTGCCGAGGAAGAACGCCCGCGCGTACTCGACGATCTGGAGCCGTTCGATCCAGCGTCGAGGCATCCGCAGCGCGGTCGCGCGGCCACCCACGACCGTGGCGCCGTTGAGCGGCCGGACCGTCCCTCCCACGGCGATCATGCTGTCGTCCTTCACGAAGTTGCGGGTGGCGCGGAGGATCGCCTGCGCGTCGAGGAGGCAGTCTGAGTCGACCGGGGCGACGAGCGGATACCGCGCCAGGTTGATGCCGGCGTTCACCGCGTCGGCCTTCCCCCCGTTCGCCTTCTCGGCGACGATCAGACCCGGGTCGCGGAGCGAGCGCATCACCCGGGTCACGGGCTCCGTCGACAGCGTCCGCGCCCATACGCGAGGCTCTTCGACGAGCGCGAACGCTTCGATCAGCCGATCCATCGTGCCGTCCGTCGACCCGTCGGAGATCACGATGACCTCGAACTTCGGGTAGTGGAGCGTGACGAAGGATCGCACCGCGGCGACGATGCTCCGCTCTTCGTTGAAGGCGGGGACGATGATGGAGACCGGCTTGAAGACATCGCGCTCCATGAGATCGCGGAGCTCCGTGTCCGAGGTCTGCCTCGATTCGAGGATGACGGCGCGGAGTCCGATCAGGGCGAAGGCGCCGTAGAGGAGGCTCAGGACCGCGAAGTACACGATCGTCACGACCCCGAGAGCGGCGAGCACGGCTTCGAACATGCTCATGCGACCACCGCCCGGACGAGGTTGGAGATCTGGTCGCGCAACGCCTGTTCGGCCATGTCCCTGGCGAAGCGATCCGCGTGCTCCCGGGCGGCCCGTCCCAGCTGGGCCAGCCCGGCGGGACCGAGACCCACCAGGGCATCGGCAGCGGCCCGGCGGACCCACCACGACCGATCCCCGAGTCGGTCGCTGAGGAGGGACAGCGCCTGGGTCGGCGGGAGAAGGCGCGCTGCGGTGGCGGCGTGGATCCGGATGAAGTCGACCTCGTCGGCGAGCGCGGCGATCACGACGCCGTGGGACGCCTCGGACAGGAACCCGAGCCGGCTCACCGCTCGGAGCGCCGCCCCGCGGACCTCGTCGTCAGCGTGGGTGAGGAACGGCACGACCTCTTCGGCGAAGATCAGGAGCTTCAGCCGTCCGATGCCGTCGATCGCCGCCCGGACCGTGGGCGCGCGAGGTCGCTCGTGTTGCAGCAGGACGGCGATGAGCGACGTCGCGGACTCCTCCGCCAGGACCACCACCTCCTCGACGATCCCGTAGGGCAGCTCCTGGGTCTCCATCGCTCGTGCGAGGGCGGACGCTCCGCGATCCCGATCGAAGAGATCGTCCACCCGAGCCAGCGTCCGTGCGGCGGCTCGTGCGGACGCGACGCTGATCAGCTGATTCGAGTCGTACACACCGTTCACGAGGGTCATCAGCGCGGAGGGGATGCGGGCGTTCGAGAGCGCGACGATCGCATCCAGGCGGCCGCTGACGGAACCGTGCTCGGCGCTCCGCTCGAGTTCCACGACCGCTCCGTGACGCTCGAGCAGCTCGGCCACGCGCGCCGATTCGGAACCTCGCAGCGTCTCGCGGAGCGCGAGGAGAGCTTCGACGGCCTCGGTCTCGAGGCTGCCTGCCGGCTCCGCGGCGGCTCCGCTCAACACGCCGAGCCATCGGGCGACCCACTGCTGGCGTCGTTGCGCACGGTCGAGCTCGTGGCGGGCGCTCACGTGCTGGTACGCGAGGACGTAGCTGGTGACCAGCAACAGCGCCGCCGTGGTCGATCCGACCGCACCGAGCAGGACGCTCCCCAGTCGGGCACCGCCTGAGGATCCGAAGATCCCCGCCGCCAACCTCCACGTCAGGTACCCGAGCGGGATCGCCTCGAGGGAGATCGCGACGGAGAAGATCACCGCGAAAGTGACGTCACCGTACCGCCGCCACACGGGCTACCTCCCCGTTCGTTGACCCAGGCAGCGGCCGACGCGGGCGAGCAGCTCCGGCGGGCTGAACGGCTTGGTCACGAAGTCGTCCGCCCCCAGCTCCAGTCCCCGCACGACGACCTCTTCCTGACGCAGGCCGGAGAGGACGAGCACGGGCACGCCGGTGCCGAGGTCCTTCCGGATGTCGCGGAGCAGATCCAGCCCGTTGCCGTCGGGCAGGTTCAGGTCCAGCAGCACGAGGTCGTAGCGGCCCTCGGCCAGGAGTTGCCTCGCATCCGAGATGCCGGGCACGAGGTCGACGTCGTAACCGGCCGACTTCAGGGTGTGCTCGAGCACGGTCCGAACGGTCCAGTCGTCCTCGATCGCCAGGATCCCCGTCATCTTTCCTCCAGGCACGCTGCAGTCGACCCGCTGGCCGCTGCTTCTGACATCGGTCGGAGAGGGAAGGCGCTGAAGGAAAGGGGCTAGCTTCGGGGCGAGCGTTCCTCGAGACCCCACGGCGATCCGTGCTCGTGCAGGAGGTCGAGGAAGGGACCCGGAGGGAACGCCTCCGGGCCGAGCACACCGGTGCCCGTCCACGCGCCGTTCTCCAGGAGCTCCAGCGCGATCGCCGGGTTCAGCGCCGTCTGCCAGACCACCGCCTGCGCACCGTCACGGCGCCAGGTCTCCTCGTTGTCCACCACGTGGTACAGGTAGACCTCTCGGGGCGAGCCGTCGGCCCCGGCGCCGGTGACCCACGTCCCCGCGCACGTCTTCCCGGTCATGCGGTCGCCGAGGGACATCGGGTCGGGCAAGGCCGCCGCCACGACGTCGCGGGGCGACACGTCCGTCCCGTTCACCCGCACCGGCTCGGTGCGGTCGAGGCCGAGCTTCCGCAGCGTCTTCAGCACCTCGATGAACTCATCGCCGAGCCCGTACTTGAACGTCACGCGTCGGCAGTCGATCCAACGCGGCACGAGGAGCACCTCCTCGTGTTCGACGTTCACGCACTCGACGGGACCGATCCCCTCCGGGAACGTGAAGACCTCGGGCTCGCTGAACGGCTCGGTCGTGAACCACCCCCGATCCCTCTCCCACACCACCGGCGGGTTGAGGCACTCTTCGATCGTGGTCCAGATCGAGAAGCTGGGGGCGAAGTCGTACCCCTCGACGACGAGGTTCGCCCCGTCCCGGACACCGACCTCGTCGATCGTGTCGAACAGCTCGTCGGCGGCATGGCGAGCGAACACGTCCGAGAGCCCGGGCTCCACTCCGATCCCCAGGAGCGCGAGGAGCCCGCGTTCCTCCCAGGCGTCGGCCCGAGCGAACTGCTCGTCCCCGAGCTTCGTCCCGGTTTCCTCATGGGGGCGCTCGGGATGGGGCTCCGAGAGCGACATCGCCATGTCGAGGTACGTCGCGCCCGCCGCGAAGGCGCCCTCGAACACCGGCATCACGAAGCGGGGATCGACGGCGTTCAGGATCGCGTCGCACCGGTTGGCGGTGGCGAGCTCGGCCACGGCCTCGGCCTCGCTCGCATCCACGCGCGCGGCGGAGAAGCGGCCGTCGCCGTAGCGATCGACGATGCTCCGCGCGCGCCCCTCGTCGTGGTCGGCGAAGACGACGTGCTCGGCGAAGTCGCGCCGGGCGACGATCGGCGCGAACGC
>JAJNBA010000077.1 GCA_021155985.1 Actinomycetes bacterium
ACCTAGCGATTACAAATCGCTTGCGCTACCGGACTGCGCCACGCCGGCCGGGACCTGAGTCTACCGGGGGATCTCCCGCGGCTTGAACAGGAATCCGTATGTCACCAGGGCGTAGATCACGAACGCGTCCAACGCGAACGTGAGGAGACCGGCGCTCCCGGTTCTCCGGAGCTGCGCCAGCCCACCGATGATGCCGAGCGCCGCGAGCACGAGGCCGAGGACCCGTCCCGCGGGGCGGAGTCTGAGGATCAGCCACCCGGCGAGCAGCGACAGGATCCCCTGTACCAACAGGACCAGCGCGACGATCCGCGCGGCCACCTCTCCCTCGAGGAACGGTGCGTCGATGTCGACGCCGTCGCCCGTCAACCCCATCACGGCGAAGATCGTGACGAGCGCCCCCGCGATCAGCAGGATCGCCGCCGCGCCGGTGACCGCCCCAGGGCGCGGCGTCAGCGGAGCTGGACGCGGGGTCGGCACACCGGGAACCGTTCCGGGCGAAGGCGGTGGTGGGATGTCGTTCATCGACGTTGCCGCAGGGAGCGGTCGCCGCGAGCCTAGCCAGGGGATGGAGGAGAGGCAACGACCTCGCGCGGGAGGACGAAGCCGTAGAGGGCAGCTGCGAGTGCGGCGGAGGCGTTCAATGACCCGACGCGACCCTTCAGGGGAAGCGCCACCAGCAGGTCGCACCGCTCGCGCACCAGTCGTGACATGCCTGCACCTTCGGAGCCCACCACGACCGCGACCCGTCCCGTCGGACACTCCTCATCGAAGATCGACGACGAGGCGCCGTCGTCAAGTCCGATCACCGAGAATCCCGCCTCCTGCAGACGCGCGAGCGCACGGGCGATGTTGGCGACGACGGCGTGCGGGAGATGCTCCAGGGCGCCGGCCGACGCGCGGATCGCCGCGGAGGTGACGCCGGCCGCGCGGCGGCTGCGGGTCACCAACGCCGCGGCGCCCGCCGCCTCCGCCGTCCGCGCGGCTGCGCCCAGGTTCTGAGGATCAGTGATGCCGTCCAGGACGACGACGAGCGCGTCCGGCGCGAACGTGAGGGTGGCGAGGTCGCGCTCCCCCAGCTGCAGGAGACCGGCGTGGCCGCCTACCGTCCGGGCGACGACGCCGCGATGATCGCCGGCAAGGGCGTCCAGCGCCCGCCGATCGGTCGCGCGGACGGGCACCTTCGCCGCGCGGGCAGCATCACGGACGGCCCGGAGGCCCTGCGTGTCGCGCGACCCGGCGGCGACGAGCACCTCCCGGACCTGCCCCGCTCGGAGCGCCTCGACGACGGCCCGACGCCCCGTGACCAGATCGCCGCTCACGTGACCACCGTCAGCGCGAGGCACCCGACGCCGTCGCCGGTGAGGCCGAGCCCCTCGGGACGTGTGGCCTTCACGGATACCCGCTCGACCGGGAGCCCGGCGATCCGAGCGAGGCGCTCGCGCATCTCGAGGCGTCGCGTCGCGATCGACGGCCGATCGCAGACGATCGTGACGTCGACGGAGACGGGCGAACGGCCGTCCTCGGCGAGGAGATGCAGGGTGCGGCCCAGCAGCTCCGCGCCCGACATGCCTTCCGTCGCCGGATCGGTGTCGGGGAAGTGCGAACCCACGTCGCCGAGCGCCACGGCACCGAGCAGCGCGTCGGCGATCGCGTGGCAGACCACGTCGCCGTCGGAGTGGCCGGCGAGACCGCGCTCGCCTTCGAACCTGAGACCCCCGAGCCACAGGGGTCGTCCGGGCGCGAACGCGTGGACGTCGAAGCCGAGACCGACGGCCCGATCAGCCACCCGCGGCGCCCATCCGCCGATCCGCGTGGGCGAGGTCGGCCAGCGTGGTGATCTTCACGTTGTCCGGGTCGCCGGGCACGGCGAGCACCTCGTACCCCGCCCATCTGAGCATCGACGCATCGTCGGTGAACGATGCGCCGACGGCCTCCGCGTTCGCGTGCGCGTCCCGCAGAGCGGCGGTCCGGAACGCCTGCGGGGTCTGTCCGAGCGCCAGCTCCTCCCGGGATTCGACGCCCTCCACCACCTCCCCCCGAACCCGGAGCACCGTATCGGCGACGGAGAGGACGGGAACGGCGCCGTCGGGACCTCCCTCCACGGTGCGGAGGACCCGCCGGAACAGCTCCGGGGAGGCGAAGGGCCGGGCGGCGTCGTGGACGGCCACGATCGCCGCGGATGCGGGCACGGCGTCGAGGGCCGCCCGGACCGAGGCCTGTCGTGTCTCGCCCCCCTCGACGAACCGCACGTCGATGTCGAGGTCCGCCACGCAGGCACGCGCGCGTCCCTCCCAGCCCGGCGGGAACGTCACCACGAGCCCGCCCACCCCGGAGGCCGCGGCGGCCGCGGCGGCCACCGCGAGGACGGGTCGGCCGCCGATCGGGAGGAGCACCTTCGGTTCCGGACCGCCGAGTCGGTGACCGGCGCCGGCGGCTAGCAGGATCACGATCGCCGCATCGGGCTCCACGCTCGCAGCATCGCAGACCGAGACGGTCAGGCGTCGGCGTCGGCCGTGGCGGGGGAATCGCCAGAGAGGGCGGCGAAGATCATGCGCCCGGTGGTCGTCTGGATCACGTTGGTCACCCGGACCTCGACCTGGGAGCCGATGCGCGTCGCGGCTTGCTCGACGACGACCATCGTGCCGTCGTCGAGGTAGGCGACGGCCTGACCGTGCTCGCGCCCTTCCTTCACGACGCGGACGGCGAGTTCGTCGCCGGCCGTGTAGGGAACCCGGAAGCGGGAGGCCAGCGCGTTGATCTGCGCCACCGGCACGCGGAGCGCCTCGGCCACCTTCGCCAGGTTGTGATCGACGGTGATCAGCTGGGCGCCGCGTTCGCGAGCCAACCGCACGAGCGCGGCATCGACGTCCATCACCCCGAGCTCCTCCACGAGCTGGAACTGCAGGGTCGGCGCCTTCTGGAGTTCCACGAGCATGTCGAGTCCGCGGCGGCCACGCGTTCGACGATGCGGGTCCGAGGAGTCGGAGATCGCTTGGAGCTCACGCAGCACGCCTTCGTGCAACAACACCGTCCCCGCCACGAACCCCGTGGCCACGAGGTCAGCGACGCGTCCGTCGATCAACGCGCTCGTGTCGAGCACGTGCAGGTCGCCCCTCGTGACGCCCGCGGCGCGCGGTTTGACGCCGACGAGGCTGAAGATGTCCTCGTATTTGGCCTGGCCCAGCCGATAGCCGAGCGTCCCGAAGGCGAGGTAGAGGAACACGATGGCCGGCCACGACGCGGAGGCGGGCAGGAACAGGAGAGGGATCATCATCAGCCCGGCCACCAGCAGTCCCACGACCAGTCCCACCACACCACCTGCGAGGACCGCCGGAGGCTTCCTACCGAGCTCGGCTTCGAGGCCATGGACGGCGCGGAGGGTGAGGCGCCCGAACACGCCGCCGATCACGTAGCCCACGCCGGCTCCGAGGAAGACGAACAGGAGGGCGCGGCTCGTGCTGGTGGTGCGCGAGGCCTCGCCGAGCCGGGCACCGACGGTTGCGCTGAGGGCGACGAAGATCATCCGGACGCCCCCGGCCACGCGGCCGCGGAGGGCGTCGCCCCGCCCGTGCTCGTTTTCCGTCACGACGCTCACCCCGCCTCGGGAAGCTCGACCGAGGCCATCCGGCCTCTCAAGGGTCATCGGCGCATCCGGCACCGCTCCTGAGCCGGAACGGAACGGGTGAGGGTTCGGGTCAGGCCTCGGCGGCCATCTTCACGCCGTGGGCGCCGTCCAAGACCTCGTCGATCATGAGCTCGGCGTCCTCCTCGGACTTGCCCGCCGCATGGGACAGCTCCGAGATCAGGATCTGTCGTGCCTTGTGGATCATGCGCTTCTCCCCGGCGGAGAGCCCCTTCTCGCGGTCCCTGATCGAGAGGTTCCGGAGCACCTCGGCGACCTCGAACGGGTCACCCGAGTGCAGCTTCTCGAGGTTGTTCTTGAAGCGCCTGCTCCAGTTGGCCGCGGAGATGGTCTCGGCCTCCGTGAGGACCTTGAGGATCTTCTTGACCTGGGGCTTACTGATGACGGGCCGGAGCCCGACCTGCTCGGCCGAGTCGACCGGGACGGACAGCGTCAGGTCCCCGTACACGACCCGGAGGACCAGGTACTTCCGCTTCTCGCCCAGGAACTCCTTGTCCTTCAGTTCTTCGATGACGGCCGCCCCGTGCTCGGGGTGGACGACGGTGTCTCCTTTGCGGAACGCGGACAAGTGGGTCTCCCTTCGCGAGAGGTGCGTCCGGCCGGAGCCTGGCCGGGCGAGGATAGAAGGGTAACACGGAACGTCCTTCTCCGCAACCCAAAACCGCAGGTCAGAGGCACTTTCATGCATGTTCCGACGGACGATGGAGCGATCGCTCGGCCCTTCAGGATGCTCGCCGCCGCGCTGCCGCGGCACTGTCGTGTGTCCACGACAGCGCCTCGGACACGTGACGCACGGGGGTCATGAGCGGATGCCGCTTCGCCTCGGGGCCCGGCGCCCCGTAGACCCGTGAGCAGCCAGCGGCCTCGGCCGCGGCGAGCCGCTGTGGCATGCCGGAGACCTGTCGCACGAGCCCCGTGAGCGAGACCTCCCCCACGAACGCGGCCCCTTCGGGCGCGGGTGCCCCTGTCACCGCCGAGGCGAGGGCGGCAGCCACGGCGAGGTCGGCCGCTGGATCGTCGACCCGGAGCCCACCGGACGTCGCCCCGAACAGCTCCGCCCGGCCGAGCCGGTAGCCTGCGGTCCGAGCGAGCACGGCCGCCATGAGCTGGAAACGTCTGCCGTCCAGACCCGTCGTCTGACGGCGGGCCGGCCCGTCGACCGACCCCATCAGTGCCTGAACCTCGACCGCGAGGGCCCTCCTGCCTGCCATGGGGAGCGCGATGGCCGCTCCGGGGGCGCCGACGCCCTCGAGCAGCAGACCCGTGGGATCGATCTCGTGGAGTCCGTCCGGGGCCATCTCGAACCACGCGGACTCGCCCTCGGCGCCGAAGCGGTTCTTCCCGCCGGTCAGCACGCGCGAACCAGACCGTGCGTCGCCCTCGAACAGGAGCACGACGTCGACCGCGTGCTCGAGCGCACGAGGCCCGGCGAGGTCGCCGTCCTTGGTGACGTGGCCGGTCATCAGGACCGCGATCCCCTCCTCCTTGGCCATGCCGACGAGGGCGTCCGTGCAGTTCCGCACCTGGGCCACGCCGCCCGGCATCTGAGGTGCGGACGGATCGCGGACCGATTGGATCGAGTCCACCGCGAGGAGGAACGGGTCGCGCTCCCGAGCGGTCGCCAGCACGGCACGCAGGTCGCGGCCCGGCGCGAAGGCGACCGCATCCCCCGACAGACTCAGCCGGCGCGACCTGGCGGCGACCTGGCCGTGAGATTCCTCGCCGGAGACGAGCAGACATCCGCGGCCCTCCCCGGCGAGGCGCGAGAGGAGCTGAAGCAGGAGCGTGGACTTCCCGATCCCGGGCTCCCCCGCGAGGAGGATCACCGAGGCGGGGACCAGCCCGCCACCGAGCACCCGATCGAGCCCCGGGATCCCGGTGGACACGCGGGGTTCGACGGCTGCGGTGCCCCCTCCCAGCATGAGGACGGGCTCACCAGGCACTGCGGCGCCTCCGAGGGCGCCCTCGATCGTCCCCCACGCCCCGCACCCGGGGCACCGACCGACCCACTGCGCAACCTGTTGCCGGCACTCGGAGCACGTGAAGATCGTCCGGGGCCGTGGCATGGAGCGGGACGCTAGCCGGGAGGTCTGACAGCCCGTCGGGAGCGGTGTCGGCGACCACAGCTACCTTCCTCTGATTAGGACCATCGGCGGGGATCCGCGCCCGACGGTGTGAGATCTGACCCCGCAGCTACGAGTTGCGTCAGGCATGCCGATAGATGTCTTGACGAGAAGGAGGAACGGTCGTGGAAGTCGTACCGATCGGCGCCGGAGATGCCAGAGTGGACCAAGAGCCGGACGGGCTCGCTCTCGGGCCGGCCGAGAAGCTCGCCGAGTCGATCGAGGACCTCACCGAACCGCCCGAGTTCCCCCTCGTCCTCGTGACCTGGCGTGACGCGTGGTTCGACTTCGAGGAGCCGGACCCCGAGGACGTCCGGGCCGACTACCTCGTCAACACCGTCGGATACCTGGTACGGAGGGGCCCGCGCTTCCTCTCGGTGGCCCAGGAGATCCTTCCCGATGGCGACGGGTTCCGCGCGGTGACGCACATCCCCGTCGCGGTCGTCGAGACCATCGCGTCGCTCAGCGGCTCCGACGGGGCCGGGATGGACGACGTGTTGGCCCTGTGAGGGCGTATACTCGGCCGGCTCGGTCCGATCGGCGCACCGACCACGTGCCCACGCGTACCTGTCACCTGAAGGAGGGATGCGAGATGACTGCCCACTCGGTCACCGTCAGCACGCTGCGTCCCTCTGCCATCCGCTGAGCCGCTCGGCTCCCACGCGGTAGCTCCCCGAAGGACGCGGCGTCGCCCATGTCCGCAACCCCGCGATCGCCAGTATCCCGACGAAGGGGGCACCCGCGTTGCACGACGAAGTCTTCGAGCACTTCCTCGACGAAGGGCTCATCGAACGGGTCATCCGACCCATCAAGAGCGGCAAGGAAGCGAGCGTGCACCTGGTGCGCGCGAACCCGCGCACGACCGGTGAGGAACTGGCGGCGCTGAAGATCTACCACCCCCTCGACCGGCGCGACTTCCGCGACGAGTCGCTCTACCGGGACGGCGAGTTCATCAAGGAACGGCGGATCCGCGTCGCATTGGAGAAGAAGACGCGGTTCGGTCGGGAGGTCCAGGGAGGGATCTGGGTCGGCCGCGAGTGGGAGACCCTGCATGCGCTGTTCGCCGCGGGGACTCCCGTCCCCCGGCCGATCGAGGCGACCGACCACGCGATCCTGATGTCGTACATCGGCGACGAGGACGACGCCGCGCCGCAGCTCCATCGCTATCGGGCCACCGACGACCAGGAGGTGGAGGATCTCCTCGAGCAATCCATCCGCGTCGTGGAACGGATGCTCTTCCACGATGTCGTCCACGGCGACCTCTCCCCGTTCAACATCCTCGTGTGGGAGGGACGGATCTCCGTGATCGATCTGCCACAGGCGGTCGACCCCAAGAAGAACCGCCACGCCGAAGCCCTGCTGGCTCGGGACGTGGAACGGGTCTGTGAGCACTTCGCTCGGCGCGGGGTGGCCAGTGATCCACGGAGGATCGCCGACGATCTGTGGACGGCGTGGACGTTCGCAGACCTGGTCCCGGAGGAGCTCCGGGCCACGTTGGAGGTGGGCCCTTCCGGGGGATGACCTCGGCGCTGTGATGAACGTCACGTCGCGTTGGTACCTCCAGACGCAGCGGAACCGAGCGGCGGCGTGTCTTGATGGCGTCGACGACACGGAGCGGATCACCAGATCCGTTCCTCGAGATCCGCCGAGAGAAGGAGGTCCGCGATGAGCGCCAAGGCACAGACCCTCGTAGCTCCTGCACGGCCGATCGCTTCGTACGTCGTGACGATCGCCTTGACCCTCGCGATCGGAGCGGCCGCCGGCAGCCTGATCACACGAGCGGTTGCCTCCGACGCGCCGGCGGTCGCCGAGCAGGTCGTCGGGATCACCCCGTGGGACCAGGGCAAGCTCGATGCGATGAACGGCCGGCAGCAGGCGGAGACCGCCTCCGTGGATGGCCCCGGGATCGCGCCGTGGGACCAGGGCAAGCTGGACGCGGCTGAGGGGCTGCAGGCTTCCGCCGCTCGCTCGGGCAAGAGCTGATCGTCGAGGCGGGTCCGGTCGGTCGCACACCGGCCCGGACCCGCCTCGACCTCGGCACCTCCGAGGCGTACCGCCAGAACGTCTGTAGCGATGAACGGCTCGATGCAGCGAGATCCTGACCGGTCGACGGATCGCCTCGCGCGGAACCCGTCCGCCACCCGTCCGCATGACGCCGAGCGTACGCTCGCCCGATTTGGGGCTCCCCTCGGACGGTCGCGACCCCCTAACGACGAGGGATCCCTAGGCATCCATGGGGCCCGTGCAGACCGGTGACAACGTCGTGGAGCTCCACGGGGACGGCGAGACGTCCGCGGCCCCGCTGACGTTCGACGACCTGTTCCTCGATCAGCACGATCGCCCGTACCGGGCTCTCTCCTTCATCACGGGAGCTCCGCCGATGCCGAGGAACTCATGCAGGACGCGTTCCTGAAGCTCTGGGAGGGCTGGGACAGGATCATCGAGCCGACCAGGCCAACGGGGGTTGAGAGAGGAAGGAGATGCCGAGGAGCCCGGCCACCCGCAGCGACCGGACTCCCCCGCTCGATCCCCTCTTCGGTCCGAACGGTTCATCCTGAGTCTCCTACGACCCGAGCGCGCGGAGTCTCAACAACCTTCCCCTTGCTCCGGCTGATGGTCCTCGACGTGGAGACCGGAGAGGTCGCCGACTCCAGATGCGCTGGGAGACCGACCTGAACGGCCCGTCGTGGTCCACTCGGGAGCGCTGCTGGTCACTCGCTACGACTGAAGAAGCCCGAGATGCCGAGAAGCCTGGTCTCCGACGGACCGGGCTTCGGCCTTCCCGCCGCGTCCGGGGACGCGGCGCGTGACGCGGGTTGACCTACTCGGTCGAGCCCGCGAGCTCCACCGGCGGTGTGTCCGGCGGCATGATGCCGGCGCCGTGCTCGAACGTGATCTCCCCGTCGCGCACGTCGACGATGATCGTCTCTCCGGCGCGGAACTCCTTGTAGAGGAGCTTCTCGGCGAGCGGGTCCTCCACGAGCTGCTGGATCGTGCGGCGGAGCGGTCGAGCGCCCAGGGCCTTGTCGTACCCGCGCTCTGCGAGCAGGGTCTTGGCGGCATCGGTGAGGACGATGTCCACGTCCTTGGACTTCAGCTGCTCCTCCACCCGGCGCATCAGCAGATCCACGATCTGCTTGACGTCGTCGGGCGTGAGCGAGTGGAAGACGATGACCTCGTCGATACGGTTCAGGAACTCGGGCCGGAAGGAGCGCTTGAGCTCCTCGGTCACGTTCTCCTTCATCTTCGTGTACGTGACGGCGTCGTCGCGGGC
>JAJNBA010000078.1 GCA_021155985.1 Actinomycetes bacterium
CGGCCGGGATCGGCCGCGACCGCCTCTGCATCGACCCCGGGATCGGGTTCGGGAAGAACCTCGAGCACAACCTCGCGCTCCTGCGATCGATCGGCTCGTTCCGCGAGCTCGGGCCGCCGGTGCTCGCCGGAGCGTCGCGCAAGCGGTTCATCGGCGAGCTGGCGGGTGTCGACGACGCGGCCGACCGACGGGACGGCTCCCTCGCCGCCGCGGTGTGGTGCGCGGCGCAGGGCGCGGACGTCGTCAGGGTCCACGACGTCGCCCCGACGGTCCAGGCGCTCCGGGTGGCGGACGCGATCGCGCGAGGGCGCCCGTGACCGGCCGGGATCCGATCCTGCTCCTCCTCCACGACGAGGGCCGATCGAGCGACCAGTGGAAGGAGTTCGTGCCGCTCCTCGAGTCGCGATTCCGGGTGATCGCGCCCGATCTGCCAGCAGGGGACGAGCCGGTCGCGATCGACATCGTGCGGGGCGAGCTCGGCGGCGAGCGGTGCGGCGTGATCGGCCACGGGACGGGCGGGTCGCTCGCGCAGGTCCTTGCCGCCGAGGGCGCTGTCGACGCGATGGTTCTCCTCGACGCGCCACGTGCTTCCGCCGCCGACGACGGGCTCCTCGCGTCCTTCGACTTCCCCGTCCTCCTGCTCTGGGGAGAGGACGACGCCGTGGTGCCGGTGTCGGTTGCCGAAGAGCTGAACGACGCGATCGCGACGTCGACGCTCGGGGTCCTCCCCGGATGCGGTCACGATCTCACCGATGAGGCCGCCGCCACGATCGCCCCGATGATCCTCGAGTACCTCCGGGCAAGGTACCTGCGGGAGCCGCATCACGCGGGCCATGCCCATGACGGCGTCGTGCGGATCCAGCTCGAACGACGTCCGCCGTGGCTGGACCTGGAGGAGGACGAGCGCGACGATTGGTTCGTGCCTGACGACGACGAGGAGGCTTCGCCATGACACGAGCCCGTCTGTTCCTGACGGGGATCCGCGCCGAGGGCCGCCACGGAGCGCGCGACGGCGAGAAGGACCAACCGCAGCCCTTCGTCGTGGACCTCGACATCGAGGTGGATGCCCCACGCGACTCGATCGACGCGACGGCCGACTACCGGGGGGTCACGGAGGCCGTGCGCGAGATCGTAGAGGACGGATCGTTCGACCTGATCGAGGCGATGGCCGATGCGATCGCACGCCGGATCAGCTCCTTCCCGCATGTGGGCCAGGTGACGGCGGTGGTCCACAAGCCGAACGCCGCCGGCCGTCTCGGGATCGATGGGGTGGCCGCGGGCGCCACGGTCGTCGCCGGCGAGTGACGGGGGACCCGGTGGGGACCGTCGCGTTCCTCGGACTCGGGTCGAACCTCGGCGACCGCCTCACGAACCTGCAGGGGGCGGTCGACCTGCTCCAGGGGGAGCCCGGGCTTCGGGTGCTCGCGTCCAGCAGGGTCTGGGAGACGGCGCCGGTGGGGGGGCCGCCGCAGCCCGACTACCTGAACGCCGTGATCCGCGTGGAGACCGATCTCTCCGCTCGGGACCTGCTGGACGTGGCGCACCGGGTGGAGGAGCGCCTTGGACGCGTCCGGAAGGAGCGTTGGGGGGCCCGCTCGATCGACATCGACGTCCTCCTCTTCGACGAGGAGACGATCGACGAGTCGGACCTCGTCGTGCCGCATCCGCGCTTGGCTCAGCGGGCGTTCGTCCTCCTGCCGTTGCTCGAGCTGGTCGCGGATCCCGTTCTGCCTGACGGGACGCGGCTGCGAGAGTTGCGCGTGAACACGGAGGGCGTGGCGCCCTCGGCGTCTCCGCTGGCGGTGCGCCCGTGACCACGACCTGTCTCCGATGCGACCGGATCGGCGACAGCGCCTCCGCCTCGTGCCCCGAGTGCGGTGCGCCCCTCTACCGGTCGGCGCCACCACGGAGCGTGAGCCGGGACCGCACGCTCCCTGGGAACGGGCCTCTCGAGACCTCGGAGGACCGCGCCCCGACCGAGGCCCGACCCGTCACGATCAGCTCCCGATCGGTCTTCGCCACGGTGGGGGTCCTCTCCGTCATGCTCGTTCTCCTCTCGCGTGGTGCTCCGGACCCCGGTCCGAGACGGGAGCATTCGGTGGTGCCGCCTGGGGGGCCGCCGGGCATCCTCGTCTACGCGAGCGCAGACGGCGGAGGGTCGGCGCGTCTGTGGCGTTGGAACCTCGCGTCGGGCGAGGTGAAGCCGGGCCCTCTGATCCCTGATCCGGTGGAGCTCGTGAGCGTGAGGTCGCCCGATCTCGGGTGGCTCGGCATCACGTCCGATCGCGGACGGGGCGTGCTCGAGGCCTCGGTGCTCGATTCCCTCGAGGTCGGAGCGGAGCCCGAGCGGTTGGGACGAGGGACGATCGTCACCTGGGCGCGACCGGGCCAGGCGCTCCTTGTCGACCGGGGGCAACCATCCGATGGATGCAGTCGCACTGTATCGGTGTCCGCCGCGCACGTGGATCGTCCCGGGCGGGAGCGCGTGATGCGAGAGACGCTCTGCGGCGACGTCCTCTCCGTCGGCCGGACCAGCCTCGGGCACTTCCTCACCAGGGTCGGACCGCGCGGCGTGGACGTGGTCGGTGCCGGCTACCGCGACGCGGGCCTGCTCCTACCCGATCACGGCCTGATCGCGGTGTCGCCCGACGGGGACATGATCGTCGCTCCGAGCGCCGATCTCCCGTCCATCGATCCCACGTCCGCGGAGGTCGGGAGCAGCCGCGACCCCGCTCCGATCCGCGTGACCGGGAGGGCGTCGTTGTACGGCCAGTTCCGCGGACCGCCCGTGCCGTACCTGATCGGTGGTGCGCCGTTGCAGGTGGACGAGGTGTTGGCGTACGGCCCCGACTCGTGGGTTGCGCTCGTCGTCGGAAGGGTGGGTGAGGGCCGGCCCGGCCTCTGGGAGCTTCCCCTCCTCGCGTCCGGTCGGTCGATCGAGCCTCGCTGGGTGGGCTCCGACGGTGGCTTCACCTTCGCCGCGTACGCGGACGACGGGACCGCGTACGTGGCCACGGGCGGCTCCTTGTACGTCCTGCGGCACCACGTGCTGAAGCCGCTCGAGGGGCCGGAGAGGGCTCCCACCCCGGCCGGACCGCTCGCGTGGATCGTCCAGGAGCCGATCGCGGACCTGTGACGGCTCTCCGGGAGCGGTTGCGATACTCGGGCGCATGAGGGTCGCCGTGATCGGTGCGGGCACGGTGGGCACGGCTGTGGCCGTCCTGCTCCAACGAGCCGGACATCAGGTCGTGGGGGTGTCCGGGAGAGCAAGGACCCGGGACCGCGCCGCCACGCATCTCCCGGGGGTCCCCGTACGGGAGCCCGCCGACGCGGCCGCCGCGGCGGAGCTCGTCGTGATCGGCACGCCCGACGATGCGATCGAATCGACGGTGGCCGAACTCGCCACGGCCGGGGCGCTGGGAGCGGGCGCCTGGGTGCTGCACCTCTCCGGCTCCCTCGGACTCGATGCGCTCCGGGCCACGGTCGGAGTGGGTGCACACCGCCTCGCCCTGCATCCCCTCCAGACGTTCCCGGACGTCCCAGCCGCCGTGAACGGACTGCCTGGCAGCTGGATCGCGGTGACCGCGGATGACGAGGAGGGGTTGCGCGTGGGGGAACGTCTGGCCGGTGATCTCCACGGCGTCGCGTTCGTCCTGGCGGACGAGCTCCGGCCGCTGTACCACGCGGGAGCCGTGTTCGCGTCCAACGCCCTGGTCACGGTCTCGGCGATCGCCGAGTCGTTGTTCACCGCGGCCGGGGTGCCCGACGCCGGGGCGGCGATGGCCCCGCTGCAGCGCGCCTCCCTCGCCCACGTCGAGGCGCTGGGTCCGGCGCGAGCGCTCACCGGCCCGGCGGTGCGCGGCGACGCGGGGACGATCCGTCGGAACCTGGAGGCCCTGGGGCGGCATGCGCCGGACCTGGTGCCCGTCTACGTCGCGCTGGCCAGATCGGCCGTGGAGCTGGCCGCGCGATCCGGACATGTCCCTCCTCCCTCCCGCGCCGCCGTCGAGGACGTGCTCGCCGAGTGGACCTGATCCGGACGGCGAGCGATCTCCGGGAGCTCACCTCGGCCTGGCGCGCCGACGGGGAGGTGGGCCTCGTTCCCACGATGGGCTCGTTGCACGACGGACACGCGTCGCTGATCCGGCGCGCCCGCGAGGACGCCACGCGTACGCTCGTGTCGATCTTCGTGAACCCCGCGCAGTTCGGACCCGGCGAGGATCTCGCCGCGTACCCGCGCGACGAGGATCGGGACGTCGACGTGTGCCGGGGTCTCGGCGTGGACGCGATCTGGGCACCGCCCGTGGAGGAGGTCTACCCATCGGGCGTCCCGCTCCCGGAGCCGGACGCGGGGCCCGTCGGGGAGACGTTCGAGGGCGCGGCACGGCCGGGTCACTTCCGCGGCGTGCTGAAGGTGGTGCATCGTCTGTTCGACCTGACGGGGCCGTGCCGCGCGTACTTCGGGCAGAAGGACGCCCAGCAGCTGTTCCTGATCGGCCGCATGGTGCGCGAGCTGGCGATCCCCGTGACGATCGTGCCGTGCGCGACCGTCCGTGAGTCCGACGGGCTCGCGTGCTCGTCGCGGAACGCCCGGCTCTCCCCGGAGGAGCGGGAGCAGGCCGGCTGCCTCTTCCTCGCCCTGTCCGAGGCGGCAGGCTTGGCGCGGGCCGGCGAGCGGGAGACGGCGGTCCTCGTCGCGGCGATGGCCCGCGAGATCGGGGCGACGCCGATGGCGCGGATCGACTACGTCGCCGTGGTCCGGGACGTTACCTTCGAAGCGATCGCGCGCATCGACGGACCCGCGCGGGCCCTCGTCGCCGTGCGGTTCCCCTCGGCGCGTCTGATCGACAACCTGCTGCTCCCGGGATCTGCGGGCGCGCGCTGAACGGGTTGTCGCCACTCGGCGGGTGGGCCACGATGGACCGTTCCTGCCCGAATCCGTCCACGGGAGTACGCGATGCTGCTCACGGCCGACGTCGGCAACACGGAAACGGTGCTCGGGGTCTTCGACGGCCCGGGGCTCGTCCATACCTGGCGCCTCTCTTCGCAGCCGGAGCGCTCCGCCGACGAGATCGCGCTCGTGTTCGCGGGGCTGCTCGAGCATCGAGGGCTGTCCCTCGAGAAGCTCTCGGGCCTCTGCATCGCGTCGGTCGTCCCCGATGTCACGCAGCAGCTCCGCGAGATGGCTGCTCGCTACCTGTCCTTCGAGCCGCTGGTCGTGGGTCCCGGCACGAAGACCGGCGTCTCGGTGCTCACGGACAATCCCCGGGAGGTCGGCGCGGACCGGATCGTGAACACGCTGGCCGCGTACACGCGGTTCGGCGGCCCGTCGATCGTCGTGGACTTCGGCACGGGGACGAACTTCGACGTCGTCTCCGAACACGGCGAGTTCCTCGGCGGGGTCATCGCGCCCGGTCTCCAGATCTCCGCCGAGACGCTGGTCCGGCGCGCGGCGAGGCTCACCCGCGTCGAGATGGAGGCGCCGGCCTCCGTGATCGGGAAGAACACGGTCGAGGCGATCCAGTCTGGCCTCGTGTTCGGCACGGCGGGCGAGGTCGATGGGATCGTCGACCGGATCAGGCGCCAGCTCGGCGGCGCCACGACGATCGCGACCGGGGGGCTGGCGACGGTGGTCATCCCGAACTGCCGCACGATCGATCACCACGAGCCGTTCCTGACGCTCGAAGGTCTGCGACTGGTCCACGAGAAGAACGTGGATGACTGAACCGGCGGACACGAGCGGCCCCTCGCGCGAGGAGGAGGTCCTCAGAGCGCGACGCGCATCGCTCGAGCGGCTCGGTGATCGGGCGTTCGCGCTCACGCTGAACGACGCGCTCGGCGTGGACGAGCCCGTCGCGACCGCGGTCCTCCGTGAACGGTACGGGGACCTTCCTGCGGACCATCGGGCCGAGGAGGCGGTGACCGTCGCCGGTCGCGTGGTCCTGAAGCGGGACATGGGGAAGCTGAAGTTCCTCACGCTCCGCGACGGCAGCGGCGACCTCCAGCTCGTCTGCAACCGGGCCGAGCTGGCGCCCGAGCCCTTCGCGCTCCTCGACGAGGTGGATCTCGGCGACATCGTCGCGGTAACCGGTTCGGTCGGGACGACGCGCCGCGGCGAGCTCTCGGTCTTCGTCGCGCGCTGGGCCATGCTGACGAAGTCGCTCCGTCCGCTGCCGGAGAAGTGGCACGGCCTCAAGGACCCGGACCTGCAGCAGCGGCGTCGCTACCTCCATCTGATCGCGGACGAGACCCCCCGCCGCCTCTTCGCCGCGCGCGCGGCGATCCTCCGGGCAGCACGTGAGGTGCTGCACGAACGCCGCTTCATCGAGTCCGAGGGTCCGATCCTCCAGACGGTGGCGGGCGGCGCGAACGCGCGGCCCTTCACGACCTTCCATGACGCGCTCGGCATCGAGATGAAGCTCCGGGTCTCGCTCGAGCTCTACCTCAAGCGGCTCCTCGTCGGTGGGATCGAGCGTGTCTACGAGCTCGGGCGGAACTTCCGCAATGAGGGGATCGACCGCGACCACAACCCGGAGTTCTCGATGCTCGAGGCGTATCAGGCCTACGGCGACTACACGACGATGATGGAGCTGTCGGAGGCGCTCATCCGCGAGAGCGTACGCGCGGTGGGCCCGATCATGGGCCGCGATCCCGAGGACCTCACGATCCCGTGGAGAGGACGGGGGATCGATCTCGCACCTCCGTTCCGTCGGCTCGCGATGCTCGACGCCGTGTCGACCGCAACGGGTGAGGAGATCACCCTCGAGCGCACCGATCTCCCGTCGATCGCGGCGCGGCACGACGTGCCCGTCGACGAGGTGTGGGGCCCGGGGAAGATCGTGGTGGAGCTCTTCGAGAAGCTCGTCGAGGGGACGATCGTCGAGCCGACGTTCGTCTGCGACTTCCCTCGGGAGGTGTCGCCGCTCGCGAGGCCACACCGGAACGATCCCGGCCTGACGGAGCACTTCGACCTGATCATCGGCGGGGTCGAGCTCGTCACGGCGTTCTCCGAGCTGACCGACCCGCTCGAGCAGCGTGCGAAGCTCGAGCTCCAACAGCAGCTGAGGGCGGCGGGCGTCGAGGAGACGCATCCGCTCGACGAGGACTTCCTCCGGGCGCTCGAGCACGGGATGCCGCCTGCCGGAGGGTTGGGTCTCGGTATCGACCGCCTGCTGATGGTCCTCACGGACGCCGCTTCGCTCCGCGACCTCATCATGTTCCCCGCCCACCGCCCAGAGGCTCTCGACTGACCGGACGTGACGTCCGTCACTTTGGGCCGGTGACGAACAGCACGCGCCGGATGTCACGTGCGTTACATCCGTCGCACTGCTCGGTGGCTACGTTCCGGAGTGGGTCACGAACGGACCCGGATGGCCCGGAAGCGCAGCGCCGAGCGATCGGCGAGGCGCGTCTGGGGAAACAGGGGGTGGCCCCGACGCACCCGGGGCATCCGTGGGGGCCGGTTCGCCGAAGGCGAGCCGGCCCCCGTCCGTTCGGCACTCAGCGATCTCCTGTCCAGCGCTTCCCGGCGCCCCTGCCGCCCCCTCCGAGCGCGCCGAGGTCCACCAGGGCGCCGAGGATCACCAGGACGAGCCCCACACCTCGTACGCCCCCGTAGCGGTTCTGTGCCACCGCGTAGGCGAGCGTGGTCGTCGGCAGCACGAAGAAGCCGATCAGCGGCCAGACCCACGTCCCGAACGCGGTCGAGAGGTAGCTGGAGAACAGCCACAGGACGACCATGATCGTCCGGGGCAGGAGAAGGACGAACAGGACGATCAGGCATCCCACGCGGGGACCCTACCGCGAGGCTCAGCCCGCGGCCGTCACCTCGTGCAGTGCTCGGAGGATGTCCTGGAGCCCCCGTCCCTTCGCGACGAACCCCGAGGCGCCGGCCCCGCGGGCCGCTCGCTCGACGCCCTCGTCCGCATGGGCGGTGAGGATCACCACGGGGAGCTCCGGGGTCGACGAGTGGATCCGCTGCATCGCCTCGATGCCGGAGATGTCGGGCATCGAGAGATCCATCAGGACGACGTCGGGCTGCAGCTCCTTCGCTCCGATGCATGCGTCTTCGCCGCCCGAGGCCTCCCCTGCGATCTCGATATCGCCGACGAGTTGCAGGGCGGATGCGAGTGCCTTCCGGAACGCGGGGTGATCATCGACGACGAGCACGCGCACTGTCTCGCTCCCTTTTCTCCATGGTGTCCATGGGGAAGGCCGGACCTCCGAACGCTGGGGAGGGCTCCATGTGGGGACACGAGGAGCGTTGCCACGATGCTGCCAGGCGGAGCCCAGGGATGCCAACGGCCTTCCGGGTGGTCCTTCTGGTCCGAAAGGTCTATGCCACGTCTCACCCCTGGGAAAGATCGTCCGGGACTCATCCCCGGGCTCGGTTCTTCCGAAGACTGAGACGAGAGTTGGATCGGGATGAGATCCCGTCCCGGGAGTGAAACGGAGCGGATGTTGGGCGGTGTGCTGGCGTATCGGGGGCGCTGGGTATACTGCGTGCAGAGAGGCGCTGCCACCGCGAGGGAGCGGCGCCTCATGCACCTCGGGGGTAGGACGGAGTCCGAAGATCCCCGGGGCCGGACGGACGGGTCGCCGCCTGGAGGGATGTAGCGCATGTTCGAGCGATTCACCGACCGAGCACGGCGGGTGGTCGTCCTCGCCCAAGAAGAAGCGAGGATGCTCAACCACAACTACATCGGCACGGAGCACATCCTGCTCGGCCTGATCCACGAGGGCGAAGGCGTCGCGGCCAAGGCCCTCGAGTCCTTGAACATCTCTCTCGAAGCCGTGCGCCAGCAGGTCGAGGAGATCATCGGCCAGGGGCAAGCCGCGCCCACCGGCCACATCCCGTTCACGCCGCGCGCGAAGAAGGTCCTCGAGCTCTCGCTCCGCGAGGCGCTGCAGCTCGGACACAACTACATCGGCACCGAGCACATCCTGCTCGGGCTGATCCGCGAGGGCGAAGGGGTCGCCGCGCAGGTGTTGCAGAAGCTCGGCGCCGACCTCAACCGCGTCCGTCAGACC
>JAJNBA010000010.1 GCA_021155985.1 Actinomycetes bacterium
AGCGTTCCGCGCCGCGCTGTAGATCTTGATCGGGATCGTGGTGCAGTCTTGCGCGCAGAGGAACTGGCTGATCACGAAGTCGTCGATCGAGATCGCGAACACGATGAAGAAGCTCGACAGGATCGCCGGTGCGAGCAGGGGGAGCAGCACCCGACGGAGGGCGCCGGCCGGAGATGCGCCGAGATCCATCGCCGCCTCCTCGTAATCCCTCCCGATCGCGAAGAGCCGACTCCGGGTCACGATCACGACGTAGGACAGCGAGAACGTCACGTGGCCGAGCAGTTGCGCCGTGGTACCCAACCGGATGTGGTACAGGTTCGAGAAGATCAGGAACATCGAGGCGCCCATCACGATCTCGGGCGTCACGAGCGGGAAGAGCATCAGGAAGTTCGCCGCGCCCGAGCCGCGCCCGCGCCACCGGGCCAGTCCGATCGCCAGCCCCACACCGAGGGCGGTGGCGATCGGCATCGTCATCAGCGCGAGCTTGAGACTCTGCGTGAGCGCCGGCAGCAGCGTGTCGTCGAAGCCGGCGGATGCCTCGTTCCAGATCGCCTCGTACCACTGCATGCTGAACCCCTGGAACGTGCTGCGGGAGCGTCCCGCGTTGAACGAGAACTGCACGGCGATCACGACCGGCGCGATCGTCCAGATGATGTACAGCCACGTCCAGACCGAGAGGAACCGCGGCTTCCCCCACGGGTTGGAGAAGAAGGACCGAAGCCAACCGACCTTCGGAGAGGCGGTGACGCGTGGGACGGTCGCCTCGACCGTGGTCACCGTTGCGCCTCCTTCGCGGCCCTCGACACGCTCACCAGGTAGTAGATCATCAGGGCCGCGATGAACGCCGACAGGAGCAGCGTGAGACCTGCTCCCTTCGGCTGCGTGCCCTGTCCACCCTGCAAGGCAAGGTCGATCGCGTTGCCGATCATCGTGTTTTCCGGACTCGCGGTCAGCAGGTTCGGCGTGTAGTAGTCGCCGAACATCGGGAGGGTGATGATCACGGCTCCGGCGAGGATCCCCTGCTTCGAGAGCGGCAGCGTGACGCGCCAGAACGTGCTCGCCGGACTGGCGCCCATGTCTCGGGACGCCTCGAGCTGGGACCGATCGATCCGATCGAGCGCCGCGTAGAGGGGCAGGATGAAGAACGGGATGTAGCCGTAGACCAACCCGAGGATCACCGTCATGTGGGAGACGGCTCCGCTGTTCCACGCGATCGGGTCGTGTACGAACGGGGTGAGGAGGAGGAGCCGGTTGACCAGGCCGGGGTCCTCCGGCTTCAGGGAGAGCAGGTTCACCCAGGCGAGCATTCGCATCAGGTAGCTCATCCAGAACGGCGCGATCATCAGGGTGAGCAGGAGGATCTTCAGGCGCCCGCCGTACCGGGCGATGTAGTACGCCACGGGATAGCCGACGAGCAGGCAGAGCACGACCGAGATGCCCACATAGAGCACGGTGCGCGTGAACTGGGCCTGGAGGCCACCGGAGGCGAAGAGCTCGCCGGCGGTCTCGGAGAACGTCTCGAACTGCCACTCCAACGGGTTCCACGCCGGGATCGGTAGGGCGAAGATCTGATCACGGGTGCCGAAGGCGACCGCCGCGATCGCGTAGAACGGCAGGATGAACAGGAGCAACAGCCAGACGATCCCGGGCATCGCGAGCGCCGGGTAGTACCAGCGTCGCTGCCCGACGGTCCCGCCCGCCGGAGTCGACATGACTCGGAGGTTATCCTGACTTGAACTCCGCGTACGCCCCCGACCAGAGCTCGTCGACCTCGACCGGCAGCCCCGTCGCCCGCTTCCCGATGTCGAAGTCAGCCTCGCTCACGATCGTCGGCTTCAGGTTGTTCCAGTGCTCGCCCTTGGGTGCTCCGTAGTCCCAGGAGAACCAGCCCTTGAGGCCCGGGTAGCTCTCCTCGAAGATCGTCTCCTCGTCGACCGCGCTGAACGGCACCTGATACCCGACCCAAGTCCAGTTCTTGATCCCGTTGAACTCGTCCAACATGAAGTTCAGGAACTTGTGGGCAAGCACGGGGTTCTTCGCGCTCGTCGGGATCGCGTAGGTGTCGTTGTCGATCGTGCCGCCGAACCCGTCGCGGGCGGGCCAGTAGTAGCGCAGCAGGGGCGCCTCCTTCTTCGGGTCGCTCGTGTACCACGGGCCGGCCTGGATGTCGCCGGACCACGATTGGTGCAATCCGAACTTCCCTTCGGGAACGCCCGCGTAGGCTCCGTCGATCGTGGTCTTGACTCCCACGAGCTCGTTCAGCTCGATCAGGCGATCCCGCGCGGCCTCGATCACCGCCGGGTCGTCCGTGTTCAGGTCCGTCTCGTCGAGGTGGTCGCGGTACATGCCCAGGGAGAGCGCCTCCCGATAGGCGTCGTAGATCCCAACCTGGCCCGCGTAGTCCTCGTTCCAGAAGATCTCGTACGGGTTCCCGCTCGCCACGAGGTCCTCCGGCTCCACGGGCACGATGTCGGTCCGCCAACACATGCCGGTGTGGTAGATCGTGTACGGCACCGAATACTGCGAACCCTGGTCGTAATAGGGATCCTGCATCACCGGCCACAGGTTCTTGATGTTCGGCATGTAGTCGTGGTTGAGCGGCTGGATCAGCTTGCCGGCCACGAGCTTCGGAACGTAGTCGATCGTCGGGAAGAAGACGTCGTAGTCGACCTCGCCCGATTGGAACTTCGCGATCGCCTGCTCCATGTTATAGAAGGTCTCGTACTTGACCTCAACGTCGAATTCCTTGCTGAAGTCGTTGAGGACCTGCTTCCACATGTACTGCTCCCAGTTGTAGATCACCAGGGGACCGGCCTCCGGTTCGAGGTTCGAGTCGATCGGCGGGTTGTCGTCGTAGGTCTGAAGGGTGACCGGGTTGTCGAGGGAGCCGAATCGCGGGATCTGGTCGTCCGCGCCCGGGTCCTGAGGGCCGCTCGGGTCGTCCCCGCACGCGGCGAGGATCGCGGCCGACGTCGGCAGGGCCACTCCGGCGGCCAGCGACTTCCGAAGGAAGTCCCGTCGCGAGACGGTGCGGTGGGCGGGATCTCTCGGGTGGTAGACCATGACGCCTCCCTCGGTCGATGTTTGAACGCCGGTTCAGGAGGCTACCCCAGCCCTCACCAGCAGCGCAAGGCAGCAGGGCAGCGGTGCCTCTCCTGGGGATACGTGCGCCGGGGGGCCATGGGTTGCGCCGCGAGGTCCCGTCTCCGCTAGCATCCGGCGGTCATCGGGAGGGGAGACCACGTGAGCGAGCCGGTACTGCTGGTGGAGGACCTGGGTCCGGTCCGCCGCCTCACGATGAACCGTCCGGCCTCGCTGAACGCCCTCGACCGGGAGCTCGTGGGTGCGATGTCCTCGGCCCTCGACCAGGCCGCGGCGGACGAGGAAGTCCGGGTGCTGATCCTCCGGGGGGCCGGCCGGGCCTTCAGCGCCGGCTACGACCTGAACGAGGACGCCGCCGGGGGCGTGCTCGACGCTCGTCGATGGCACGCGGACCTGCAGCACTCGACGGAGGAGATGCTGAAGTTCCTGGACCACCCGAAGCCGGTGATCGCGAGCGTCCACTCGTACTGCCTCGCCGGCGGGGCAGATCTGATGCTCGCATGCGACCTCGCCGTCGCAGCGGACGATGCCTACTTCGGCTACGTGGACGTCCGGTTCGGATCGGGCGTCGTCTCGATGTTCCTCCCGTGGGTGGTGGGCGTCCGGGCGGCGAAGGAGCTGCTCTTCACGGGCGAGGATCGCGTCTCCGCCGACGAGGCGCTCCGATTGGGTCTGGTGAACCGGGTCGTCCCCCGCGAGGAGCTCGACGCCGCCACGTTGCAGCTCGCGGAGGAGATCGCGAAGAACGAGCCCTTCGTGATCCAGACGACGAAGCGCGCGGTCAATCGTGCGTGGGACGTGGCCGGGTTCCGGGCAGCCATGGCCGCGAACACCGAGCTCGACGTGATGATCGAGACGGCGAACCTGCCGGCCCGCGACGAGTTCCGTCGCATCACGGCGGAGGAGGGACTGAAGGCGGCGATCGCGTGGCGCGACGCCAGGTTCCGCGGCGACGCCTGATGCGGCCACCGGCGTGATCTTCGGGCTCGCCGCGGCCCTCGGCTGGGGGCTCGCCGACTTCTTCGGAGCGGTCTCGGGCCGCAGGATCGGCTCGATCGGCGCCGTGATGAGCGGCCAGGCGCTGTCCGCCGCGTTCATGACCGCGGTGCTCGTGGCGACGGGCACGTCGTTGGCGCCGCTCGGACCGGACGTCTGGCTCGTCCTGATGAACGGCGCGGCGGCGGCGTTCGCGTACCTGACGCACTACAAGGCGCTGGAGCTCGGTCCGGTGGCCGTGGTCTCGCCGATCGGTGCGGGCTACGCGATCGTGGGCGTCGTCCTCGCGATCGTGATCCTGGGGGAGCGTCCCACCGGCCTCGCGTTGATCGGCGCGGCGATCGCGGTGGCCGGGGTGGCGCTCGTCTCGACGGATCTCCGCAAGCTCCGGGATGGGATCAAGAACCATCTTCCCGGTCTGCCCTGGTCGGTGGCGGCCGCCGTCGGGTTCGGGGTCGCCGGCTTCCTGCTGGGCTGGATCGCGGACCGGGCCGGATGGGTCGCGGGGCTCTGGGGCTCACGCGTGGCCCAGGTCGTCTTCTTCCTCCCCCTCGTCTTCGTGTTCAGGAGAGAGCTGTCACGGCTGCGGCCGGGGTTCGGTCTCTGGATCGCGCTCCTCGCCGGCGCGGCCGACATCCTGGGCGTGGTGACATTCTCCGTCGGCTCCGATCGCGGGCTGAACTCCATCGTGCTCGCCTCCAGCGCCGTCTTCCCGTTGATCGCGGTCACGCTGTCGGTGATCGTCTTCAAGGAGCGGCTCGTCGCGAACCAGATCGTGGGGATCGTCCTGGTGGTGGGCGGTCTGCTCCTCCTCGGCCTCGGTTGATGCAGGTCGCTCCCCGAGCCGGGCGATCAGCCTGGGTGGCGGTAGAACTCCAGGTGCTCCGGCTCGAGGGGCGTGTTGCCGGCGATCAGGTCGGAGGCCTTCTCGGCCAGCATCATCACGGGGGCGTAGATGTTGCCGTTCGTCACGTAGGGCATCGCGGAGGCGTCCACGACCCGGAGGCCCTCGACGCCGTGGACCCGCATCGTCCGGGGATCCACCACCGACCGATCGTCCGTTCCCATACGACAGGTGCACGAGGGGTGGAGGGCGGTCTCGCCGTCGCTCCGGACCCAGTCCAGGACCTCCTCGTCCGTCGCTACCTCCGGACCGGGGGAGAGCTCGCCGCCGTCGAAGGGTCCGAACGCCGACTGGGACAGGATCGATCTCGCCACGCGGATCGCCTCGACCCACTCGCGGCGGTCCTGGTCCGTGGACAGATAGTTGAACCGGATCCCCGGATGGACCCGCGGGTCGGTGCTGACGACCTTCACGGAGCCCCGGGCGTCCGAATACATCGGTCCGATGTGCACCTGGTAGCCGTGGCCACCGGCCGGCGCCGAGCCGTCGTAGCGGATCGCGATCGGCAGGAAATGGAACATCAGGTTCGGATAGCCGACGTCCTCGTTGCTCCGCACGAATCCTCCGGCCTCGAAGTGGTTGGTCGCCCCCAGGCCGGACCGGAAGAACAGCCATTCGGCCCCGATGAACGGCTTGCGCCAGTTCTTCAGCCCCGGCGCCACCGAGACCGGTTGCGTACACGCGTGCTGGACGTAGACCTCGAGGTGGTCCTGGAGATGCTCTCCCACGCCGGGGAGGTCCTGCACGACCGGGATACCGAGGGCCTCGAGCTCGCCCGCGCTCCCGACGCCCGAGAGCTGCAGCGTCTGGGGAGTATTGAATGCGCCGCCGCAGAGGATCACCTCGCCGGCGCGGACGCGCCGGGTCGGCCCGGGCCCGTGGGCGTAGTCCACACCGACGGCTCGGGTCCCTTCGAACAGGATCCGGTTCACCATGACGCGGGTGCGGATCTCGAGGTTCGGACGGCTCGACACGGGGTGCAGGTACGCACGGGCCGCCGACAGTCGCCGCCCCCGATGCACGTTGCGGTCGAACGGCGCGAACCCCTCCTGCCGGTAGCCGTTGACGTCGTCCGTCAGCGGGTAGCCGGCTTGCTGCACCGCCTCGAAGAAGGCTCCGAACAGTGGGTTCCTGGCCGGCCCGCGCTCGAGGATCAGCGGGCCGCTGTGCCCTCGGTAGGTGTCGGCGGGGTCGGCGGCGAGACAGTTCTCCATCCGCTTGAAGTAGGGGAGACAGTGGGCGTAGTCCCAGGTCTCCATCCCGCGGTCGGCGGCCCAGCGCTCGTAGTCGAGCGGGTTGCCGCGCTGGAAGATCATCCCGTTGATGCTGCTCGAGCCGCCCAGCACCTTGCCGCGGGCGTGGGAGATGCGACGGCCGCCCATGTACGGCTCGGGCTCGGACTCGTACTTCCAGTCGTACCAGCGCCACCCGATCGGGTACGTCAGGGCCGCCGGCATGTGGATGAAGACGTCCCACAGATAGTCGGGACGCCCTGCCTCCAGGACGAGGACTCGCGTGGACGGATCGGTGGTCAACCGGTTCGCGAGCACGCTCCCCGCCGACCCGCCGCCGACGATCACGTAGTCGAACGCCCGCTCCATCGCCGGAACAGTGTGCCGAAAACCTCGGCGACGCGCTCGCGGGGGAACTGGGTTAGCGTGCTCCCTCGTGGACGGGTCTCCTCTCACCACCGCCGATCCCTTCGAGGTCTCGGTCGGTGTGGTTCGGGAGGCGAACGCCCGCGGCATCCCGCTCAAGCTCCTCGGCGGACAGGCGGTGCGGCTGCTCTGCCCGCTCTTCCCCCACCGGGCGCGCGACGATCAGGACATGGACTTCGCCTGCGTCTCGTCGAAGAAGCGTGAGGTGATCGAGTTCTTCGCCGAGCAGGGTTTCCTCGGCGACCAACGATTCAACACCCTCCACGGCGACCGGCAGATGTACTTCACCACCGCCGACGGGAAGACCTCGGTGGACGTCGTGATGGACCGGCTCAACATGTGTCACGTGCTCGACTTCCACGACCGGATCGATCGTCTCCCCGACACGCTCGACGTCGCCGACCTCCTGCTAACGAAGCTCCAGGTCTTCGAGCTCAATCGGAAGGACGTGCACGACATCCTCCACCTGTTCTCGGGTTTCTCGGTGGCCGAAGGCGACGAGCCGGGCACGATCGGGACGGACAGGGTGGGAACGCTGGTCGGCGCGGATTGGGGGTGGTGGCGCACCGCCACGATGAACCTCGAGAAGGTGATCCTCTACGCGGAGGGCCGTCCGCCGGACCTCGTCCCGGAGGATCCCCCGCACGACCCTTCCGCCCAGGCCACGACCCTCCTCGACGTCTGCACGACAACGCCGAAGACCCTGAAGTGGAAGCTGCGGGCCAAGGTCGGGGACCGCGTGCAGTGGTACCAGCTCCCCGAGGAGGTCGGGCACTGAGCTCGCCGTTGCCTTCGCGGGCACTCCGCCCGGGTTGCGCACCCCGGCGGGCGGGGTCAAGATTCCCTCGGTGAAGATCTTCTTCGTGACCGACCTCCACGGGTCGGAGATCTGCTGGAAGAAGTTCCTGAACGCCGGTTCCTTCTACGGCGCGGACGTCGTCATCCTCGGCGGCGACGTCACCGGCAAGGCCATGGTCCCGATCGTGCAGCGCCCGAACGGGACGTGGGAGGCCTCCCTCCAGGACCATCGGGACACCCTCGAGTCCGAGGACGCGATCGTGGAGTTCGAGAAGCGCGTGATGAACCGGGGGTACTATCCGATCCGCGTCTCCGATCAGGAGTACGTCGCGATGCAGGAGGACGAGGACCTCGTCGACAAGCGGTTCAAGGAGGTCATGCTCGACGGCACCGAGCGTTGGATCGCGATGGCGGAGGAGAAGCTCGCCGACACCGGTATCCGGGTGATCGCGTGCCCCGCGAACGACGACATGTTCGAGATCGACGATCTCCTGGAGGGCGCTCGCGTCGTGGAGACGGGTGACGAAGAGCATCCGATCCAGCTCGGCGAGTTCACGATGGTCTCGATGGGATGGACCAACCCGACGCCCTGGCACACGTTCCGGGAAGCCGAGGAGCCGGAGCTGGCCAAGCGGATCGACACGGCGCTCGCGGCGGCGTCGGACCCCGAGACGACGATCTTCAACTTCCACGCACCGCCGTACGGATCGAAGCTCGACAATGCACCGGCGTTGAACGAGGACCTGACCTATGTCTCAGGCGGACAGGCGATCAGGCCGGTCGGCTCCACGTCAGTGCACGAAGCGATCAAGCGGTTCCAACCGATGCTCTCGCTCCACGGCCACATCCACGAGAGCAAGGGAGCCACCAGGATCGGGAAGACGTTGGCGCTGAATCCGGGGAGCTCGTACGAGGAGGGCATCCTCCAGGCGGCGGTGGTGACCATCGACGACAAGAAGCGGAAGGTTAAGAACTACCAACTGGTGAACGGCTAGAGGGCCGTTCCGGATCTCTGGGAGGGGGTTGCAGATGGCAGCGGTGGGTGAAGCCCCTACCTTGTTCCTGCGGAAGGCGACCGGTCTGGTCAAGGGGTGGTCGAAGTTCGACGCGTTCCTCTACTCCTTCATGTCGGTCAACTTCGTCACGCTGGGTCTGTTCTTCGCGTTCTCGGTGCTCGCGTTCGTGCCGGCGGGTCAGGTCCTCCCCGCCCTGCTGATCAGCGGCGTGTTCGTGACGTTCCTCGTGGTGACGTACGCGGGGCTCATCTCCGTGATGCCGCGGGCGGGTGGCGACTACGTCTGGCAGAGCCGGGTCCTCGGGGGCGGGATCGCGTTCGTCCTCGCCGTCACGGGCTGGTGGTTCATCCTGTGGTACTGGGCACCGATCTACGGCAACATCCTCAACGTCGAAGTGTTCCAGCCGCTGGCGGCGATCTTCCAGCTCGACTCAGTCAGCGAATTCCTCGCATCGAACAACGGATTGTTCTTCGTGTGTGTCGTCACGGTCCTGCTGGCGGGGTATCTCGTCTCGCTGGGCATGGAGGGCTACGCGAGGGTTCAGAAGGTCTGCTTCTACATCGGGATGGCGGCGCTGGCGGTCATCTTCCTGGTGATGCTGTTCGGTTCGAAGACCGGGTTCCAGAGCGCGTTCAACCAGGAGGCGGCGAACCTCTTCGGTGGGAGCGGGGACGTCTACCGGCAGACGATCGAGATGGGAACGGTCAACAACGCCGGGCCGATCGTCCCCAAGCTCGGGTTCAGCCCGTTCTTCGGCGAGACGCTCCTGCTCGTCCCGTTCCTGTGCTTCTGGATCCTGTGGCCGAACTGGGGCGCGACGCTCTACGGCGAGGTCCGCGGGGCCAGCGACTTCCGCCGCGTCCTGGGCGGGATGATGTGGGGCCTGTGGGTCACGATCGCCGTGGCGGTGATCTTCGTGCTCCTCGCCTCGAAGTTCTTCGGGTGGGAGTTCTTCAACGCCGCGAACCTGAATTACTGGGCGACGGTCTACGGGTTCGGTGACGCGACGATGCCCGTGTGGTCGTATCCGCCGTTGCTCGCGAGCTTCTACTTCCATAGCGAGCTGATCTCGGCGCTGATCATCCTGGCGTTCGGGGCGTGGTTCCTCGGGTGGGCGGGCACGTTGTTCCTCTCCTCCACCAGGGTGATCTTCGCGGCGGCGTTCGACCGGATCCTTCCGGAGAAGGTGGCCGACGTCTCGGAGCGTCGGCACGTGCCGATCTGGGCTCTCGTCCTGATGCTCGCGCCGGCGCTGGTGGTCAGCGCGTTCTACGCGTACACGACGGCGTTCAAAACATGGATCCTTGATGCGACGCTCGTGATCGCCGTCACGTTCTTCGGGACGGCGATCGCCGCGACGGTGCTGCCGTGGGCGAAGAAGCGCCTGTACGAGAGCTCGCCGATGGCCCGGTACACGGTGGCGGGCATCCCGCTGATCACGGTGACCGGTTTCCTCACCGCGGCGTTCCTCGGATTCAACCTGTACCACTGGTTCACCAACGACCTCTACGCGGTGAACAACAAGGACTCCCTGTACTTCATGGGGGGGATGTACCTGCTGGCGTTGGTGATCTACATCGTGGCCAAGGTCGTTCGGAGGAGTCAGGGGATCGACCTGAGCGCGATCCACAAGGAGATCCCGGTCGAGTAACGAGCTGTTTCAACGCGGTGCGGAGGCGGCCCCCCGGGGCCGCCTCTCGCGTTCCGGCGCCCAGGGATAGGGTGGCTCGATGGCCGACGCGCCGACGCGGGTCTTCTTCGCGGCCGACATCCACGGCTCGCAGGTCACGTTCCTGAAGTTCCTCGCGGCCGCGGCGTTCTACGGCGTCGACGCGCTCGTCTTCGGCGGGGACCTGATGGGCAAGGCGCTCGTCCCGATCCTACGCACGGATGGCGGGTTCCAGGCGTCGTTCCAGGGGCGCGACGAGGAGTTCGACGCCGACGGACTCGGTGCGTTCACGGAGGCCCTCGAGCAGCCCGGCTTCTACTGGAAGATCTTCGATCGCGAGGAGTACGAGGCGGTCGAACACGATCCGATGTCGAGGCACGGTCTGTTCCACGAGCTCGCCTCGGAGCGACTGGCCGGATGGATCGAACGCGCCGAGGAAGCGTTGCACGGGACGGGCGTGCGCCTCTACCTGACCGGCGGGAACGACGACGAGCCGTCTGTGTTGGAAACGCTCGATCGGCACGACGGAGATCGCGTGGTCGCGAGCGAGGGCCGGCTCGTTGAGCTGGACGGCGAGCACACGATGATCACGGTGGGCTTGTCCACCTACACACCCTGGGACACGCCGCGGGAGGCCAGCGAGGAGGAGATCGCCCGGGCGATCGAGGAGGCCGTGGCGACCGTCCCCGACGTGGGGCGCTGCGTGTTCAACCTCCATTGTCCGCCGAAGGACACGCCGATCGACACGTGCCTGAAGCTCGAGGTGCGGCCGGGGGAGCTGCCCCGGCCGATCCGGGAAGGCGGCCGGTTCGTCACGACCGGCGGCGGGAGCACGGCGGTGCGCGAGGCGATCGAGGGGTACCAACCGCTCGTGGGGCTCCACGGCCACATCCACGAGTCGGGAGGCCGCTTCCGGATCGGCCGGACGCAGACGTTCAACCCTGGAAGCGAGTACGTGCAGGGCGTCCTGCAGGGCGTGATCGTGTCGCTCCGGCGCGGCCGGCTGGTCTCCTACCAGCACACGCAGGGGTGAGCTGCCCCGACGCGCAAGGCAGAAGCCGCTTCCGTAGATTGGGCATCGTGACCACGTTCTCGCTACCCGACGGCCGGACCTTGGCAGCCGAGCCGATGTCCGACGGCTACTGGAACCTACGCATCGAAGGTGAGCCGCACGCCGATATCGTCGGTCAGCCTCTGAACTCGACCCTTGCGGATCTGGTGGGCTACAACGTCGCGCACGAGGAGTGGCCCGCCTGGGTCGATGACCTCGCACGAGAGATCCAGGCTGAGTTCGAGACCCACACATGAAGGATCGTGCACAGCTCGTCGTGATCGGCGCCGGGATCGTCGGCGCGAGCGCCGCGTACCACCTGGCCGAGCTCGGCATCACCGACGTGCTCGTCCTCGATCAGGGGCCCCTGTTCGAGACCGGCGGCTCGACGTCGCACGCGCCGGGGCTCGTGTTCCAGACGAACGGGTCCCGCACGATGTGCCGGCTGGCCCAGCACTCGGTGGAGCTCTACTCGGGCCTCGAGGCAGAGGGCCAGCCCGCCTGGTACGCGGTCGGCGGGATCGAGGTGGCGACCACTCCCGAACGGGTCGAGGAGTTGAAGCGGCGCCGCGGATACGCGCTCTCGTACGGGATCGACGGCACGGAGCTGCTCACACCAGCTGAGACAGCCCACCGGATCCCGATCCTCGACCCGGCGCACATCCTCGGCTCCTACCTCGTGCCCTCCGACGGGATCGCGAAGGGCATCCGCGTCGCGGCGGCGCTCGGCGCGAAGGCGCAGGCGAAGGGCGTGGCGTTCGAGGGCGGCGTCCGCGTGACGGGGTTCGACATCCGGGACGGCACGGTCCACGGTGTCCGGACCGATCGGGGCGAGATCCAGTGCGAACAGGTGCTCGTGTGCGCGGGCATCTGGGGACCGACGATCGGGCGGATGGCCGGCGTGCCGATCCCGCTCGCGGTCGTGCAGCACCAGGTCGTGTGGACGCAGCCGCTCCCGGAGCTCGCCGTCGACGCGGGCGAGGAGGTGGTCCATCCGATCCTCCGACACCAAGATCTCTCCCTCTACTTCCGACAGCAGGGAGATCGGTACGCGCTCGGGAACTACCGGCACGAGCCGATCCTGTTCGAGCCGGACGATCTCCGACCGTACCGGGAGGGCGAGCCGCAGCCGAGCATCGAGCCGTTCACGCCCGAGCACTTCGAGGTCGCGTACGAGGAGAGCATCCGGCTCCTGCCTCCGGTGAAGGACAGGCTGGACGAGACGACCGCGATCAACGGGATGTTCTCGTTCACGCCCGACATGGGCTCGATCGTCGGCGAGTCGGCGGACGTCCGCGGTTTCTGGATCTGTGAGGCGGTGTGGGTCACGCACGGCGGCGGGATGGGGAGGATGGCCGCCGAGTGGATCGCGGGGGGAGAGCCCTCGATGGACATGGCCGAGGCGGACGCGAACCGCTTCTATCCGTTCATGACGACGCCGCCCTACGTGCGGGCGCGCGGCGCCCAGCAGTACCGGGAGGTCTACGACATCCTGCATCCGCTGCAGCAGATGTCGCATCCGCGCGAGCTGAAGCTGACGCCCTTCTACGCGCGGCATCGGGATCTCGGCGCGGAGTTCTTCTCCGGCGCCGGCTGGGAGCGGCCGCAGTGGTTCGAGGCGAACCACGTGTTGACCGGAGCGCCGTGGGAGTCCCGAACGGGGTGGGCGGCCCAGAACTGGTCGCCGTGCGTGGGGGCGGAGCACATCGCCACGCGCGAGCGCGTGGCGATGTTCGACATCACGCCGTTCGCGAAGTTCGACATCACCGGCGCCGATGCGCTCCGGTTCCTCGAGCGCCTCAGCGCCAACCGCATCGATCGTCCCGTGGGCACGATCGTGTACACGTCGCTCCTGACGCCGTCGGGCGGCATCCGGTGCGATCTCACGATCACCCGGAAGGACGAGGATCGCTTCCGGGTCGTCACCGGAGGGGGATCCGGCCAGCACGACCGCGCCTGGCTGCTCGCGCAGCGACGCCCCGGCGAGCGTGTGCAGCTGACCGTGCGCACCGGATCGCTCTTCGCGCTCGGACTGTGGGGTCCGAGGGCGCGTGATGTCATCCAGGCGGTCACCGACGCCGATGTCTCGAACGAGGCGTTCCCGTACATGACCGCCCGGTACCTGAACGTCGGCGAGGTCGACCCGGTCTGGGCGCAGCGGATCTCCTACGCCGGCGAGCTGGGCTGGGAGCTCTACGGGCAGATCGCGATGGGCCAGCGGGCCTGGGACGTCCTGTGGGAGGCAGGCCAGGAGCACGGGGTAGTCGCCGGCGGCGGCGGGGCGTTCGACTCGCTCCGTCTCGAGAAGGGCTATCGGCTCTGGGGACAGGACATCCACACGGAGCACGACCCGTTCGAGGCAGGGCTCGGGTTCGCCGTCCGGATGGACGAGGGCGAGTTCCAGGGACGGGAGGCGCTGCAGCGGAAGCTCGACCGAGGCGTCACGGAGAAGCTCGCCTGCATCACCCTCGACGACCCGGCGGCCGTCGTCATGGGCAAGGAGCCGATCAGCCACGATGGCGGGGTCGTCTCCTACGTGACGAGCGCCGCGTACGGGTACTCGATCGGGCGCTGCATCGTGTACGGCTACCTCCCGGTCGATCTCGCCGTGGAAGGGACCCCGGTCGAGGTGGAATACTTCGGCGACCGTCTGGCGGCCACCGTCGCTGCCGAGCCCTTGTGGGACCCCAAGGGCGAGCGCCTGCGGGCCTGAAAGAGGAGAACCGAGTGAGGAAGAGGGGAACGGACCGATGACCGTGAACGAGGACCCGGGCATCCTGCTCTACACGAGGATCCGCAAGTCGCCCTACTTCCATGCCTCGCGGAAGCACGGCGTGGCCCGCTACAGCGTCTACAACCACACGTACCATCCGCGGCACTACGGGGATCCGGTCGCGGAGTACTGGCACCTCGTGAACGCCGTGACCCTCTGGGACGTCGGCGTCGAGAAGCAGATCCAGATCAAGGGTCCCGACGCCTTCGATCTCACGAACATGATCGTGCCCCGCGACCTCAACAAGTGCGCGGTGGACCAGTGCAAGTACGTGTTCATCACCGGCCCCGATGGCGGGATCTTGAACGACCCCGTCCTCCTCCGAGTCGAGGAGGACGAGTTCTGGCTCTCGCTCGCCGACTCGGACGTGAACCTCTACGCGATGGGGATCGCCGCCGCGAAGGGGATGGACGTTACCGTGCAGGAGATCGACGTCGCGCCGGTGCAGATCCAGGGTCCGAACGCGAAGAAGGTCCTGGTCGAGCTGTTCGGCGACGCGATCCTCGATGTCCCGTACTACGGACTGATGAAGGCGGAGCTCGACGGCATGCAGGTCGTCATCTCCCGCACCGGCTACACGGGCGAGGTCGGCTACGAGATCTACCTTCGCGACGCGTCGGAGCACGGTGTTGCCCTGTGGGACCGGGTGCTCGAGGCCGGCAAGCCGCATGACCTCCGCGTGATCGGTCCCTGCCACATCCGTCGCATCGAGGGAGGGATCTTGGCCTTCGGTGCGGACATGTGGTACGGGAACAACCCCTTCGAGGTCGGCTATCACTACACGTGGATGGTCGACCTCGAGCAGGAGGCCGACTTCATGGGCAAGGAGGCTCTGAAGAGGATCAAGGCCGAGGGCGTGAAGCAGAAGCTCGTCGGCGTAGACATCGAGGGCGAGCCGCTCGGGACGTACATCGACAACGAGATGCTCGACTTCTTCCCGGCGTCCGTGAACGGGAGCGGCGTCGGGCGGGTCACGTCGGCCTGCTACTCACCCCGGCTGGAGAAGAACATCGGCCTCGCGATGCTGCCGATCGAGCACACCGAGTTGGGCACGACGCTCCAGGTCGACACGCCGAAGGGCACGGCGGGCGCGACGGTCGTCCCGATGCCCCATTGGGACCCGACGAAGGAGATCCCGAAGGGCTAACGCTCGATCCAGGCGGGGAACACCCCGAGCACGCCGGTCCGTTCGCTGACATCGTCCTGTGCGCCGGTACGCGGGTCGAGGATCACGATCGACCCCTCGCGGTCGAAGACGATTCCCCGGTCCGACCAGTCGGGGAACTTGTTCTGCCTCACGAGGTCCGACGTCAGGTTGCGCGGCTCGGACCCGTCCGGGCGCATCACCCACACGTCCTCGTCGCTGAGACGCTCGAGGTCGTGGGGAGGCGGCGCGAACGACGGCGGTGTGCCCAGGGTGGACTCGAACGCGATCCACTCGCCGTCGGGCGACCAGGTCGGATACCCCTCGTTGCTGTCGGGCGCGGTCGTGAGGTTCGACTCGTCGGACCCGTCGGCGTCGATCACGAACACGTCGTGGTCGGGGTCGCCGAACGGCGTCGTCCCTCCCATCGAGGACGCGAACGCGATCCGGGAGCCGTCGGGCGACCACGCCGGGTACTCGCCCCAGGTGTCCGAGAGATGTCGGACGTTCGAGCCGTTTGCGTCCATCACGAAGAGCTGCGGCACGCCGTTCTCGTCGGAGGAGTAGACGATCCGCCGGCCATCCGGGGACCAGATCGGTCCCCACTCGTTCGCATCCGGCGACCGGGTGAGGTTCCGATAGCCCGTGCCGTCGGTGCGGATCACCGCGATGTCGTCGTTGACGTTCACGCCGGCGCGCGAGTCGCGGAAGACGATGAGCGGCCCGTGGCCGTCCGGATCGAACTGTGGACCGCGGATCGACGTCACCGCCCGGTCCTCGCCGGTGGACAGCGAGAGGACGTGGATCTCGCCGTCGTCGCCACTGAACACGATCCGGCCGGCCTGCACGATCATGAACTCCGTGTCGGGCCGCGCCGGGGATGGCGACGGCGCCTCTCCGCTCGCGGAGGAACCGGTGCACGCAACGAGCACGGCGAAGGGGATGAGGGTGGCTCGCCCGCGCCACCTCGAAGGATCCATGTCGCGTGCTACACCGGGAAGCGATCTGACGTTCCCGGGAACGCCTATGGCTCCGCGACGTCTTCGAGGAACCCGAGGATCGACTCCGTCGTCCTTCGCTCGACCTGCGGCGTCGCGAGCCCGAACAGATCGGTGCCGTGCTCGCCGGTGCCGAGGATCAACGACTGCCCGGAGGTCCCCGCCCACCGTGCCAACGCGCGGGCCGACCGCGGCGCCTCGCCGTCGAAACGCCCGGCGATGAAGAGCATCGGGGTCCGACCGCTGCCACGGTCGACCGGTCCAACTCCATCCCGCAGCAGGCCGTGGGCGCGGAGAGCGTGATGACGCCGGACAGCCTGGGTCGCGCGTTGCCCGCCGCCAGGACCGACGCGGTGCCCCCCATGCTCGCGCCGATCAGGACGATGTCGTGGACCCCTCGTTCCCGGAGGAACGTCGCGCCGGCGAGGGGGTCCCGCCACGCGTCTGCGGTGCTCCCGTCCTCCGAGCACCCCGCCTCGTCTCCCGGGCAGTAGCCGCGGAAGTCGATCGCCACCGCCGCATGGCCGGCGTCTGCGACCACCTCGGCGACGTTCCACCACTCCGTCTGATCGCCGTCGATCGAGTGTCCGAGGACGACGCCGACGGGCCCGTCGCCGAACAGCCGCCCGGCGATCCGAACCCCCTCGGATGTGCGGAACGTGACCGCCTCGCCGGGCACGGGTGTGGGCGACGGGCTCTCGGCGCTCGCTGGGGTCGCGGATGGCTCGCCGCCCGGACCCTCTCCGGTGGCGCCGCCGCACGAGACCAGGACGACCCACAGGGCGGCCACCACCATCGGAGGTCGCGTCCGGCTCATGCTCGCAGCGTGTACCAGGCAGCGCACGCGCGTGAAGAGCTGACCTGGGGTCGCGATCCAGCTTTGCCTCGTCCTCCGCGGGTACGCCACCATGGCTGTTCACGCCATGAGGATCCTGCCGCGCAGACGCCGTGGAACCGCATCGTCGACGGACGTCGAGCGAGATGCGATCGCCCGGCTCGTTCGAGCTCCGCTCTTCGAGCTGATCCCGCTCCGGAACGCGCTCGAGCGAGCCGAGGCGCTCCCCGACGGAGCAGCGGCAACGGTGACCGCCTCGCCGAGCCACGGGATCGAGGCGACCGTCGAGCTCTGCGAGGCATTGATCGTGCAGGGGCACGAGGCCACGCCGCACCTCGCGGCGCACATGTTCCGAGATCGAGCCCACGTCGCCGAGCTCCTCGAACGATGCCGATCAGCACGGATCCGGAGCGCCTTCGTGGTGGGCGGCGACGCGAAGGATCGAGGGGAGTTCCACGACGGGTTGGCGCTGATCCGGCTGATGGAGGACCTGGATCACCCGTTCACCTCCATCGGTGTGCCCGGCTACCCGGAAGGTCACCCCGCGATCCCGAGTGACGTACTCACGGCTTCTCTCCGCGCGAAGCAGGCGCACGCCGACCACGTCACGACCCAGATGGGCTTCGATCCAGATGCCATCGCCACATGGATCTCACGGATGCGCCACGAAGGCATCACGCTGCCCGTGCATCTCGGGCTCCCCGGCGCGGCGACGTTGAGGAAGCTGACGACCGTCGGCGCCAGGATCGGCGTGGCCGGTTCGGTGCGGTATCTGCGGAAACACCGAAGCCTGCTCGGCCACGTCGTGAAGCGATCGTTCGGACCCGACGCGCTCCTCGAGGCCCTCGCTGCCACGTTGGCCGACCCCACCGCGGACGTCCGGGCGCTGCACCTCTTCACGTTCAATCAGGTCGAGGAGACCGTCGTATGGCAGCAGCGGTTGCTGGAAGAGCTCAGCTGACGCGGGTCGCGGCCAAGCGGTCGATCACGTCGCGCTCGAACGACGGTCGGACGAACACACGCGTCGTTCGCTCATCGCGCTGATGGAGGATCACCTGCGCCTTGCGGAACAGGGTCTGCGCGCACATCCCCGGACGCCAGCGAGTCGGGTGGAGATCTAGCCCACATCCTGAGGAGAGCACCTCGAGACCGTCGATCAGGTCGAACACGATCCGGTTCGCGCTGACATCCAGGACCGAGTGATGGTGGCCTGCCAACGCGTCGTGCAGCTCGCGAGCGACCGTGGACGCCGTCTGCGGTTCGGAAACGACGAGCCACTCGTCGGGGCCGAGCCAGAGGACGTCACGGTCGTTCCACCCGGTCACGCCGTTCTCGAGCGGAGCGGCGAACGGCAGGAGATCGGGGGCGACACGCACATCGATCTGTGCGAGGTCGATCGGCACGAGAGGCTCAGCCGTCATGTCGGGCTCCCTCAGGGTCGTAGAAGACGGGGGAGACGACGTCCGCGGCGATCGTGCTGCCCGGCAGGGGCGCGAGGATCGTCTGCCCGTGGCGTTGGCGGCCGCGGGCGACCATCGCGAGCGCGATCGGCCGGTCGAGGGACGGGCTCCGGTACGACGAGGTGACGTGACCGATCGTCGCCATCGGGGTCCGACCGGTGTCCTCCTCCACGAGCTGGGCGCCCTCCGGGAGGAGATGATCGGAGAGGAGGCCGACGAGTTGCTTGCGGTCGGAGCGGCTGGTGTCCGCACGCCGGAGCGATCGCCGCCCGATGAAGTCCGAGTCGTCCTTGCGGACGATCCATCCCATCCCGAGGTCGTCGGGTGTGACGGTGCCGTCGGTGTCCTGCCCCACGATCACGAACCCCTTCTCGGCACGGAGGGCGTGCATCGCCTCGGTGCCGTACGGCGTGATGCCGATCGCGTTCCCGGCGCGGAGCAGGGCCTCCCACAGTTCGAGGGCACGGCGGCCGTCGACGAGGATCTCGTAGGAAAGCTCTCCCGTGAAGCTCACGCGGGCCACCCTCGCAGCGATCCCCGCGACGGCGCCGTCGCGGAACGTCATGAACGGGAACGCGCCGGGCGAGAGATCGAGGTCGGTCCCGAGGGCGCCGAGGACGTCGCGCGCCTTGGGTCCGGCGATCGCGACGTCGGCCCACTGCTCCGTGACGCTCGTGCAGTAGACGTGCAGCTCCGGCCACTCGGTCTGGAGCCATTCTTCGAAGCGATCGAGGACCATCGCGGCGTTCCCGGTCGTCGTCGTGACGAAGAAGCGATCGTCCGCCAGACGCATCGCCACCCCGTCGTCGGCCACCATCCCGTCGAGGCCGAGCATGAACCCGTAGCGGATCGAGCCGACGGCGAGCGTGCTCATGCGGTTCGTGTACATCCGGTCGAGGAACGCGGCGGCGTCGGGGCCGATCACCTCGATCTTCCCGAGCGTGGAGGCGTCGAGCACGCCGGCGGCGCTCCGCACCGCGAGGCATTCACGGGCGACCGCGGCGTCCATGTCTTCCCCGGTTCGCGGGAAGTACCGAGGTCGCTTCCACTGGCCCACGTCCTCGAAGACCGCGCTGTGCTCCTCGTGCCACGGATGGATACGCGTCCGGCGGATCGGATCGAGCAGATCGCCGCGATCTGGACCCGCGATCGTCGTGTAGGGGACCGGCACGGCCGGCGGTCGAGCGCTCGTGGGACCCTGCGCGTCCGGTCCGGTACCGAGCATCTGGTTCACGATCGCGGCGGTGAGGACGCCGCTCGTCCGCCCCTGATCGATCGCCGTGCCGATGTACGTCGCGCGCTTCACGTGCTCGACCGATGTCAGGCCGGCATCGAGCGCGTCGGCGATGTCGGCGACCGTCTGATCCCTCTGCAGATCAACGAACGCGGTCGTTCGCTCTCCGTCGACGTACCAGACCGGTGCGCAGTCGGGGATGTGTTCGCCGTTCGCCATCCCCGCCACCTTCAACCACGGAGGTCCCTTCCCGGGCACGAAGCACGCGAACCGCCGGTGATACTCGACGGTCCCCCCGATCGCCCGCCAGAGGGTGAGGTTCGGGTTGAAGCCGCCCGAGACCAGAAGGGACCCGTCCGTCGGGAGCTCGTCGCTGATCGGATCGATCTGGAAGTTGATCACCGGACCCTCCTCGGGTCCGCCGTCCATCACCATCGCGCGGGCCACGAGCCCGACGTCATTGGTCGTGATGAGCGCCGGGGCCTCGTCCACCTTCACGCCGAAGTGGCGGCGGTAGACGGCCGCTGCGGTCGACAGCATCACGCCGGGGCGGTCGTTCCCGGCGAACGCGATCGGACGCTCCGTCGCGCCGGTCGCGAGGACCACGTGATCGGCACGCACGTGCCAGAGCCGTTCGAGCTCCGGTGTGCTCTCCAGCGCGATGACGTAGCCGTCGTCGTAGATCCCGAGGGCCGTCGTTCGCGGAAGCCCGATGACGTCGTCCGGCGCGTCGTTCATCCGGTGGCGCTCATCCACCAGCACCACGCGGTCGCCGCGGCTCGCCGCGGCGGATGCAGCGGTACGCCCGGAAAGGCCGCCCCCCACGACCAACGTCTCGACGGAGATGTGCCGGTGCTCGGCTCGACGGGAGGGCACACGCGTCGAGGGCAAGCGTCCGACGCCTGCCCTCGGCTCCGCCACCAGCCCATCCACCAGCTCGACCATCGTCGCCGCCACGATCGGATCGAACCACGGTTGGCTCACTTCGACGAATGCGTTCGGTTCCTCCGGCCCGGCGGTCATGATGCCGCGGGGCCTGCCGAGGATCGGGCTCCGGAAACCGCCGGTCACGTCGTTCGCCAGCAATGCGCTCGCAAGGGTGTCGCCCTCGAACCCCTCGTACTCCTCCCCATCGAAGCGGAACGTGAGCGGCCGTGAGCGATCGATCCAGGAACCGCCATCCGGAAGCCGTCGCGCCGTCACACGGGCTCCTCATCGATGCGGTAGGTCGCTACGAACCGATGCGTCGATGTGTCGCGCACCGCGTTGAACCACCGACGGCACCCGTGCACGTGGTACCAGCGTTCCCGGAACGGACCGCGCGGGTTGTCGCGCATGAACAGGAAGTCCGCCCAGTCCGCGTCGGACAAGGCGTCCGGATCTGCCGGGTACGCGATGTGCGCCTGACCTCCGTAGCGGAACTCGATCTCGTCGCGCGGTCCGCACCACGGGCATCGGATCAGCAGCACGTCCTACCCACCGTCCTCGTCGAACGCGGCCACGACCCGCTTCGGCGCGGTGAGCCGCCACGCCTCGGTGACCAGCTCGCGCATCTCGTCCCGATCCACCGTCCGGAACCGGACGCCCACCCAGCCGCTCGGTCCCACGTACGGCGGGACGAAGAACGTCTCGGGATCCATCTGGACGAGGGCGCGCTGCTCGTCGTGCGTGCTCTTGACCCACGCCTCGCGCTCCCGATCGGAGAACATCACGAAGATCTTCTTCCGCACCCGGAACGTCGGCTGTTCCCAGGTCTCCAGCTCCGTCGTCTCCGGCAGCGCGAGGGCCATACCGCGGACCGTGTCCTTGCGAACGCCCACGTCAGAGCCGCCTGTCCGTGGGCATCGGTGCGCCATCTATGTCCGCGCGCATCAATGCGCGACCGCCGCGGCGCCGTGCTCGTCGATCAACGCCCCGGTCGTGAACCGCTCCAACGAGAAGGGGCGCACGAGTTCGGATGGCTCGCCCGTCGCGATCGTCTCCGCGTAGGCCCACCCGGCGGCCGGCGTCGCCTTGAAGCCGCCCGTGCCCCAACCGCAGTTGAGGAACAGGCCGTCGATCCCGGACCACCCCACGATCGGCGAGGCATCGGGACACACGTCGACGATCCCGCCCCAGGTCCGCAGCAGCTTGGCGTGCGCGAAGATCGCAAAGAGCTCGACGGCCGCCGCGAGCTGTTCCTCGATCACATGGAACGATCCGCGCTGCGCGTATCCGTTGTACGCGTCGATCCCCGCCCCCATCACGAGCTCACCCTTGTCGGCCTGTGAGACGTAGACGTGCACCTTGTTCGACATCACGACACAGTCGAGGATCGGCTCGTACAGGGCGCTCACCAACGCCTGCAAGGGGTGCGACTGCAGCGGAAGCCGCAGCCCCACCATCGCGGCGAGCTCGCTGGTGTGCCCCGCGGCCGCGAGCGCGACCTTCGCTCCCCGGATCTCGCCGCGCGACGTCGACACGCCCTCCACGCGACCGCCTGGCCCGCGGAGGAAACCCGTGACCTCGGCGTGCTCGACGATGTCCACGCCGAGCTCACTCGCCCTGGTCGCGTACGCCCACGCCACCTTGTCGTGCCGGGCCGTCCCCCCGCGCCGTTGGAGCGTCGCCCCGAGGACGGGGTACCGCAACGACGGCGAGATGTTGATCAACGGACAGAACGCCGCGACGTCCTCGGGCGTGAGCCATTCGGCGTCGACCCCGTTCAGGCGGTTGGCGTGGACGCGCCGCATCGACGACCGCACCTCGCCGAGGTCGTGCGCGAGGTTCAGGACACCGCGAGGTGAGAACTCGACGTCGACGCCGAGCTCCTCCTCGAGACCTTCCCAGAGCTTCAGGGAGTGCTCGTAGATCGCCGCGGACTCCTCCCAGAGGTAGTTCGAGCGGATGATCGTGGTGTTGCGTGCCATGTTGCCGCCCGCGAGCCAGCCCTTCTCGACGACGCAGACATCGGTGATGCCGTGGCGCTTCGCGAGGGAGTAGGCGGTGGCGAGGCCGTGGCCGCCTCCGCCCACGATCACGACCTCGTAGGTAGTTTTCGGCTCGGCGGCCCGCCAGTAGCGCACGGCGCACATCTTGCCGCAGCGGCGCCGCGGCCGTCCGCCGTATGCTCAGCGGCCATGACGCCGCTGGGCCTCTCCCAGGAAGATCGCGAGATCCAGGAGCGCACCCGTCGATTCGTCGACGAGGAGCTGATCCCCTGGGAGGTCCGTGCCGAGGAGCACGACGGGACGATCCCCCGCGAGGTCCGCGACGCGCACGTCCGGCAGGCCAGGGAGCTCGGTCTGTCCTCGATGAATATGCCGGAGGAGCTCGGCGGCGGCGGATTCAGCATGTTCCGGCAGGTCCTCGTCTCGGAGCAGATCGGCCGGGTCACGAACGCGCTCGGCTGGTGCGTCCACACGCCGCCGGCGTGGGCCCCCGCGGTCTGCACGCCCGAGCAGATCGAGCACTGGATCGGGCCCGCGGTGCGCGGGGAGCGGCACGAGTGCTACGCGATCTCGGAGGAGGGCGCGGGCTCGGACGTCGATGCGATCGAGTCGACGGCGACGCGCGACGGCGGCTTCTACGTGCTACGCGGCACGAAGATGCACGTGACCTCGTACAACACGGCCGACTGGATCTTCTTCCAGGCGAAGCTCGCAGGAGGCGAGCACGAGGGGGAGCACGCGCTCTTCTTCGTCGACAAGGACACGCCGGGCGTGCGACTGGTCCGCGAGCCGCGCTACTCCCACACGTATCCCGACACCCACGCGCTGCTCGAGTTCGAGGACGTGCGGGTGCCCGCCGCGAACCTGGTGGGCGCGGAGGGCGACGGGATGTCGTTCACGCACGAGTGGTTCCGCTACGAGCGGCTGATGATCGCGGCGCGCTGCTGCGGAGCGATGGAGCGTCTGGTCGACGAAGCCACCGCGTTCGCGAAGGAACGGGTGCAGTTCGGACAGCCGATCATCGAGTTCCAGGCGATCGCTCACATGCTGGCGGACTCCCTCACCGACCTGTGGGCCTCGCGACTCATGACCTACGAGCTGGCCCGGGGGATCGATGCGGGGATCGACGTCAAGATCCAGCACGTGCGGTGCTCGATGGCCAAGCTCTTCGCGTCGGAAGCCGCCGGACGGGTCGCGGACCGCGCCGTCCAGATCTTCGGCGGCCGCGGCTACATGCGGGAGAACGTCGCGGAGCGCTTCTTCCGGGAGCTGCGCGTCGATCGGATCTGGGAGGGCACGTCGGAGATCCAGCGGAACATCGTGGCCGACCAGCTCGCGAAGCGCGGTGCGCGCCATCTGCTCGGGGACGCATCCGGTGATGGGTGAGCCCACGATCCAGCCTGTCAGCGGCACAGCAGTGCCCAGGTACGCGGGGCCCTCGACGTTCGTCCGCCTCCCTGAGCTCCGCGACCTCGACCGGTGCGACGTGGCGATCCTCGGGGTCCCGTTCGACTCGGGAGTGAGCTTCCGACCAGGCGCACGATTCGGACCGAGCGCGATCCGGCAGGCGTCGCGGATGCTCAGACCTCAATTCCACCCGATCCATGAGCTGGAGCCGTTCGCGATCCTCCAAGGTGCCGATGCCGGTGACGTCGCCTGCAACCCGTTCGACATCATGGAGTCGATAGGACAGATCGAACGGGGGGCGGACGAAGTCCTCGAGCGGGCCGGATCGATCGTGAGCGTCGGCGGCGACCACACCGTACTGCTGCCGCTCCTTCGGTCGATGTCCCGGAAGCACGGTCCCGTCGCCCTGGTGCACTTCGATGCGCACCTCGACACGTGGGACACGTATTTCGGCGCTCCCTACACGCACGGCACGCTTCTGCGGCGAGCGGCCGAGGAGGGGCTGTTCCTCGAAGACGCGTCGATGCACGTGGGGATCCGAGGCCCGCTCTACAGCGCACAGGACATCGCCGACGATGCGGCGTTCGGGTTCCGGACGATCCGGACGGAGGACGTTCATCGGGAAGGGGTCGAGGGGGTCGTCCAGCGGATCCGCGAACGCGTCGTCGACCATCCGCTCTACGTCTCGATCGACATCGATTCCCTCGATCCATCGCACGCGCCGGGGACGGGCACGCCAGAGATCGGCGGGTTGACGTCGCGCGAGCTGCTGATGATCCTCCGCGCTCTCGCTGGTTTGCGCCTGGTGTCGGCCGATGTCGTCGAGGTCTCACCCCCATACGACCATGCCGAGCTCACCTCGCTTGCAGCGGCGACGGTCGTGTACGAGCTCGTGTGCCTCCTCGCCGGCACGACGGAGGCCAGCTGAGACCGGCCCTTCACTGCCCGAAGGTCGGGTGTCATCGCGCTAGTGTGTGTGCAGCGGGGGAGCCCGGTTCGACCGGGCTGAGAGGCCGGCTGAACCCGAAACACTGGGCCGGCGACCCTTCGAACCTGATCCGGCTCGTACCGGCGGAGGGAGCACGCAGATGGCATCCGCGACCGTTCCGGCACCCGACGGGAGTTCCGGGGTGTCCACGCTCGTCCCCCCGAGCATCGCCCCCGTGCCGCCGGCGGAGCGGACGCTCTCGGCTCTCGACCTCGGCGTGTTGTGGAACGACCTCTCTCTCGGGCTGCTGGTGCTCGTCACGGGAGCGCTCCTCGTCCCGGCGCTCGGGCTCCCGGTGGCCATCGGCGCGATCGCCGTGGGGAGTCTGATCGGCTGCGTGCCGCTGGCCGCGATCGCCGTCGCAGGCGCGCGGGAGGGCCTCCCGGGAATGGTCCTGTTCCGCCCGGTCCTGGGGCGGCGCGGCTCCTACCTGCCCTCCGTCCTGAACGTGGGGCAGCTCCTCGGTTGGACCTCGGTCGAGTTCTGGGCGATGGGGCGCCTGGCGAACACGCTGTCGATCGAGCTGTTCGGTCTCGACGCGTTCTGGCTGTGGCTCACCTTGACGGCCGTCGCTTGCACGGCGCTGGCGATCGGCGGTCCCGTCCTCGTCGTGAAGCGCTTCCTTGAGCGGTTCGGCACGTGGATCGTGCTGGCGAGTGGCGTCCTCCTGACGATCACCCTCCTCCTCTCTGGGTCGACGGCCTCTGCGTGGAGTCGAGATGGCGAAGGGGGCCTTCCGTTCTGGCTCGCGGTGGACCTCGCGATCGTGATGCCGATCTCATGGCTCCCGCTCGTGGCCGACTCGACGCGATTCGCGCGGAGCCATCGAGGTGTGTTCCCCGCAACGTTCTTCGGCTACTCGCTCGGGAACATCTGGTTCTATGCTCTTGGAGCGCTCCTGGTCCTCAACGCGAACGCCGCTCCCAGCGCGCAGGGCATCGGGGGCGCGATCTTCGGCTTCGCCGGCGGCTCGGCGTGGCTGCTGGTCCTCGGGCTGGTCGTCGGCGAGGCGCCGAACGCATTCGCGAACATCTACTCGACCGCCGTCTCCACGCTGAACGTGGTGCCGCGCGCATCCGCCGCCGTCCTCTCCATCCTCGTCGGTGGGATCGCGTTCCTGCTCGCCCTCCTGTTCACGATGGAGCGATACGAGGTGTTCCTGTTCCTGATCGGTTCCGTGTTCGTGCCCCTCGGGGCCCTCTTCATCGCGGATTACTTCGTGCACGCACGAGGCCAGTACGGGGTAGAGCGGGTGTTCGGTCAGGTGTCGGAGGGCTTCCGCTGGTCCGCCGTCGTGCCCTGGATCACGGGGTTCGCCGTGTACCACTGGAGCGTGCCCACGGGCCCCGAGGGATGGGTGGACGCCGTTACGCAGGTGTTCACAGCCGTGGGGCTGCCGTTCCCGCTCATGGATTCACGGCTGGGGGCGAGCCTACCCAGCTTCCTGATCACGTTCGTTCTGTCCCTCGCCCTGGTCGCGAAGGGATCGATCACGTCGTCGGCTGGTCGAAGCCCGCAGGAGTAGGAACGCCTCAGTCGTCGTTGCCGTGCCCCTCGTCGCCCTTCCCCTTGTCCTTCTCGGGCTTGCCCTCGCCGCCGCCCTCGTCGACTTCCTCCACCGGCGATGGGCTCACGCTCTGGGATGGCGACGGCCGGGGAAGGAGCGTCAGCTGCTCGTCGACCGTCTCGGCTGCCGCGAGGATCGCCGCCGCCCGGCCGTCGTCGATCCGCCCCGCGTCCAGCCTCGAGGCCACGAGCTCGACCAGCTTGCGGAGCTCCGTCCTGGCCAAGCCGGGGCGGCCACTCTCCGCGAAGGTACGGATCTGCGCGACACGGTTCTCCAGCGTGGCGGCGAGCTGCGTGGGGAGCTCGCCGTCGCCGCAGGAGCTCGCCAGGATCGCGAGGATGCCGAGGGCGATCGTCGCTCGTCTCACGGCTGCACCGCGTCCTCGAGCTCGCTCAGCGCGTCGTCGAGTGACGCCGGGAGCGTCGAGCCGCCCGTTCCCTTCGCCCCGGGAGCGTCCGGCCCCGTGAAGACCGTGAGCGCGAGGATCACCAGCAGGGCGACGACGACGATCGCGCCCGCCGCGATCAGCGCGACGTGCGCGAGACGGTGGGGAGGATCCGGAGGCGAAGCCGTCGAGGGCTGTGACGGGAGGCGGGCGGTTCGTTCCATGCGGGGGATCGGAACCGTCTCGTGTCCGTCCGGCTCGGTGTCGACGTCCGGTTCGATCGGCCCCGCGATCACCTCCGTCGCCGTGTCATCCGCGTCACTCTCGTCGCCGAGCAACGCGGCCGCCATCGCCCCGGCGCTCTCGTAGCGCTCGGCGGGGTCGCGTCGCATCGCCCGCTCGATCACGGCCACGATCCGGGGATCGGCGTGGGCATCGATCGCGTTGGGCGGCTCGTACCGTCCGTCGCGGATCGCGGCGGCGAGGGCGAACGGGTCGTCGCCCTCGAACGGCTTCCGGCCGGTGAGGGCCTCGTACAGCAGGACGCCGACCGCGTAGAGGTCGCTCGCCGGGCCCGCCTGCTGCCCGTCGATGCGCTCCGGAGCGAGGTAGGACGGGCTCCCGAGGAGCTCCCCGGTCCCGGTCAGCGTCTCCTCCGCGTGGACCCACTTCGCGATCCCGAAGTCCGCCACCTTCCAGGTGCCGACGCCGGCGTCGAGGATGTTGCCGGGCTTGACGTCTCGATGCACGATCCCGAGCTCGTGGGCCGCGGCGAGCGCCCGCAGGACCTGCAGCCCGACGTCGCGGACCCGCTCGGGGGGCATCGGTCCGTCGGCGAGCTCGTCCCGGAGCGTGCGGCCCGACAGCCGCTCCATCACGACGAACGGCCGGCCTCCTTGCTCGCCGGTGTCGAGGATCCCGACGACGTGCGGGTGGGTGAGGCGGGCGGCGAGCCGGGCCTCGGCGACGACGCGCTCACGCATGCCGTCCTGCTGAGCGAGGTCCGCGCGGAGCAGCTTGAGAGCGACCTCCCGGTCGAGTCGCAGATCGTGGGCGACGAAGACCTCGCCCATGCCGCCCGCGCCGAGCGGATCGCCCAGCCGATACCGGTCGCCGATCGTCTCCATCTGCTCGGTGGGGCCCATCCGGAAGAGCATTCCCTTCGGGATCGGCCGCTACACGTTCGGGCGGGAGGTCAAGCGGACCCGATCCTCGCGGGTGGGCCGGTCGATCCCCGGACCACGAGCGAAGGTGGGACGACGAGGTGACGTGCCGATCGACGATCCTCGTCGTGCCGTTCGAGGAGGAGCCGGACCGCCGTCACGCCCATGTCGCGGCGCGGCTGGTCGATCGTGGTGAGGTCGATGTGCCCCAGCCCGGCCAGCGCGATGTTGTCGTACCCCACGAGCGACATGTCGGCGGGCACACGGAGGCCATGGTCGTCGAACGCATCGAGGGCGCCCACCGCGGCGAGGTCGTTGCCGACGAAGACGGCCGTGACGCCCCGTCGGTCGCCCAACAACGTGGTCACCCCGTCGCGTCCGCCCTCCTCGGTGAACGCTCCGGTCACGATCCGCGCCGACGACCGCAACCCGTGCCGATCCATCGCGTCGAGGAACCCGGCGCGGCGCTGCGCGGAGCCGGCGCCCCTCCCCCCATCCACGTGCGCGATGCGCCGATGCCCGAGCGAGACGAGATGATCGACGGCGATCCGCGCGCCCATCCGATCGTCGTTCGTGATCGAGTCGTGCGCCGGTGACCGGGAATGCTTCGCCACCACCACGACCGGGACGGACGCGGCCACCGCGGCGATCCGACGGGGTGAGAGCACCGGACCGGCCATCACGATCCCGTCGGTCCGGAGCTGCAGGAGGGTGTCCAACGCCTCGTCCTCCTCGACGGCGGCGCGCCCACCGGTGTTGAACAGGGCGTGGTAGCCGGAACCACGCGCCGCCTCCTGGATCCCGTCGATCACCTCGGTGAAGTAGGGGTTGTGCAGGTCCGAGACCATCACGCCGATCAGGTTGCTCCGGCGGCGAACGAGACTCCGAGCGACCGCGTTCGGCCGGTACCCGATCTCTTCTGCGGCCTTCGTCACGGCCGCGCGCTTCTCGTCGCTGACGTTCGGTGCGTCCCGAAGCACGAGCGACACGAGGGACTTCGAGACGCCGGCTCGTTCCGCGACGTCGACGATCGTCGGGTGCCGGCGTCTCGAGCCTCGGCCGTCGTCCGCGGCTGCCCGCGGGCTCACACCCCGGGCCTCTGGTGCTTCCGACCGGCCTCGTGGGCGGCCTTGGCCACGCGCACCTCGTCGCGCTCCGAAACCTCGGGCACCCCGACGTCCCACCAGGCGTCACCGCCCGTCCACGCGTGCGGATCGGTCCGGATCACGATCACGGCGGTGCGGTCCGCCGCACGAGCGCGCTGCAGCGCGCCGTCGAGCCGGTCGAGATCGTCCACCGTCTCGGTCCAGGCCCCCATCGACTCCGCGTGCTTCGCGAAGTCCACGCGAGCGGGTCGTTCCGCGCGAACGCCCTCGAGCATGTTGTTGAACGAGGCGCCTCCGGTGAACACCTGGAGCCGGTCGATCACCGCGTACCCTTCGTTGTCGCACAGGATCAGGATGAACTTCTGGCCGGCGAGTACGGACCCGTACACGTCGGCGCTCGACATCAGGTAGGAACCGTCCCCGCAGAACGACAGGACGGTGCGTTCCGGCACCGCCATCGCGGCGCCCCACGCGCCGCCGATCTCGTAGCCCATGCAGCTGAAGCCGTACTCGCAGTCGAACGTGCCGACGCCGAACGATCGCCAGTGCTTGTTGAGCTCTCCCGGGAGACCGCCGGCCGCAGCGAGCGCGTAGTCGTCCGGCCCGGCGAGCTCGTTCACGCGGCGGATCACCGCCGCGTACGAGGGGAGGCCGCTGGCCGTGGGAGCGGCCGCGGCCTCGTCCAGCGTGTCGTTCCAGGCCGCGTACTCGCGGGTCGCGCGCTCACGCCATTCGCTCGGCGCACGCCAGTCGGCGAGCGCGGCGTCGAGCTCCTGCACGCCACGCCGGGCGTCGGCGACGAGCGGAACGGCGAGGTGCTTCGCGACGTCGTGGCGCGCGGCGTTCAGCGCGATGAACCGCAGCCGCTCGTCGCCGAAGACGCTCCAGGAGCCGGTCGTGAAGTCCTGGAGGCGCGTGCCCACGGCGAGGACCACGTCGGCCGCGGCCGCGAGGGCGTTCGCGGATGAACTCCCGGTGACCCCGATCGGGCCGGCGAACAGCGGGTGGTCCCACGGGAGCGACGACTTGCCCGCGACCGTCTCGACGACCGGCAGGCCGTGTCGCTCCGCGAACGCAGCGAGCTCCTCGGTCGCGAGGGAGTAGTGCACGCCTCCACCCGCGATCAGGAGCGGTCGCTCGGCGCCCCGGAGGACCTTCACGGCCTCGGCCAGCTCTCCCGGGTCGGGTCCCGGCCGCCGGATCCGGTGCACCCGCGGCTCGAAGAACGCGGCGGGGAAGTCGAACGCCTCCGCCTGCACGTCCTGTGGCAGTCCGAGGAACGCCGGCCCGCAGTCCGCGGGATCGAGCATCGTCGCCACAGCCTGGGGGAGGGACTGGAGCACCTGCGCCGGGTGCGCGATCCGGTCCCAGTAGCGGGTCACCGGCCGGAAGGCGTCGTTCACCGTGACGCTCGGATCGCCGAACGGCTCCACCTGCTGGAGCACCGGGTCCGGCACACGGTTCGCGAAGGTGTCGCCGGAGAGCAGGAGCACGGGGAGGCGGTTCGCGTGCGCGATGCCCGCCGCGGTGACCATGTTCAACGCCCCCGGTCCGATCGAGCTCGTGGCGACCATGATCTGACGCCGCCGCTTCGCCTTCGCGAACGCGATCGCGGCCATGGCCATCGACTGCTCGTTCTGGCCGCGCCACGTGGGCAGTTGGTCCTGGACGCCCTCGAGGGCCTCGCCCAGGCACGTGACGTTCCCGTGACCGAAGATCGCGAACACGCCGGGGAACAGCGGCACCTCGTCCCCGTCGATCTCGGTCCGCTGGGCGATGAGGTACCGGACGATGGCGCCGGCGGTGGTGAGGCGGATCGTCTCCATGGTCTCCTCTCGTCGCGGCGTCGGTTTGACAGCCCATCGGGGCGGCGCCTATCGTACGCCTCGTCGTTGGAACGTTCCACTCTGTGGACGATCACGGAACCTTGGAACGTTCCAGACGTGAGAGGAGGCGGCTCCACGCTCGTCCACGCACCGTCGGGAACCGGATGCGCGTCGGCGTGATCGGGGTCGGCCGCATGGGCCAGACCCACGCGGTCACGCTGGGGTCGATCGCCGACGTGGACTCGGTCGTGCTCACCGACGTGGACGCCGATCGAGCCGAGCAGGTCGCGGCCGACGCCGGCGCGGGCACCGTAGCCACCACCGAGGACCTGCTCGCCTCGGTCGATGCCGTCGTGATCGCGGCCGCGTCCTCTGCCCACGCCGACCTGATCCACGCGTGCGCGGACGCCGGGCTCCCGACGTTCTGCGAGAAGCCGATCACGACCGACCTCGCCAGCACCGCCGAGGTCGTCGAGCACGTGCGCCGGGCCGGGATCCAGCTCCAGATGGGGTTCCAGCGACGGTTCGACGCCGGGTTCTCGAGCGCACGCGACCTCGTCGCCGATGGGACGATCGGCACGCTCTACGTCGTCCGGATGGCCGGCCACGACCCCGCGCCGCCCCACGAGGACTACATCCCGGCCTCGGGCGGGATCTTCCGCGACTTCAGCGTCCACGACTTCGACGCGCTCCGCTTCGTCACCGGGCAGGAGACCGTGGAGGTCTACGCCGACGGCGCGGTGCTGAACTTCCCGCAGTTCGAGCGGTACGGCGACGTCGACACCGGGGTGGTGGCCCTGCGGCTGTCCGGGGGGAGCTTCGGGATCCTCTCGGTCACGCGACACGATCCGCTCGGCTACGACATCCGGATGGAGCTCCTCGGATCGGGCGACAGCGTGGTGGTGGGGTGGGACGATCGACTCCCGCTCCGTTCGATCGAGTCGGGCGGACGCCCCGCGCCGGCCGACGCGTACGCGAACTTCCAGCAGCGTTTCGCCGAGGCCTATCGTGCCGAGATGCACGCGTTCGTGGACGTGGCGGCGGGCCGGCGCCCGAGTCCCTGCACCGCGGAGGACGCGCTGGAGGCGATGCGGGTCGCGGTGGCCTGCGACCGCTCGCGCGAAGAGCACCGACCGGTCCGGCTGGAGGAGGTGGCGTGACGGATCCGGCCGAGCGCGTCGCGGGGGCACCGATCACCTGGGGGGTCTGCGAGGTGCCCGGGTGGGGCCACCAGATGGCTGCCGAACGCGTGCTCTCCGAGATGCGGTCCGTCGGACTCCGGGCGACGGAGCTCGGTCCCGAGGGGTTCCTCCCCCGCGGCTCGGAGCGAGCGCTCCTCGACGCGAACGGCCTCGCGCTCGTGGCGGGGTTCGTCCCCGCGGTCCTGCACGACCCCTCGTCCCTGGAGCGCGAGCTCACGAAGGTCGACGCCGCGGCGCAGACGATCGCCTCGCTCGGCGGCGGCGTGCTCGTCCTCGCGGCATCGTCCGGCGGGCACGACTACGAGGCAGCTGCGCGGCTGGACGCCGCGGGATGGGCCGCGCTCGGACGGGGGATCGACCGCGTCGTGGCCTCGGCCGGCGAACGGGCCCTGCGAGTGGCGGTGCACCCACATCACGGAACCGTGGTGCAGGGCCCCGGAGATGTGGAACGAGTGCTCGAGATCTCCGACGTGGGCCTGTGCCTCGATACCGGTCACGTCATCGTGGGGGCGGGCGACCCACTGGCGCTCGCTCGGGAGGCCGCCGACCGCGTGGTCCATGTCCACCTGAAAGATGTGTCGGCGGCCGTGGCCGCGCGGGTCGCCGCAGGCGATCTCGGATATCTGGACGCGGTGCGGGAGGGTCTGTACCGGCCCCTTGGCGACGGGGACCTCGACGTCGCGGGCGTCGTTCGCGCGCTCGAGGAGTCCGGATACGACGGTTGGTACGTACTCGAACATGACGAGGTGCTCGATCACGAGCCCGAGGAAGGATCGGGGCCCATCGGGAACGCGAGGCGGAGCCTCTCCTTCCTGGAGGGGGCCTGGGAGGAGGTGGGGGCGCCGACGAAGGGCTAGTCCGTGGAGGCGCGAGCGTCGCGCCCAGCGACAGATACGAGGGGGTTGGTTCGATGATGAAGAGATGGGCGGCGCTGGCGCTCGTATTCGCGCTCGGCGCGGCGGCGTGTACCGGGAACGGCGACGGAGAGGGCGACGGGGGCGGCGACGGGAACGGGGGCGTCACGCAGCGTGACTTCCGCTTCGTGGTCGTCACGCACGGGCAGGCGTCGGACCCGTTCTGGTCCGTCGCGGCCAACGGCGTCGACGCCGCGGCCGAGGACATGGGTGTCGAGGTCGAGTACCAGGCGCCCGGCACGTTCGACATGGTGGAGATGGCCCAGCTGATCGATGCGGCGGTCGCCTCCCAGCCGGACGGACTCGTCGTGAGCCTGCCCGATGCCGACGCGCTCGGTCCGTCGATCGAGGCTGCGGTGGCCGCGGACATCCCCGTGATCACGATGAACTCGGGATCGGACACGTTCGCCGACCTCGGCGTGCTCCTGCACGTCGGGCAGACGGAGTTCGAGGCCGGCCTGATCGCGGGGGAGCGGTTCGCCGAGGAGGGCGTCGAGAACCCGATCTGCCTGAACCAGGAGGTCGGCAACGCGGCCCTCGACCTGCGCTGTGAGGGGTTCTTCGAGGGGCTCGGGGTGCAGGGCGAGGTCATCGCCGTGGACCTCGACGACCCGACGAGCACGACCGAGACGGTGACCGGGGCCTTGCAGAACAACCCGGACATCGACGGGATCCTGACGCTCGGCCCGACCGGGGCCGCGCCGACGATCGCGGCGCTCCAGGAGGCCGGCACGCTCGGGGAGATCGCGTTCGCGACCTTCGACCTCTCGCCCGAGGTCCTCGAGGCGATCGACGCGGGCGACATGCTGTTCGCGATCGACCAGGCGCAGTACCTGCAGGGGTACCTGCCGATCGTGTTCCTCACGAAGTACCTGGAGACGGGAGCGCTGCCGCTCGGCAGTGTGGATCGGGTCCTCCTGACCGGTCCGCAGATCGTCACGGCGGACACGGCGTTGGACGTCGTGGACTACTCCGAGCAGGGCGTGCGGTAGCCGACGGACGGGCCCTCGCGCGCGGGTCGCGCGCGAGGGCCCTCCGTTCTAGGCTCACCCCCGAGCAGGGCGAGGAGGGGAGGCATGGCCACCGAAGTGGAAGCGCCGCCGAAAGCGGCCGACGAGAGGGTCCGTGCGACCGGTTCGGCATCGCGCCTCCTCGCGCGTCCCGAACTGGGCGCGCTCGTCGGGGTCGTGCTCGTCTACGTCTTCTTCGCGATCGTCGCGGCCGACAACAACTTCGTGAGCATGACGACGCTCGCGTCGATCCTGAACCGAGCCGCCCCGCTCGGGATCCTCGCGATCGCGGTCGCGCTCCTGATGATCGCCGGCGAGTTCGACCTCTCGATCGGATCGCTGCTGGGCTTCTCGGGGATGGCGATCATGCTCCTCATCTCGCCCGAGGACGCCGGGGGATTCGGCTGGCCGCTCTGGCCGGCGGTGGGATTCGCGCTCCTGCTCACGGCGTTGACCGGATCGATCAACGGGCTGCTCGTGAACGTGACGAAGCTCCCTTCGTTCATCATCACCCTCGGGACGCTCTTCATCTTCCGGGGCCTCACGATCGCGGTCACCCGCTCGCTGACCTCCCGGACGCAGCTGAGCGGCATCGACGAAGTCCCGGGGTTCGACCTCGCCGGGACGCTCTTCGGCACGAGGATCGAGCTCCTCGGAGCGAAGTTCTCCATCACGATCGTCTGGTGGGTCGGCCTCGTCGCGCTGGCGACCTGGGTCTTGCTCCGGACACGAACGGGGAACTGGATCTTCGGGACCGGCGGCGCGGTGGACGCGGCGCGGAACGTCGGTGTTCCGGTCAGCCGCGTGAAGCTGGCGCTCTTCGTGACGACGGCCCTGGCCGCGTTCCTCGTGGCGATGCTCCAGGTCGTCCAGGTCAACAGCGCGGACGCCCTCCGGGGCACCGGCCTGGAGTTCGAGGCGATCATCGCGGCGGTCGTCGGCGGGTGCCTCCTCACCGGAGGCTACGGCTCCGTCGTCGGCGCGGCGCTCGGTGCGTTGATCTTCGCGATGGTGCAGCAGGGGATCGTGATCACCGGCGTGGACGGCGACTGGTACCAGGTGGTGCTCGGCAGCGTCCTGGTGGTCGCGGTGATCTTCAACAACTACATCAGGAGGAAGGCGGCGACCCGGTGAGCGCGCAAACGGACGAGGCCGTGCTCGAGACCAGACGGCTCTCGAAGTACTTCGGCAGCGTGATCGCGATCAAGGACATCTCGATGCTCGTGCGGCCGGGCACGGTGACGTGCCTCCTCGGGGACAACGGGGCCGGGAAGTCCACGCTCATCAAGACCCTTTCGGGGGTCTACGAGCCGAGCGAGGGAGACTATCTGTGCGACGGCGAGGTGATCCATCTCCACTCTCCTCGCGATGCCCTGGCACGCGGGATCGCGACCGTCTACCAGGACCTCGCGATGATCCCGCTCCTGTCGATCTGGAGGAACTTCTTCCTGGGTTCGGAGCCCACGAAAGGATGGGGCCCGTTCCGTCGGTTCGACGTGAAGAAGGCGAAGGAGATCACGCGCGACGAGATGGGGAAGATGGGCATCGACGTGCGCGATCCGGAGCAGCCCGTCGGGACGCTCTCGGGTGGCGAGCGCCAGTCGGTCGCGATCGCACGCGCCGTCTACTTCGGCGCCAGGGTGCTGATCCTGGACGAGCCGACCGCTGCCCTCGGCGTGAAGCAGGCCGGCGTGGTCCTCCGCTACATCGTCCGAGCGAAGCAACGTGGGGTGGCGGTCGTCTTCATCACGCATAACCCACACCATGCCTATCCCGTCGGCGACCACTTCGTGATCCTCAGGCGAGGGCAGGTCTACGGGGACTTCGCGAAGGCGGACCTGGGGCTCGAGCAGCTCGTGCAGATGATGGCGGGCGGCGCGGAACTCGAGAACCTCGCCCACGAGCTTCAGCGAGAGGCCGGCGACGACGCCGAGCTGCGGGAAGCCGTGGCCGTGTTGGAACAAGAGGTGAAGGCCGTCGCTGCCGAGCCGGTCGTGGTGGAGCGCCGGGCTGACGTCGTCTCGGACGAGGAGGGCAGGCCCGAGGGCTGACGTGGGGACCGGCGGCGCCTACGACGTCATCACCATGGGGCGCGTCGGGGTGGACCTCTACCCCGAGCAGGGTGGGGTGCCGCTCAGCGAGGTGCGTACGTTCGCGAAGTCGCTCGGCGGGAGTCCGACGAACGTCGCCGTCGGTGCCGCCCGCTACGGCCACCGGACGGCCGTGATCACGAAGGTCGGCGCCGACGGCTTCGGCGACTACGTCCGCGATGCCCTGCGGGGGTTCGGGGTCGATGACCGGTTCGTCGGGACCGACGCCGAGCTGCACACGCCGATCGTGTTCTGCGAGCTGCTCCCTCCGGAGTCGCCCTCGATCCTGTTCTACCGGGAGCCGTCGGCTCCCGACATGCAGCTCGCGCCCGATGAGCTGGACCTCGACGCGATCCGCGAGGCTCGGGTCTTCTGGACGACGGGGACCGGTCTCTCCGGCGAGCCGAGTCGGTCGGCGACGATCGCCGCGCTCGAGGCGCGGGCTCGCTCGGGGGTCACGGTGCACGACCTGGACTATCGCCCGGCGTTCTGGTCATCGCCGGACGAAGCGAGCGAGCAGCAGCGGCGGGCCCTGGGTCATGCCACGGTCGCGGTGGGCAATGTGGAGGAATGCCGGGTCGCCGTGGGCGACGGCGATGCCGAGACCCTCGCGGGCAAGCTCCGGGACCTGGGCGCGGACCTCGCGATCGTGAAGCTGGGCGGCGAGGGGGTGCTGGCGTCGTGGGCAGGGACGGTGGACCGATTCCCCCCGGTACCGGTCCGCGTCGTCAACGGTCTCGGCGCCGGTGACGCGTTCGGCGCGGCCGTGTGTCACGGCTTGCTGGAGGGATGGGACGTGCCGAGAACGATCCGCTTCGCGAACGCGGCGGGAGCCCACGTCGCAGCCCGACTGGCGTGTGCCGACGAGATGCCCGACGAGGCGCAGGTGGAGGCACTGCTCGTCGATGTGTGATCCGAGCTCAGTCGCCGGCCGCCCACGCCGCGACCGCCCGGAGCTCGTCCGGGTCGACCGTGATCAAGATGTGCGGTGGGGGCTCGCCGAGCGCGTGGTGGACCGCAGCCTCCGCGAATCGCTCGGAGGGGATCCGCTCCCAAGCGTCGCCGCCGAACCACGCGGTGCCCGCGGGCAGGTGGGCAGCCGTCACGAATCGACGGCGGAACGCGTCGCTCGGCGGACAGCGGTGCTCCGCGTGGTGCGCGAACTCGTGGAGGAGCGTCGCCTCGAGGTTGCCCGCCGTCCCGGGCGCGCGGATCAGGACCAGGGCGGGCTCGGGCTCGTACCGCGCCCGGTCCGGGAGCTGCCACGCCACGCCGACCGTCACGTCGCCCAGGCATCCCCTTCGTCCCGGGAAGGCCGCCGCGAACCGTTCCCAGGCTCGGGTCGTCACCACCCGGAGGTCGCGCGGCGTCTCGTCGGTGAACCGCACCGTGGGTTCGACCGGACGCGCGGAGGCGACGACGGCCACCGCGGCGACGGCCGCCAGCACCACAGGGGCGATGCGGGACCTGCGCACGTCTCGAACCGTACCCGCGGAGCGCGCGGTGCGCGCTGACCTGTTCCGCCCGGCGGGGTCCGCCGCCGTCGACGGAGAGCCGGTGCATCTCACGCCCGCCGACGCGGGGTGGTCCTTCAGCGGCCTCCGCGTCCTCGCGCTTCCGCCGCACGACCGCCGCCGGATCGTGCTCGACGGCATCGAGGCGGTGGCCCTCCCGCTCTCGGGATCGTGCGCGATCGAGGTCGGCAGCGAGACGTTCGAGCTCGACGGCCGCACGGACGTGTTCTCACGCGTCTCGGACTTCGTCTATCTCCCGTCGGGAACGGAGATGGTCGTGCGAACCGAGGGCGGGGGCGAGCTCGCGCTCCCGAACGCACCGGCGACCCGGGCGCTCACCCCTACGTACGTGCCCGCACGTGCGGTCGGGGTCGAGATCCGCGGCGGAGGCGTCGCGACCCGCCAGATCAACAACTTCCTGGCGGCCGATGCGTTCGAAGCAGAGCGACTGATCGCCGTCGAGGTCCTCACACCTGACGGGAACTGGTCGTCGTTCCCACCCCACAAGCACGACGAGCACACCGAGGACGAGGTTCCGCTGGAGGAGATCTACTACTTCCGGATCCGGGGCGAGATGGCCGGCCCGGCCGAGCGCGCCTGGCGGGTCTGTCTGGACCCGGCGCACGAGCAGCTCGGCGAGCTCTTGGGCTCGCTCGCGCCGGACCCCAGGTGCCCGCTGGTCACGGCCGAGGGGCCGCGGGAGGTCGAGAGGAGCTAGCGATGGAACGGATCAGCCACTGGATCGGCGGGAAGGTCGTGCCCGGAGAGTCCGGTCGCACCGGCCCCGTGTTCAACCCGGCGACCGGGGAGCAGACGCACGAGGTCGACTTCGCGACCGCCGACGAGGTCGGCCAGGTGGTCGCCGCCGCGGCCGAGGCGTTCCCGGCCTGGCGCGCGACGTCGCTCTCGAAGCGATCCGACGTGATGTTCCAGATCCGCGAGCTGCTCGAGGACCGGAAGGCCGCGCTCGCGGCGGCGATCACGGCCCAGCACGGCAAGGTGCTCTCGGACGCGATGGGCGAGGTGCAGCGCGGACTCGAGAACGTGGAGTTCGCGTGCGGGATCCCGAACCTGCTGAAGGGAGGTTTCACCGAGCAGGCCTCCACCGGCGTCGACGTGTACTCGATCCGACAGCCGCTCGGCGTCGTCGCGGGCATCACCCCGTTCAACTTCCCCGCGATGGTGCCGCTCTGGATGCTCACGAACGCGATCGCGTGCGGCAACACGTTCGTCCTGAAACCCTCGGAGAAGGATCCCGGCGCCTCGCTCGTGCTCGCGGAACTCTTGCGGGACGCCGGCGTGCCCGACGGTGTCTTCAACGTCGTCCACGGAGACAAGGTCGCCGTGGACGCGATCCTCGACGACCCGACGATCCAGGCGGTGTCATTCGTCGGCTCGACGCCGATCGCGAAGTACATCTACGAGCACGGCACGAAGGCCGGCAAGCGCGTGCAGGCGCTCGGCGGCGCGAAGAACCACATGATCGTCCTCCCCGACGCCGATCTCGACATGGCCGCCGATGCCGCCGTCTCTGCCGGGTACGGCAGCGCCGGCGAGCGCTGCATGGCGATCTCGGCGATCGTGGCCGTCGGTGGGATCGCCGACGACCTCGTCGAAAAGATCGCCGACCGCCTGCCCAAGGTGAAGGTCGGGCCGGGCACCGATCCGGAGGCGGAGATGGGGCCGCTCGTGACGCGCGAGCATCGCGACAAGGTCGCGGGTTACCTCGAATCGAGCGCCGAGCAAGGGGCAACGATCGTCCGCGACGGTCGCGAAGACTCGCGGTACGGCGGCGACGGCTTCTTCCTCGGCGTGTCGCTCATCGACCACGTGACCGGGGAGATGGATGCCTACCGCGACGAGATCTTCGGCCCGGTCCTCTCGGTCGTCCGCGTGGACACCTACGACGAAGCGCTGAAGATGGTCAACGACAACCCGTACGGGAACGGCGTCGCGATCTTCACCCGCGACGGCGGCGCGGTCCGCCAGTTCCAGTTCGACGTGAACGTCGGGATGGTGGGCGTGAACGTGCCGATCCCCGTGCCGGTCGCGTATTACTCCTTCGGCGGGTGGAAGAGCTCGTTGTTCGGCGACAATCACATGTACGGGCCCGAGGGGATCCAGTTCTACACGCGCGGCAAGGTCGTCACGGCGCGATGGCCAGATCCCGCGACGTCCGCCGTCGATCTCGGCTTCCCGAGGACACGCTGATGCCGTCGGCCGAGGAGCTGCTGCAGGCCGAAGAGACCGCGTGGGCCGAGTTCGTCGCGGAGGTGAACCGCGTGCCCGAGCACCGGCGCGGGGAGGAAGGCGTGGTTCCGGGCTGGTCGGTGAACGACCTGGTGTTCCACAACGGGAGGTGGGCCGGCGTCGCTGCCGAGAAGCTGGCGATGATCCTCGACTCCGGGAGCCCCGGCGAAGAGGATCCCGATGAGGTCTGGCAGGGCAAGAACCAGCTCTGGGCCGCGGAGTCGAAGTCCATGCTCTACCAGGAGGCGATGTCGCGCGCCCTCGCCGATCGGGAGGCTGCGCGGGAGGCGTTGCGGGCGCTGCCCGAGGTCACCGACGAGGCAGCTTCCTGGTTCAAGGAGGAGACCTTCGACCACTACCAGGAGCACACGGAGGAAGTCAGCCGCTTCGCCGACAGCCTCAGCGTTCCGGAGAGCTAACCCTCGCTCACGCGAGATCACTGTCCCTTCCCTCTCCTCATCGCCGTGCGTGTCCGATGTTGGAGAGATGAAGCGTTGGGCGGCTCGATCGATGTCGGAATCCTGGCGCTCACCACTGCAGCTACCATCGCCGGACGCACGTCTCGCTACGACCGCTCGTGGACGCCGATCTCGATGCGATCTATGAGCAGAGGAAGGATCCAGAATCGGTCCGGATGGCCGCCTTCACTCCCGAGGACCCGGCCGATCGTCACGCCTTCCTTGTTCACATGTCGCGCGTGCGTGATGACCCGAACGCCGTGCAGCGCGTCATCGAGGCCTACGGAACGATCGCCGGGACGATCGGCTCCTTCATCATCGACGATCGGACCGAGGTGACCTATTGGATCGATCGGGCGCTCGGGGGCAGAGGTATCGCCAGTGCCGCGCTCCAGAGCTTCCTCTCCGTGACCACTGATCGCCCATTGTTCGCCCGCGCAGCCGCGGACAATGCCGCATCGCTGCGGGTTCTCGAGAAGGCCGGGTCCGACGCATCGGCGTCGATCGCGGCTTCGCCCGCGGTCGCGGAGAGGAGATCGAGGAGACGATCCTTCGTCTCGACTGAGAGCACGTCGTCGATACCGTTGTTGCAGTGCAGGTGAACGTCGTCCTCGATCTCGCTCGCGGCGTACGCCGTCGCGAGCGATCGTCGAGGTGTAGGGGCATGGCCAGGCTGCTCTGCGTGTCGAACGTGTAGCAGCCACCTACAAGGCAGGCGTTCTCGGAGATGACCCCGTCAGTCGGTGGGAGCGCTACCCGGCAACGCGGTACTCGAGATGCGTCACACCCCCCGTCTGGCTGACCCCCGTCAGTTCCAGCTCGGTCCGCTTGGGGAGTTCGTCGAACAACCGACGACCGCCGCCGAGCAGGACATCGAGCAGATGGATCCTGATCTCGTTCACGAGCCCCGCGGCTAGGAACTGCTGGTCGAGGTTCGCGCCCATGAGGCCGATCCGCTTGTCCCCCGCGGCCTCCTGAGCCTTCGCGAGCGCACTCTCGATCCCGTCGGTGACGAACGTGAACAGCGGGTCGGCGCCCTCGATGGGTCTGTGCGTGACGACGAAGCACGGGACCTCTCCCAGGGGACCCTTGCCACCCCACGCCTCGATCGAGTTGTCGTACGACCGGCGGCCCATGATCACGGCGCCGGTGTTCTCGGTCAGGTCGCCGTAGACGCGCTCGAAGACCGTCGCGTCGTCGAACATCCAGTTGTGCAGCCGCATCCCGTCCTCGCCGAGACCCTGCTCCGGAGTGTCGTTCGGCGCTGCGATGTAGCCGTCCAGTGACATGCTCATGTCGATCACCACGTTGCCCATGTCGCGTCCTCCCCTCATCGATCACACGAGCCGTGGCTACGAACCTATCGCGGGAGGTCAGGACCCTGGGACGCTCGGTCGGGGGTCGTAGCGCATGAACCAGATGTGCGGGCCGCCGCCCGGCGCGTCGCCGTCCGAGACCGTGCGGAAGCCTCGACGCTCATAGTAGGCCACGTTGCCGGGCCGTCCGGTCTCGAGGAACGCTGCCACACCGTCTCGATCGGCGAAGTCCAGCCCGAGGCGGATCAGCGCCGCTCCCAGGCCCGAGCCCCGATGCGCGTTGTCCACCGCGATGTGATCCAGGTACCAGAACGGCTCCTCCGGGAAGTTCTTCGCGATCCATTCCCACATCTCCTCGTGGCGAGCTTCCGCGTTGGCGAGCGTCGAGCGCATCGACCGGTCGATATCCATCATGATCTGGTCGCTCCCGGGAGGGATCCAGGCGGCGACTCCGAGCCCGGCGCCGGCCTCCCACAGCCATCCATGCGCCGCGATCTGCTCGTCGAACGCGCGGAAGAAGTCCGTGACCAGATCCGTCCTGTCGGCCCCGAACGGCCACACGAGCATCGGATCGTCGGTGAAGGAGCGACCGATGAGCTCAGCCAGGGCCGGGACCCGCTCGGGCGTCGCCTGGACGATCGGCTCGGACATCGGCGGAGCCTATCCGCCGACGAGGGACGTCCGTCGCCTATCCTTTCCCCTCCACCCACGGAGGACGCAGATGCTCGAGCAGGAGACGATCAGAGAGCGTGAGGGGCGGTGGAAGCCGCGCCCCACGCTGAGCGGCAGCGACTACACGAGCCCCGAGGTCTGGGAAGAGGAGCGCGAGCGGATCTGGTTCGGCGACTGGGTCTGCATCGGCCGCGCCGAGGAGGTCGCGAACCCGGGCGACTACCTGGTCAGGGACCTCGTCGGGGAGTCGATCTTCATCACGAGGAACGCGCAGGGCGAGCTCCACGGGTTCTACAACGTGTGCTCGCACCGGGGGACGAAGTTCCTCGATGACGAGCCTGCGTCGGGCAACGTGCGGAAGGCGTTCGTCTGCCCCTACCACTCCTGGACCTACGACCTGGACGGGCGGCTGATCGGCACGCCGAACGTGCGGGAGGACGAGCACTTCGACCGCGGGCAGTACCCGCTCCACAGCTTCCCGGTCGACACGTACGCCGGGTTCCTGTTCGCGAGCCTCGCTCGGGAGCCGCGACCGCTCCTCGAATCGCTGAACGACGGCGTCGAGAGCGTGACGGTGTTCGATCGCTTCGGCATGGAGGACCTCCGGATCGGCGCGCGGATCGTGTACGAGGTCGAGGCGAACTGGAAGATCATCGTCGAGAACTACAACGAGTGCCTCCACTGTCCGGTCGTCCATCCCGAGCTGGTGCAGGTGGTTCCCCTGTTCCGCTTCGGCGAGGTGTGGGACGGCGAGACCCGAGACGGTGGCAACGAGATGATGGACGGCGCGAAGTCCTTCACGATGACGGGCCGCTCCGAGCTCCCGCCGCTCCCCGGTCTCCTCGACGAGGACATGACCCGCTACTACGGGGCGTACCAGTTCCCGAACTTGCTCCTCAACATCCACCCGGATTGCGTCATGTACTACATCGGCTATCCGAAGGGGCCGGGGCACACCACGGTCGTCTCGGAGTACCTCTTCCGGCCGGAGACGATCGCCGATCCCGCCGTGTTCAAGCCGGAGCCGGTCGTCGAGCTCTGGGACCTGATCTCGAAGCAGGACTGGGACGTGTGCGAGCGAGCGCAGATCGGCGTGGGGTCGCGCGCGTTCACGACCGGCGTGTATCCCCGCCAGGACAGGTACCTGTTCGCGTTCAACGAGAGCTACCGGGTGAAGATGGGCCGTCCGAAGCTCGGCGCGGCCCGGGAATAGCCGTCGGTTGTAGCGTGGTGACGGGCGCGATCCGTGCCCACCGACCGAAAAGGTGTGACCGATGGCGATCAAGCGGATGAACCACGCCGTCCTGTATGTCCGGGACGCCGAGAAGACCTTCGAGTTCTACCAGGACGTGTTCGGCTTCCGGGTCGTGATGGAGATGCCGGGGGCCAAGTTCCTCCAGGCTCCCGACTCCGACAACGACCACGATCTCGGTCTCTTCACGATCGGCGCCGAGGCGGGCCCGTCCCAGGCCGGTCGCGCGACCGTCGGTCTGTACCACATCGCCTGGGAGGTCCAGACGCTCGCCGATCTCCGGGAGATCGCGGGGAAGCTGTCGGAAGCCGGAGCGCTCACCGGCGCCACCGATCACAGCACGACGAAGGCGCTCTACGGCCGCGATCCCGACGGCCTCGAGTTCGAGGTCTGCTGGATCGTCCCGAAGGAGCTGCAGACGTCCGAGATCGAGGACGGTCGCGCTCGGATGCGCGCGCTCGACATCGATGCCGAGATCGAGCGGTTCGGTCTGGAGACCGTCGGCGGCGTCTGAGGGCTACGCGGCCTCGAGGAGGCCGCGCTTCGCCCGGATGCGGCGGTCGATCGTTCCGACGATGAGGTACTCGACCGCGACGCCGATCACGGCGATCACCGCCACGATCGCCAGGATCGCGGCCACGTCCTCGGAGCGATCGAGGAGATGTCCCAGACCGCTCGCGCCGCTGGCCTGCACGATCAGCTCTCCCGCCATCAACGCCTTCCACGCGAATCCCCACGCTTGCTGCACTCCGACCATGTAGGCGGGCAGCGCCGCCGGGAACACGATGCTGCGCTGCAGGTCCCAACCCGCCGCGCCGAGTGTCCGGCCCGCTCGCACGTAGAGCGGCGGGACCTGCCGGATCCCTTGGAGGGTGGCGAGGGCAACCGCCGGGAAGGAGCCCGCGATGGCTACGAAGACGACGGCACGCTCCGTGACGCCGAACCAGATCACCGCGAGCGGGACCCAGGCGACGAACGGGGTGATCTGGAGGGCGACGACGAGCGGGCGGATGCTCCGCCGGGCGAGCTCGAACGCCGACAGGAACAGCCCGAGCGCCGTCCCGATCACGAGCGCCGCCGCGAAGGAGAACGCCAGCCGGATCAGGGTCTTCAGCGTCGCTTCCATGAACCCGCCGTCGGTGAACCCGCCCCGCAACGAGGTCCAGACCTCCACCGGTCCCGGGAGCGATCTCGTATCGGTGGCGGCCGCGACGATCGCCCAGACAAACACGAGCACCGCGATACCGAGGAGCGGCGGCCCCAGCTCGCTCGTCCACCGCTTCACGACGAGCTCTCCTCGAGCTGGCCGATCAAGAGGTCGTGGATCTCGGACACCACGCGGGCGACCAGGACGTCGTCGAGCGTCCGCGGCCGGTGGGCGTCGATCCGGAACTCCTCGAGCAATCGACCGGGCGCTGCCGACATCACGAGCACGCGATCGGCGAGGAGCACGGCTTCGCGGGCGTTGTGCGTGGCGAAGAGGAACGTCGTGCGGCCGGCTCGCTCCATGCGCTCGCGCTGCACGATGTCCTGGAGCCGCTCGCGGGCGAGCGCGTCGAGGGCCCCGAAGGGCTCGTCACCCAACAGGATGGGTGGATCGCACGCGAGCGCCCGCGCCAGGGCGACCCGCTGGCGCATCCCGGCCGAGAGCTCGTGGGGCTGCCGATCGGTCGACCGGTCGACCTCCACCCGGGCCAGCCACGTCCCGGCTCGCTCCTGACGCTCGCCGGGCGGGACGTTCGCGAGGCGCAGCGCGAGCTCTATGTTCCCCCGCACCGAGAGCCACGGGAACAGCGCCGGCTCTTGGAAGAGCAGCGCTCGATCGGGGCCCGGGCCGGTGACGGGCCGGCCGTCGACGAGCACCTCGCCGTGGGTCGGCCGCTCCAGCCCCGCGATCACCCCGAGCGTCGAGGTCTTTCCCGAGCCACTCGGCCCGATGAGGGTGACGAACTCTCCGCGTGCGATGTCGAACGTGAGGCCCTCGAACGCAGGCACCTGCTCGCCGGACGGCCGTGTCCGCGTCATCCCGAGATCGCGCACCGAGATCGTCGAAGCGGCCGGAGCGCCGGCGGGCTGGTCCCGGGTTCGGGTCGCGGCTCGGCTCATCGGAGTCGGAACTTCTCCGCCATCTCGATCTGCACGACCTTGCCGTCCTGGACGACGAGGACCACCGTGCCGTACTTGATCTTGCGCAGGATGCCCGCGACGTTCGCGAGGACCCGGCGCTCCTCGTCCGTCAGCTCATCGCCGTCGATCGGCTCGTCGTGGGTGGTGGGCTGCGATGTCTCGTCGTCGGTCACGGCTCGCATCCTAGAACGCGACCGTCGGACGGGTTGTGACGGAATCGTGACGAGTCGTGCTTCCTGGTCGCAGATGATTGACACCACCCCTCCCCGGGCGGTATCCATGCGTGGCACGTACCGCCCGCGACGCGGGCGAAGTCCTTTCGGTTGACCGGACCACCGGAGACCGACCCACAGCAACCGGTGGGCGTCTCCTGTCCCCGGTTCGATCGAAGGGAGCCTCGATGACGTTCCGCTGCACGCTCACCCGATGGGCCGCACTCGCCCTCGCTCCGGTCCTCTCGCTCTCGGTGCTCGCCGCTTGCGGGAACGACCCGGCCGGGGCCGCCGCGGAATGCAACGGCCTGCCCGAGCAGCCGACGATCAGCTTCGCCGCGTACAGCACGCCGCGCGAGGCGTACGGCAAGATCATCTCGGCCTTCAAGTCCGACTGGAAGGACGAGCACGACGGCCAAGAGGTGATCTTCCAGGAGTCCTACGACGCGTCCACGTTGCAGGCGTCCCGGGTCGTCGGGGGGTACCAGGCCGACATCGTCGCCCTGTCCCTCGGTCCGGACGTCGACGAGATCGCCGACGCCGGGCTCATCACGCACGACTGGACGCAGGAGGCCGACGGCGGCATGGTCACGACCTCCGTCGTCGTCTTCGACGTCCGCCCCGGCAACCCGCTCGGGATCGAGGACTGGGACGACCTGGCGGCGCCCGGCGTCGAGGTCCTGACGCCCGACCCCGCGTCCAGCGGCGGCGCGCGGTGGAACCTGGTCTCGGCCTGGGGCGCTGCGCTCCGCGGCTTCGGTGGCGTGAGTGAGAACGACGAGGCCGGCGCGACCACCCTGATGCAAGGGGTGCTCGGCAACGTCATCGCCTTCGACAGCAGCGCGCGCAAGTCGATCCAGAACTTCGAGGACGGCAACGGCGACGTCGCGATCACCTACGAGAACGAGGTGCTCACGGCCCAGGCCGCCGGCAAGGAGGACGAGGCCGTCTACCCGCCGTCGAGCGTGCTGATCGAGAACCCGGTCGCGATCGTGGACCAGAACGTCGACGCGCACTGCGTCCGCGAAGTCGCGGAGGCGTTCGTCGAGTACCTCCACACCGACGAGGTGAAGGAGATCTTCGCCGACGCCGGCTACCGCTCGACCGATCTCGCCGAGGCGCAGAAGGGCGGCGGCGACTTCCCGGCGATCGAGGACCTCTGGGACGTCGACGGGTTCGGGGGCTGGGACGCGCTGAACGACAAGCTGTTCAGCGACACCGGCATCGCGACCCAGGCGATCGCGGGTTGACGCGTTGAGCGGCGCCGCGCAGACCGTTGGGATCCGCAGCGTCCCGGTGCGGTCGAAGGATCGCACCGGGGCCGCGCTGCGGCATCTCGGCCTGCGCGGCGCCGCCCTGATCTACCTCGGGGCGATGGTGCTCGTGCCGATCGCGGCGATCGTCACGAAGGGGTTCGGCGACGGACTGACGTCGTTCCGGACGGCGCTCGCGGTGCCCGGCGCGTGGCCGGCGATCCGGCTCACATTGCTCACCTCCGCGGTGGCGACCCTGATCAACGCGGTGATGGGCACCCTCCTGGCGTGGGTGCTCGTCCGCTACCGATTCCCGGGACGCCGGGTGCTGTCGGCCGTCGTCGACCTCCCGATGGCGATCCCCACGCTCGTGACCGGCCTGATGCTGCTGACGCTTTACGGACCGAACTCGCCGATCGGCCAGGCACTGGAGGGCGTGGGGCTCCGGGTCGCCTTCACCTCGATCGGGATCCTGCTGGCGCTCTGCGTCGTGACGCTTCCTCTCGTGGTCCGGCAGGTCCAGCCGGTCCTCTTGGAGCTGGATCCTGCCGAGGAGGAGGCGGCCTCGACACTGGGGGCCGGCGCCTGGTTCTCGTTCCGGAAGGTCGTGTTCCCGGCGATCCGACCGGCGATCGTCGGGGGAGGGTTGCTGACGTTCGCCCGGTGCATCGGTGAGTTCGGGAGCGTCGTGCTGATCTCCGGCAACCTGGCCGGCAAGACCTTGACGGCTCCGGTCTTCATCTTCCAGCTGGCGAACCAGTTCCGGCCCGCGGAGGCCGCGTCGATCGCGACGTTGATGTTCGCGATCTCGTTCGTGCTCGTGCTGGTGACCGCCAGGCTGCTCGCGAGGAGGGCGGAGGCGTGAGCGCCCCCTCCTCAACCTCCACCGTGCCTTCCGCGGGAGCACCCGGCGGTCGCCGACGCCTCGCGCGCGGCGCGCTCGCGGCGGCGGCGATCGCCTACGTCGCGCTGTTGCTGCTCCTGCCGCTGATCGGGATCGTCGTCCGCGCGTTCGAGCCAGGGCTCTCGATCGTCGGCGACACGCTCTCCCGTCCGGAGGTCACGCACGCGTTCCTACTGACGGCGATCATCACGTTGATCACGATCGTCGTCACCACGTTCTTCGGCCTCGTGGTCGCCTGGGTCCTGGTGCGGCAACGGTTCATCGGCCGCTCGTTCCTGAACGCCGTCGTGGACCTGCCCTTCGCGCTCTCGCCCGTGACCGTCGGGCTGGCCGCGGTCCTGTTGTTCGGCACCGGCGGATGGCTCACCGACTTCTTCATGGCGCGGGGGATCCAGGTCCTGTTCGCGCTGCCATCGATGATCCTCGTCACGACCTTCATCTGCATCCCGTTCACGATCCGTGAGGTCGTCCCCGTGCTGGAGGAGTTCGGCCTGGACGAAGAGGACGCGGCTCGGACGCTCGGCGCGTCGATCTGGCAGACGTTCCGCATGGTCACGCTCCCCAACATCCGGTGGGCGCTCCTGTACGGGATCGCGCTCACCACCGCGCGGGCGATCGGCGAGATCGGTGCCGTGTTGATCGTGAGCGGGACGATCGCCGGGCTCACCGAGACGGCGACGATCTACATCTTCACCGCGCTCGAGGAGCGGCTCGTCGCTCAGGCGCACGTCGTCGCCCTCGTGCTCGCGCTCACATCCATCCTGGTGCTGGTGGCGATCGAGTGGTTGCACCGGCGAAACGAGAAGGCGAGGAGCAACGCATGAGCATGCCGATCAAGGTCGAGGGCCTCACGAAGCACTTCGGGAGCTTCGAGGCCGTCCAGGACGTCACCTTCACGGCCGCGGCCGGCTCGATCACAGCGCTCCTCGGGCCGTCCGGCTCCGGCAAGAGCACCGTCCTCCGGATGATCGCGGGCTTGGAGCAGCCCACCGCGGGACGCATCTGGATGGGTGATGACGAGCTCACCGCGAAGAGCGTGCAGGAGCGTGCGGTTGGCTTCGTCTTCCAGCACTACGCCCTGTTCCGTCACATGAACGTCGCCGACAATGTCGCCTTCGGCCTCCGCGTCCGCAAGGAGGAGAAGGCATCCCGCGACGCGCGGGTGAAGGAGCTTTTGGAGCTCGTGCAGATGACCCATTTCGCGCATCGCTACCCGGATCAGCTGTCGGGCGGGCAGCGACAGCGGATCGCGCTGGCGCGGGCCCTGGCGCCGCGGCCGCGGGTGCTGCTTCTGGACGAGCCGTTCGGTGCGCTCGACGCGAAGGTCCGGCAGGACCTCCGCCGCTGGCTCGATGAGCTGCACCGCGAGCTGGGCGTGACGAGCCTGCTGGTCACGCACGACCAGGAGGAGGCGCTCGAGCTCGCGAACCAGGTCGTCGTGATGCACGAGGGGCGCGTCGAGCAAGCGGGCGCGCCGGCCGACGTCTACAACGATCCCGCGACGGCGTTCGTGGCGGGGTTCGTCGGGGCCGCGAACGTGCTCCACGGTCACGTCGTGCACGGACATGTCCACCTCGGAACGTTCCAGGTGCCGGGCGCGGATCATCTGGAAGAGGGAGCGGCCGTGGCGGCTTACGTCCGTCCTCACGACGTCCGGGTCACCGAGGAGGAGACCGGCGTCCGAGGGAGGATCGAGCGGATGGCGACCCTGGGATGGCTCGCGCGACTCTCGATCAAGCTGTCCGGTGGCGAGACGCTGGTCGCGCACGTCCCGCACGACGAGCTCGGCGGTGCCAAGGAAGGCGACGAGGTCTGGGTGGACCTCAGGAGTCCGAAGGCCTTCGGGATCGAGAGCGACTCCGCCGGGTCCGCCGCGTCCGCCGATCCCGTGAATGGCCAGGGGGTCACCAGCCCGGTCGCGTGAGGCCGATCGCCGCGGATCTTCAGCCCGAGGCGCGCAGTAGATTCCGGCCGTGGACGCTGACGGGTATTTCGACGAGTCGGTCGCCGCGACGTACGACGAGGATTCCGCGGAGAGGTTCGACCCTGCGGTCGTGGAGCCGGCCGTCAACTTCCTGGCGGAGCTCGCCGGCAGCGGGGCCGCCCTGGAATCCGCGATCGGAACCGGGCGGATCGCCCTTCCACTCGCGGAACGCGGCGTGTCGGTGCACGGCATCGACATGTCGGCGGCGATGGTCGAGAGGCTGCGCGCGAAGCCGGGCGGCGACGGCATCGCTGTGACGATCGGCGACTTCGCGACGACCCGGGTGGATGGCTCGTTCTCGCTCGTCTATCTCGTCTACAACACGATCGGGAACCTGACGACGCAGGAAGCGCAGGTCACGTGCTTCCGCAACGCGGCGGGGCACCTGGAGCCCGGCGGCACGTTCGTGATCGAGGTCGGCGTACAGGAGCTTCGGCGGCTCCCGCCCGGCGAGAGCGGGCACGTCTTCCACGGCGGGGAGGATCGCTGGGGGATCGACGAGTACGACGTCGCCAGGCAGGGGCTGATCTCCCATCACTTCTGGATCCAGGAGGGTCGCGCCGAGCACTTCTCGATGCCGTTCCGCTACGTCTGGCCCTCCGAGCTCGACCTGATGGCGCAGCTCGCCGGGATGCAGCTGCGCGAACGTTGGACAGGATGGACGAAGGAGGCCTTCACGAGCGAGAGCCGCTCCCACGTGTCGGTCTGGGCGAAACCGTCGGGGTAGCCGCGGTGGCCCTCGGCTCCGGTGGTACGTTCGAAGGTGTGAGCCCGTCCGACCTGCAGCCGACCGATCTGATCGACATCGATCACCTCCTCTCCGACGAGGAGAAGCAGATCCGCAGCGTCGCCCGCGAGTGGGTGCAGCGCCGGATCCTGCCCGAGGTCGAGGATTGGTACGAGAAGGGCGAGTTCCCGGCCCGCGAGCTCGCGAAGGAGCTGGGGGAGCTCGGCTTCTTCCTGATGCAGCTCGACACCGAGTGGACGCTGGGGCTGAACTCGGTCGCCTACGGGCTCGTGGAGCTCGAGATCGAGGCCGGCGACAGCGGTCTGCGGTCGTTCGTCTCGGTGCAGAGCGCTCTGTGCGGCCACGCGATCCACGCGTTCGGGAGCGACGAGCAGAAGGCCGAGTGGCTTCCGAAGATGGCGAGCGGTGAGGCGATCGCGTGCTTCGGACTCTCGGAGCCGGATTCGGGGAGCGACCCGGGCTCGATGCGTACCTCCGCGAAGAAGGACGGCGACGACTGGATCCTGAACGGCACGAAGATGTGGATCACGAACGGCGGCTGCTCCGACATCGCGATCGTGTGGGCGCAGACCGACGACGGGGTCCGCGGCTTCATCGTGCCGGCCGACTCGCCGGGCTTCACGGCCAACGACATCCACAAGAAGCTGTCGCTCCGCGCATCGGTCACGTCGGAGCTCGTGATGGACGGTGTACGGCTGCCGGCCGACGCGATGCTGCCGGAGGTGCAGGGGCTCCGCGGGCCGCTGTCCTGCCTGAACGAGGCCCGCTACGGGATCGTGTGGGGCGTGATGGGCGCGGCGCGCTCGTGCTTCGAGACGGCGCTGGAGTACTCGAAGACGCGCGAGCAGTTCGACAAGCCGATCGGCTCGTTCCAGCTCACGCAGAAGAAGCTCACGGACATGGCGCTCGAGCTCTACAAGGGAACGCTGCTCGCGTACCACCTCGGGAGGTTGAAAGACGAGAAGGGCCTGAAGCCGGAGCAGGTGAGCGTCGGGAAGCTCAACAACACGCGCGAGGCCCTCGAGATCGCGCGAACCTCACGCGGGATCCTTGGCGCCAACGGCATCACGCTCGAGTACCCGATCATGCGCCACATGACGAACCTCGAGTCCGTGATCACCTACGAAGGGACCGAGGAGGTTCACACCCTGGTGATCGGGGAACAGCTCACGGGACTGAAGGCATTCACGTAGGCGAGCCGATGTCGGCGGAAGACGAGCACAACCTCGCGTTCGGCAGGATGGTCGATGCCGTCGAGACCTGGATCAATTCGCTCGTCGGAGCCGCTGATCCCGAGTGGATAGACGAATGGCGCAGCCACTGGAATCGACTGGAGCACGTCGATGCATCGATGATCGATGAAGGCCGGGAGCGCCCATCACCGGACGAACCCGAGATGTCAGGTGGATGCCCTTGAGAGCATGACGCGCCCCCGCCGATCTGCCGCCCCCCCCAGCCTTCCAACGCAAATCGCCAGCCGCCTACGATCAGTCAAGACCGGGCGGCGGATCGTCGGTGAGCCCGAGTTGAAAGAGGATGAATCGAGCTGACCAGCGCACGTCCTCGTGTTCATCCTCCAAGCAGATCCGAAGAGTGGTTTCGACGGCTTGCGGCTCGAACTCGGTCATCCTCATGACGGCCGCGTCGCGCACCTGCCAACTCTCGTCGCTGCCAGCGGTTTGGAGTATCGCATCGAGGGTTCGCGGATCGTCCTTCCATCGCGCGACCAGGCGGGGCACACACCCGTGACGGACCCGCCAGTCTGCATCACGGATGCCCTCCAGGAGCTCATCAGCCGAGTGGAGTGCCCGGGCCTTCCTGTTCGCGGCTGACTGGGCGGCTCGTTCTTCAACGAACCTCGGATCGTCCTCGTCGATGGTGGGGATCGGACCGATCGGACCGATCCGGATCTCGTCGGGCCCGTCCTCAGGTGGAAGATCCGCCATCGGCAGAGCCTAAGAGGGCAATGTGGACTCAGCCAGGAGCGTTGCAGCGTCGGCCACCCGAAGGTCCGATCCCTTGCCCTTCGCGGCGTCGTCGAGCATGACGAGGCAGTAGGGACACGCGGTCGCGACGGTTTCAGCGCCCGTTTCCACCGCCTCCTCGAACCGGGTGTCGTTGATTCGAGGTGACTCCTCCTCCATCCACATCCGGGCGCCACCCGCGCCGCAGCAGAAGGACCGCTCCCGGTTGCGGGGCATCTCCTCGATGTCGCCACCGATCACGTCGCGGGGCGCGTCGAACTCGCCGTTGTGGCGACCGAGGTAGCACGCGTCGTGATAGGTGATCTTGCCGTCGCCAGTGCGGGGCTGGAGTCGCCCGGCCGCGATCAGCTCGGAGAGCAGCTGCGTGTGGTGCACGACCTCGTACGTCCCGCCGTAGTCCGGGTACTCGTTCGCGAGTGTGTTGAAGCAGTGCGCACAGCTCGCGACGATCTTCGTCACGCCGGCGCCGTTCAGCGTCTCGACGTTCTGCTCGGCGAGCATCTGGAACAGGTATTCGTGGCCCATGCGGCGAGCTGGGTCGCCCGTGCACTTTTCGCGAGGGCCGAGCACCGCGGAGTCGATGCCTGCGGCAGTGAGCAGCCTCGCGATGCTCTGCGTCGTCTTCTGTGCCCGCTCGTCGAACGCTCCGGCGCACCCGACCCAGAAGAGAACCTCCGGCGCCGGGTCGCCCTCCTGCAGCACCCTCACTTCGAGGTCCTTCGCCCAGTCGAGGCGTGCGGACGCCGGCTGCCCCCACGGGTTCTCCTGGTTCTCGACGCCGCGGAGCATGGGCGAGGCCTCCTGTGGGAACCGCGACTCAGCCATCACGAGGTTCCGGCGAAGGTCGACGATCGTGTCGATGTGCTCGATGTCGACCGGGCACTCGCGCACGCATGCGCCGCACGTCACGCAGTCCCACACGACCTGATCGATCACCGCGTTCGGAACGAGCGGCTGCAGCTCGACCTCGCCGGCGGCCTCGGCGACCACGCGGTCGCGGAGGTCCATGATCAGCAGCTTAGGCGAGAGCGGCTTACCGGTCGCCCACGCCGGGCAGGCCTCCTGGCATCGGCCGCACTCGGTGCACGAGAAGAGGTCGAGCATCTGCTTCTTCGACAGGTCCTTCTGCGTGGCGACGCCGAAGCGGATGTCCTCCTCGGGCGCCTCGAGGTCGATCCGGTTCGGCTCGAGGCGGCCGGTCGGGCCGTCCTTGGCGAGCCAGACGTTCGCGGGCGCGGTCGCGATGTGGAGGTGCTTCGAGCCGGGCAGGAACACGAGGAAGCCGAGGATCACGAGGAGGTGCGCCCACACGAGGACCCGCTCGGCGGCCTCGGTACCGCCCCCGGAGCCGAACAGACCTGACAGGAGGTTCGCGACCGGCCGCGAGTCCGGGACCTCGGCGATCCCGAGCGCGATCCGCGAGGCGTTCCAGACGAGGAACGTCACGACGATCGCAAGGATCAGGAGCAGGATCCGGTCTGCCTCACCCATGTGGCTCCCGCGGAATCGGTCGGGCTTCAGAACCTTGCGGATGAAGAACGCCATCGCGACGCCGACGACAACCAATGCCGCGAAGACGTCGGAGGCGAACGCGAACCAGGACGCGGCGCCGAGCAGCGGGAGCGACGAGTCCTTGTGGACGATCGCCACCGCGGCTTCGGCGATCGTCGGGAGCAGGACGATGAAGCCCCAGAAGATGAACGCGTGCATCAGCCCGGGGCCGAGCTTCTGGAGCAGCTTCTTCTGGAGGAAGACGTGGGTGAGCTCGCGGGTGACTCGGTCGGGGGTGGGAGCACCGCGTCCAGTCGGACGGGCGTTCGCGACGAGTGCCACGCGCGGCCGGACCCGCCGCACGAACAACAGGACCGCCACGACGACGACGGCCGCGAGGGCCGCGGCGGCTACGAGCCCGTCCGTCGCTTCTCGATCTCCTCGGTGAGGGCCGGGACGACCTGGAACAGGTCGCCCACCACGCCCAGGTCCGCGATCTTCAGGATCGGCGCGTCGGCGTCCTTCGTGATCGCCACGATCCGCTTCGCGCTCTTCATGCCCACCAGGTGCTGCAGCGCGCCACTGATCCCGGCGCAGATGTAGACCTCGGGCTTCACGGTCTTGCCGGTCTGTCCGATCTGGTAGCTGTACGGCACCCAGCCGGCGTCGACGGCCGCGCGCGAGGCGCCCACCGCCGCGTTGCCGATCGCGGCGGCGAGCTTCTCGAGCTGCTCGAAGGCGTCGGGACCGCCGAGCCCTCGCCCGCCGGCGACGACGACCTTCGCACTTTCGAGGCGCGGTCCGCTCGCGGCCTCCTCATGCCGTTCGGTCCGCTCGGCGGTCGTGAGCTCGTCTGGGATATCCACCTTCACGTCCACGACCTCGGCGGTGCCGCCGGACGGCTCGGCCGCGAAGGACTGCGGGCGGACGATCACGAGCCTCGGCGTCGGCCCTTTCAGCTGGACGTCGACGACCTTGGTCCCGCCGAGGATCTCCGTGCGCGCCTTGTCGGGCCCGAGCACGTCGGTGGCGTTGGCCATCAGGGTCGAGCCGATGCGGGCGTGCAGGCGCCCGGCAACGTCGCGTGCGTCGTAGGAGGCGGGGAACAGGATCAGGTCCGGGGAGTGCTCCTCGACGAGGCCGGCGATCGCCTGGACGGCCGGTTGGGCGAGGTGGTTCGCGAAGATCTCGTCGTCGGAGGCGAACACCTTCGTGGCCCCGTGGCTACCGAGTGCGTCGGCGGAGGCCGTCGCCCCCGGACCGAGGGCGACCGCGGCCACGTCGTCACCGAGCTCGCGCGCCTTCGTCAGGAGCTCGAGCGCCGACGGGGCCGGCCCGTCCGGCGTGACGTCGGCCCAGACCCAGATCTTCACGTCAGATCACCTTGGCCTCGGCGAGGACGTCCGCGATGCGGGCGGCGGTGGTGTCGTCGAACTCGACGGTTTCGCCTCCTTGCTTCGGCGGGGCATCGGTGACTTCGGCGACCGTCTGCGTCGGGGTGACGTCATCGCCCGAGAGGCCGAGGTCGGAGAGGGTCAGCGTCTCGACCGGCTTCGACTTCGCGGCCATCACCCCCTTCAGCGACGGGTACCGGGGCTCGGTCGCTCCTGCGGTCACGGTGATGACGATCGGGAGCGGCGCCACCACGACGTCGTAGCCCGCGGCGGTCTGTCGCTCGATCGTCAGGGTGCCGTCAGAGAGGTGCAGCTCCCGCGCGAACGTGAGGCCGGGGAGGCCGAGGAGCTCGGCGATCGCGGCGGGGACGATGCCGGTATAGCCGTCGGTCGACTCGACGCCGCCGATGACGAGGTCGAAGGGTTGCCGCTTGATGGCTGCGGCCAACACGCGGGCAGTGACCAGCGAGTCGGCGCCCCGGAGGGATTCGTCGGTGATCCTCACGCCTTTGTGCGCGCCCATCGCGAGGCCCCGCTGCAGGGCCGCCTGCGCGATCTCCGGGCCCATCGTGAGAAGGGTGATCTCGCCATCGCCCGCAGCTTCCACCAGTTGCAGGGCGGCCTCGAGGCCGTACTCGTCACCGGGATCGAGCCCGCCGTCGGCGCCTTCGCGGACCAGGAGCCCGTCCTCGCCGATCGTCGGGGTCCCTTCAGGCTCGGGAACCCACTTCGTCAGGACGACGATGTTCACGCTGGCGCCCGTCGATCCTCGCTCACGGGGGCACCGTACCCGCACGGGCCACTGGTCGGCATCTCGGCGTTAGGCAGCTCGGCGAGCGCGCTGATGACACGCTCACGGATATCGCCATCGCAGTGCTCCCCGACCAGCGCCGACTTGGTCGCCCATGGATCGTCGCCACCGTCCACGTCGAGCCCGTCGGCACACGCGAGCCGCATGTCGGAACGGCCATCCCAGTTCGGTCCTGGGATCGTGGCGTCGACCTTCACTCGCCGACCGTTCACGAGCAATGTTACGTAGCTGTGAACGTCGGTCAGCCCCTCTGCCGGAACCGCCGCTGCAGCTCTCGCTCCGAATAGTGACCGAGCGAGATCGGGTGTCAGCCGGTATATCCGATGAACGATGAGCGGCTCAAGCTCGGGCCATCGCGTCGCTGCGAGCTCGGCGAGAAGAGCGTGCTTGGTTGAGCAGGTCCCACGCCACTCGGAGACCACACCAGCCGGGGTCCGATCATTTGGTCGTCCGTACGGAAGTGAGCGGATCGACTCGACGACATCGACCAACGTGGCCGAGTCGCCCAGGCTCGCCTTCCCCCCAAACGTCGCCCAGAGTGTGTCATCGCCCACCGCGCGCTCAGCCCCGTTGGAGGAATGCATCGAGCTCCTGGCGGGTCGGCATCCCGTCGCGTGCGCCGACCTTCGTGACCGAGAGCGCGGCGGCCGCGGCACCTCGTTCGGCGGCATCCGTGACGTCCATCCCCTCGGCCAAGCCCGCCGCGAAGACGCCGTTGAAGCAATCGCCCGCGCCGGTGGTATCCACCGCCTCGACCTTCGGCGCCTCGACCCGCATCTCCTTGTCGCCCCGCCGGATGATCACGCCCTCGGGCCCTCGCGTCTCCACCACGACCACTCCATCGGGGAGCGCACCCATCGCCTCGAGTTCGTGCTCGTTCGGCGTGACGTAGGCGGCCAGCGACGCCACGTGTGTGACCCAGGGCTGTACCGGCGCGGGGTTCACGATCAGCGGCGTCTCGTGCTCA
>JAJNBA010000079.1 GCA_021155985.1 Actinomycetes bacterium
CAATCATCCCTACGATCGCTCGGTGACGTCGGTCGAGGACCTCGAGCGCCGCTACCACCCCAACGTCGTCGACGAGCATGAGCTCTTCGACCGGATGATCCGTGCATCCCTCCAACCGGACATCGCTGTGCTCGACGTCGGAGCCGGGAGGGGTCTTCGCTTCTCGTACGACTACAAGGACCACGTGGCGCGGATCGCCGGCGCGGACGTGGACGAGAGCGTCCCGCAGAATCCGAACCTGATGGACGCCGTCGTCGCGGATCTCTCGAACCTTCCTTTACGACGACGGTGAGTTCGACCTCGCGTTCTCGAAGTTCGTGTTCGAGCATCTCGACCGGCCGCTCACCGTCCTTCGCGAGCTGCGCAGGGTGCTCAAGCCCGGGAGTCACTTGCTGATCCACACCCCGAACCGTTGGCACTACGTCACGATCGCGGCCGCGCTCACACCGACACGATTCCACATCTGGTACACATCGAAGCTGGGACAGGACGAGCGGACACATTCCCCACGCGCTATCGTGCGAACGATCCGAAGACGATGCGCGACCTCGCCGCTCGCAGTGGCTTCTGGTGGTCGACCTCGAGGCCGTCTGAAAGCGCCTCTAGAGCGAGGCCATGACCTCTTCGGGGATATCGAAGTTCGCGTAGACGTTCTGCACGTCTTCGAGGTCCTCGAGGGATTCGATCAGTTGCAAGACCTTCTTGGCTTCGCCGCCGTCGACAGGGATCGTCGACTGCGGCAGCATCGTGAGCTCCGCAGAGAACAGCTCGATGCCCGCGCCGCGGAGCGCGTCACGGACCGTGGTTAGCTCCGTCGGATCGGTCACGATCTCCCACGAGCTCTCGGAGTCGTTCATGTCCTCGGCGCCGGCCTCGAGCGCCTGCTCCAGCAGCCGCTCGTCGTCCGGCGAGGCGGCCTTCTCCACCACGATCACGCCCTTCCGCGAGAACATCCACGCCGTCGACCCCGTCTCGCCGAGGTTGCCGCTGTTGCGCGTGAACGCGTGCCGGACGTCTTGGGCCGTGCGGTTCCGATTGTCGGTCAGCGCCTCGACGAACAGGGCGATCCCACCCGGGGCGTACCCCTCGTACGTGATCTCCTCGTAGCGAGCGCCGTCGGCGTCCGCGCCGCTTCCCCGCTTGATCGCACGATCGATGTTGTCGCCGGGGACGGAGGACGCCTTCGCCTTCTCGACCGCCGACGCGAGCGTCATGTTCGCCGCGGGGTCGCCGCCACCCTCCCGCGCCGCGACCTCGATCGCGCGGAGGAGCTTCGCGAACTGGTTCGAGCGCTTCGCATCGTTCGCGGCCTTCTTCCGCTTGATCGTCGCCCACTTCGAATGACCGGACATCGCACCTACCTCGGCAGGGAAAGGAAGAACTCGTGGAGCGCGGTCTCGCCGACCAGCTCGGGGTGGAACGAGGCCGCGAGCAGGTTGCGCTGTTGCAAGACGACCGGGCGCCCCTCGTACGACGAGAGGACGCGAACCTCCGGGCCCACGTCTTCGATCCACGGGGCCCGGATGAACACCCCGTGGACGGGATGATCGATGCCGTCGACGTCCACGTCCGCCTCGAACGACTCCGCCTGGCGTCCGTAGGCGTTGCGGCGGACCGTAACATCCATCAACGCGAGCAACGGGTCTCCATCGATCACCCGCTCGGCCAGGACGATCATCCCGGCGCACGTGCCGAAGATCGGCATGCCGTCGCGCGCGCGATCCCGGATGGGACGCACGAGGTCACCCGCGAGGGCGAGCTTCGCGATCGTCGTGGACTCCCCGCCCGGGATCACCAGCCGGTCGACGTCAGCGAGCTGGGCGGGGGTGCGCACCTCGACCGCAGCGACACCGATGGACGAGACGAGACGTGCGTGCTCGCGGAAGTCGCCTTGCAGGGCGAGGATGCCCGTCTTCGTCATGCCTCCAATGATAGGAGCCCGCCGACGCCCTCAGCCCTCCGCCCTCCGGGTCCTGCTCCCATCCGATGCGCGATCCCGGATCCGCGGCCTCGTTCACCAGCCGCGATCTTGGAGGCGGGTCTCGAGCGAGCCGATCTCGAGTCCCTGCATCGGCTCCCCGAGCCCGTGGGAAACCTTCGCCAGGATCTCCGGGTCGTCGAAGTGCGTCGTCGCCTCGACGATCGCCCGCGCGCGCGGCGCGGGGTCCTCGGACTTGTAGATGCCCGATCCGACGAAGACGCCGTCGACCCCGAGCTGCATCATCAGCGCCGCATCGGCCGGCGTGGCGAGGCCGCCCGCCGCGAAGTTCACGACCGGCAGCTTCCCCTGCTCAGCGACGATGCGCACGAGGTCCACGGGCGCGCCGAGCTCTTTCGCCTTCGTGACGTACTGCTCCGGCCTGAGCTGGGTCACCTCCGCGATCTGCCGGAGCATCGCGCGCTGGTGTCGCACCGCTTCCACGACGTTCCCGGTTCCGGCCTCGCCCTTGGTGCGGATCATCGCGGCGCCCTCGGCGATGCGACGGAGGGCTTCGCCGAGGTCGCGCGCTCCGCAGACGAACGGCACCGTGAACGCCCATTTGTCGATGTGGTACTCCTCGTCTGCCGGCGTGAGCACCTCGGATTCGTCGATGTAGTCCACACCGAGGGATTGCAGGATCTGCGCCTCCACGAAGTGGCCGATCCGGGCCTTCGCCATCACCGGGATCGAGACGGCCTGCTGGATCTCCTCGACCTTCGTCGCGTCGGCCATCCGGGCCACGCCTCCGTCGCGCCGGATGTCGGCCGGCACGCGCTCGAGCGCCATCACCGCGCATGCGCCGGCGTCTTCCGCGATCTTCGCCTGCTCGGCCGTGGTGACGTCCATGATGACGCCGCCCTTCAGCATCTCAGCCAGGCCGGACTTCACCGTGAAGGTGCCGGTGTCGCGCTGCATTCGCCCTCCTTCGTTCTGCCCTGGCCTCTGCCCTGGCGCCTGCGCGGGGTGCGCTGGGATGGCCCGAGTGTACCGCCGCCGACCTGCGGAGAGGCCGGCTCCTACCGCCCGAACGTCGCTCCGTCTCCGTCCTTGGGCATCAGCTCGACGAGCGTCGTGCCGGGCGCGAGGGCGATCTCCTCGCCGGCCCGGGTCTCGAAGACCGTGACGTCTCCGAGCGAGTCGCGCCGCCACCGCCCGACGATGAGACGGCCGTCCCTCAGGACCCACGCCCGACCCTCTCCCAGGAGCTCCACCTCCGGCGAGGGGAACCCGGCCACGTCGAAGATGTCGGAATCCGTGACGACGACCTCCTGGATCACGACGTTGTCGACGGCGATCTCCGCGCCACCCTCCGTGAGCATCGGCGCGCCATCCAGCTGCCGGACCCACCGACGGCCATCCCAGCCCCACTCGACCACGTTCGAGCTGGAGAAGGCGACGGTCGCGGAGGAGCGACGCTTGCTAGGGGTTGGCGCTTCCTCGTCGAATCGGAAGAGCGCCGGCGGGGCAGCGACATCGACGCCGGCCTCCGCCGCCAGGCGGTAGAGCGGCCTGGTCGCGACGAAGAGGTTGTGAGGCGCGGATCGCGTGTCGTCCCGCTCGTAGGCGACGTTCCCGGACGTTTCGGTGAGCTGGAGGAGATCCGCATCCTCGAGGGCGGCGGTCACCTCCGGGTGGGCTCCGGAGAACGCGAGGATCGGTTGATCCGAGAGCTGGAGCAGGATCTTGGGGTCCGTCGTCCTCGCGCTCCGCACCGGCCCCACGCGCCCCGCGTCCCGGCACTGGAAGAGGGCGGCGAACCGGGTGATGCCACCCTCCACGGGCTCCTCGTAGATCACGTCGGCGCGTTCGAGACCCGCGAGCGGATACGCGTCGCCAGTGTTCTCGACCTTCACCGCGAGGACCGGACGATCGGGCGGGCCCTCGTCGCCCCGGACCTTCCCCGTGAGGGGGCAGGGGTCCGGGCGCCCCGCCACGACGTCCACGATGCTTTCGAGCGGCCCGGGAGCGTTCCCCGTGAACGTGAGGATCGCCAGCGCGCCGACCACGATGGCGGCCACCACGCCGATCACGACCTTCCCTCGTTGGGTCAATGCCACGGATGCGCCTCCTGGTTCTCGATGTCCGGGTACGGAGAGTGTTGAGGGAACACGAACGGGTCCCTCACGGGACCCGACGATCGAGACTATCTCGGGATCCCCGTCAGCCCAAACACCCCGGGGCATCTCGACGGGAACGTCACATCTCCTCCAGGCGACGGATCCGCTCCGTGAGCGGCGGATGCGTCGAGAACAGCCGCTCCAGGGTCCCGAGCCGCTCGCCTTCCAGCCGAGACGGCTGATTCAGCCACAGGTGCGCGGTCGCGTTGTTCGCGGAGCGCATCGCGGTGGGCGCCGACTGGAGCTTCTTGAGTGCGGCGATCAGCCCGGGTGGATAGCGCGTGAGCATCGCGCCCTGTGCGTCGGCCAGGAACTCGCGGTTGCGGGACACCGCCAGTCGGATCAGCTGCCCGAAGATCGGCGCCAGGATCAGGAGGAGGAACCCCACGGCGAAGATGATCGCGGACGCGGCGCCGCCACCGGAGTCGCTCCCACGTCTGCCGCGGAATCCGCCCCACCACCACATGCGCATGAAGAACTCCGCCAGGAGCACCGCGGCCCCCACGAGCGTCGCGACGACCGTGCCCACGAGGATGTCGCGATCGACGACGTGGGCCATCTCGTGCCCGATCACGCCCTCGAGCTCCACCCGGTTCATCGTCTCCAACAGCCCCTGCGTGACGGCGACATGGCTGTGCTCTGGATCTCGCCCCGTCGCGAAGGCGTTGGGAGCGCTCTCCGGCACGATCCAGACCTTCGGTTTCGGGGTCCCGGCGGCGATCGCGAGCCCCTCGACGAGGTTGTGCAGCCGGGGCGCATCTTCCTTCGAGACCTCCTTCGCTCGTGTCGAGGCGAGCACGATCCGATCCCCGTAGAAGTAGGAGCCCACCGACATCACGACCGCGACGATCAGCGCGATGACGAGTCCCACCGGCCCGCTGTCCGTCAGGAGACCGAGCGCGTAGCCCACGCCACCCAGCAAGAGAACGGCGAGCACGAACAGGATCACCGTCTTCCGCTTGTTCGCCGCGATCTGCTCGTACACGGGCTAGGTGAGGTCCACCGCGACGGGGCCGCGGGTCGGTTCGTCGATCTCGAAGAAGGGACGCTCCGTGAATCCGAACGCGCCTGCCACCACGGAGGAGGGGAACGACTGGATCAACGTGTTCAGCCGCATCACCTGGTCGTTGTAGAACTGCCGGGCGTACGCGATCTTCGACTCGGTGGCGACCAACTCTTCCTGTAAGGCGAGGAAGTTCTCGTTGGCCTTGAGATCGGGATAGTTCTCCACGACCGCGAGGAGCTGCCGGAGGCCTGCGGTGACCTGATTCTCGGCGTCGGCCTGGGCCGACACGCCCGTGGCCCCGATCGACCGCGCCCTCGCCTCGGTGACGTGCTCGAAGACCTCACGCTCGTGCGTCGCGTAGCCCTTCACGGTCTCGACCAGGTTCGGGATCAGGTCGGCGCGTCGACGGAGCTGCACATCGATCTGCGACCACCCGTTGTCCACCCGCGTCCGCAAGCTCACCAGCCGGTTGTAGATCCAGACCGCAGCGAGCAGCACCACGACCACGATCCCGAGCACGATCCACCAGGCGTTCATCGAGACCTATCGTAGCCAGCCCCCTCGATGGCGCGGCCGTACACCTCCTCGAGGCGGTCCACGACGGTCGGCCAGTCGAAGGTTCGAGCGCGCTCGCGGCCGGCCGCGCCAAGACGCGCCGCCAGCTGGGGGTCCCGCAGGATCCGGACAAGGCCGGCCGCGACTGCTTCCGGGTCCCGCGGCGGGACGAGGAGTCCCTCGACACCGTCGGTGACGACCTCTCGATACCCGGGGATGTCGCTGGCGACGACGGGGAGGCCGGCCGCCATCGCCTCGACCACGGAGACCCCGAAGCTCTCCTGGCCGACGGCAGGCGCGACGAACGCGTCGCAGACGGCGTGGATCGCGGGGAGTCGCTCGTTCGCGACGGCGCCCAACATGTGCACGCGCTCGCGTGCGGCTGGGGTGAGGAGGCGCAGGGCCTCGCGATCCCGACCGTCCCCCGCCACCAGGAGGACGGCGTCGGGGATCTCGGCGAGCACCTTGGCGAACGCGGCGACGGCGACGAAGAACCCCTTCTGCGGATCCAACCGGTGGGCCCAGGCGATCCGTCGGCCGGGCGGCAGGTCGGCCCGAGGCTCGGCGTCCGCGAACGCCTTCACGTCGACGCCGTTCGGCACGATCTCGAGCTCGACCTCCGGCAGCGCCCTGCGGAGGAACGCCGCCGCCGCGTGCGAGACCGCGACGCCGATCGAGACCCGGGCCCAGACGCGGCGAAGCACGGGCGCTGCGAGCTCCATCGCCCGCGAGCGGTCGAGGTAGGCGTGCACGGTCGCCACGACCGGCGCCCGCGACGCGAGCGTCGCGTACATGGACGCACTCGGCGTGAGCGGCTCGTGCACGTGGACGAGGTCGGGCCGCACCTCGGCGAGGACGGCGCGCGTACGCAGGTACGCGAGCGGCGCGATCGGGGCGACCGTGCCACGGTAGGACACACGGACGGGACGCCCGACGGAGCGGACCCGTGGCTCGGCGGGCACCGCGCTGGTGGGGGCGACCACGACCGCCTCGTGCCCACGCTCCCGCAGCTGGGCCGCGAGGCTCGCGACGTGCACCTGCACGCCTCCGGCCGCCTGCCAGTCGTACGGACAGACGAGCGCGATGCGCACGCGCCTACGCGTCCCAGCCGGGCTGGAACAGGTGCCAGTCCGAGGGCGCGGAGGCGATCGCCTTCTCGAACGAGGCGGCCAGTGCGCGCGTGAGCGCGACGATGTCGTCCTTCCTGCGACCGCTCGGCTCGATGGTGACCTCTGATAGCACCTCGACCCACCCGTCACGCGTCGTGAAGGTCGGACCGGAGATGAGCGGTGCCCCGGCGGACAACGCGATCAGCGCCGGCCCGGCGGGCATCCGCCGGGTCCGTCCGAACATCTCCACCTCGATGCCACCGCCGGAGAGATCGCGATCGGCCACGAGCGCCACGATCCGGTTCTCCTCGAGGCGTTGGGTGAGCTGGCGCCCCACGTGGTCGCTCGCCAGGTCGATGATGTCCATCTGCAGCTGCCGACGGTGTTCGAGGAACAGCGTGAACAAGCGCTCCGGCTTCAGGTGCTCCGCGACCGACACCACCGACGCGAGCCGGATCGCCATCGCTCGCCCGCCCACGTCCCAGTTCCCGGTATGCGGGAGCGCGATCACAACCCCCTTGCCCTCGGCCAGACCCTTCTCGACCAGCTCGATCCCCTCGAAGCGGAAGGCCGCGGCGACCGCGGCGTCGTCCCACCCCAGCACGTTGAACGTGTCGAACCAGTACCGGCCGTAGAGGGCGAACGCCTCACGGGTCGACGCCTGCACGAGCGCGTCGCCGGCCGGCCGGCCCAAGACCTGCGCCTGGTTGTCGGCCACGACACCGCGGGGCCCGGCCGCGAGACGGAAGAACAGTCGGCCCGCCCGCTCGTAGGCGGACCGGCCGCTCCGCACCGGGAGGAGCGGCCCCAGCCAGCTCATGAACCGATAGAGGAGGTACGTCGCGGTCTCGATCGCCCAGCGTCGCGCGTTCACGCCGTCCGCTCCTCCTGCGCAACCTGCCCCGCGCGGACGACGGCGGCGAGGCCGGACATCACGGCCACCGTCCAAACGGCCCAGGTCCACCCGAACAGGAGGAACGCGACCACGAGGACGTACCGGGCGCCGCGCGTGACGTGTCGCTCCTCCACCGAGTAGCCGAGCGCGGCGCCACGCGCTCGGATGTACCCGGCCACGAACGACAGGCTCACGGCGGCGAGGGCCGCCACAGCGAGCGACGCGCTCCCGTCGCGCGCGGCCCAGGCGATCGCGGACAGCACCGCCCCGTCCCACTCCCGGTCGAGGAGATCGTCCAGCATCCGGTCGGTGGGGCCGCCGGCTCCGTGATTCGCTCGATGGCCCCCGAGCAGGAGGAGCGCGCCCGAGGCGCCGGCCGCCCACCCAGCGGGGCGCGCCTCCCGGGCGACCACGAGGAATCCCGCCCCGGCCGCGAGCGCACCGCCGGCAACGAGGACCGAGCGCGTGATCGCGGTGCCGGGTGGCTGGCGTTCGAACCGCAGCAAGCTCCGCATCGCAGGTCGGGCGAGCGTAGCAACTCTGTAGGATTCCACGACCCTGACCCATCACCCTGCGAGAGGCTCGCGCCTCAGCCCTCGTCCACGAAGGAGCCGCGGTGAAAACCTACGACGCGAAGGACATCCGCAACGTCTTGCTGGTGGGACACGGGGGCTCCGGGAAGACGACGCTGCTGGAAGCGATGCTCTTCGCGTCCGGTGCGATCACCCGCATGGGCACGGTCGAGGATGGGAACACCGTGTCGGACCACGACCCCGACGAGCAGCGCCGCCAGATCTCGGTGTCGCTCTCCATGGCACCGATCGAGTGGAACGAGGTCAAGATCAACGTCCTCGACGCCCCCGGCACGGCGGACTTCGTCGGGGACGTGCGCTCGGCGGTCCGCGCGGCGGACGCCGTGATCGTCGTGGTCTCCGCGGTGGACGGCGTCGAGGTCCAGACCGAGGTCGCATGGGAGCTCGCGGTCCAGGAGAACCTGCCTCGTGCGGTGTTCGTGAACAAGTTGGATCGTGAGCGCGCGGATTTCCAGGGAACGCTCGACCAGCTGGTGTCCTCGTTCGGGAACCAGGTGGCGCCGTTCGAGCTCCCGATCGGGGCGGAGAGCGAGTTCAGCGGCATCGCCGACCTGCTCCACGAGAAGGCGGACCTGTACCCGTCCGGACCGAAGGCGGAGGAGTCCGAGTGGCCCGACGAGATCCACCAGATCGCGGATCCCGCTCGGGAGAAGCTG
>JAJNBA010000080.1 GCA_021155985.1 Actinomycetes bacterium
TGGCCTCCGGCGCTTCGCGCCGGAGGCCCTCCAGCACCGGTAGCACGCGCAACGCCTCCTCTTCGGACCCCACCGGCTCCGAACCCGGCCGGGTCGACTCGCCACCCACGTCGAGGACGTCGGCACCCTCCTCGAGCAGCCGGAGCCCGTGCCGCACCGCGGCCTCCGCGTCCTCGAACATCCCTCCGTCACTGAACGAGTCGGGCGTGACGTTCACGATGCCCATCACCAGCGTCCGCTCCCCGAGCACGAGCTCGCGGTCGCGGCAGCGCCAGACGCGGTCCATGGAACCGATGGTAGTGGGCATGCGCTGATCGCTCAGCGCATGCCGATGTGATCCATCGCCTCCTGGCGGGTACGTGCGTCGGATCGGAAGAGCCCTCGAACCGCCGAGGTCACGGTGACGGCGCCCGCCTTCTTGATCCCTCGCATCGTCATGCACAGGTGCTCGGCCTCGATCACCACGAACACCCCACGCGGCGTGAGCGCGCGATCGATCGCCTCCGCGATCTCGGTCGTCAGGCGCTCCTGGACCTGTGGCTTCTTCGAGAGCAGGTCAACGACCCGCGCGATCTTCGACAGACCGGTGATCTGTTGCGCCTTGTTCGGGATGTACGCGACGTGCGCCCTCCCGGCGAACGGGATCAGGTGGTGCTCGCAGAACGATTGCAGCGGGATGTCACGGACCATGATCATCTCGTCGTGGTCGGCGCCTTCCACCACCGTGACGAGCTCCGAGGCGTCCTTGCCGATCCCGGCGAACGTCTCCTCGTACATGCGGGCCACGCGAGCGGGCGTTTCCCGCAGTCCGCCGCGCTCGGGATCCTCGCCGATCCCTTCGAGGATCAGGCGTACGCCTTCCTCGACCTTCTTGGCGTCGAACGAGTCGGGTGGCCCGAGCAGATCCATCGCGCGGATGCTACCGGGGAACCAACGCGTCAAGGGCGGCGGGGAGGCCGCCGAGGTTGGGGAGCTCGCCGGCGCGCGGGAGATCGCTCGACTCGTCCAACCGGTTGATCCAGACGCACGCGAGTCCGAGCTGCGCACACGGCTCGACGTCGTGATAGAGCGATGCCGCCACGTGAACGTGGCGCGCCCGGTCGGCCGAGGTCGTTCGGAAGAACGTGTCCCAATGTCCGTAGGCGGGCTTGTATGAGCCGGCTTCGGCCGCCGTGATCCGCAGATCCACCTCCACCCCGATCGTCGTCAATGAGGTGGCGAGCATGTCCGGGTCGGTGTTCGACAGGATCGCGAGCTTCCAGCCACGATCGCGGAGCTCGCCGAGCGCTCCCGGGACCTCGGGGAACGGGCGCCACGACGGCACGGAGTCGGCGAGCGCGTCGTCCTGGCCCGGAGGGACCGCGAGCTCATCCTCCTCGGCGATCGTGGCGAGCGCCTCACGCAGGACCTGCCGATAGGTGATGCCCCGCCCGGCCTGGATGCGTGGCTCCACGTCGTGGTAGCGCTGGAAGAGCCGTTCGCCGACTTCGTCCGGCCAGACCTTGACCAGCGCCCTCCGCACGCCTCCGTCCCAGTCGATCAGCGTGCCGTAGCAATCGAACGTCGCCCAGCGGTCCGTCATCGCCGGCGTGCCGTCACCGACGGAGCGGTCCCGGCGCGTCGGGCGGGGGGAACATCTCGGTCCGCGACACCGCCAGGCCGGCGCTCCGGACCTCCGGGGCGCGGGGCGCGCGCTTCTCGACGGCCTTGAAGAACGCCTCCACCTCGTCGCGATCCAGCGTCTCCTTCTGCAGCAGCAGGGCCGCGAGCTCGTCGAGCCGCTCCCGGTGCTGGCTCAAGATCTCGAGCGCCACGTCGTGCGCCTCGTCGATCAGCCGGCTGATCTCCTGGTCGATCTCGAACGCGACGGCCTCGGAGTAGTCGGGCGTGGACGCCCAGTCGCGGCCGAGGAAGACCTCCCCCTGCTTCTGCCCGAGCGTCCTCGGCCCGATCGCGTCACTCATCCCGTGCTCCGTCACCATCTGGCGGGCGATCTTCGTGGCGCGCTCGATGTCGTTGCCCGCGCCGGTGGAGATGTCGCCGGCGATGATCTCCTCCGCGACCCGTCCGCCCATCAGCATCGCGAGCTCGTCGCGGAGCTCCTCCCGCGTCATCATGAACTTGTCCTGCTCGGGGAGCGTGAGCGTGTACCCGAGGGCGCGGCCGCGCGGGATCACGGTGATCTTGTGGACCTCGTCGGTATTCGGAAGGACGTGCGCGACCATCGCGTGCCCGCCCTCGTGGTAGGCGATCAGCCGCCGCTCCTGCTCGCTCATCACGCGGCTCTTGCGCTCCGGCCCGGCCATCACCCGATCGACGGCCTCCTCGACCTCCCGCATCGTGATCGTCTTCTTGGACCGTCGCGCCGCGAGGAGCGCGGCCTCGTTGATCACGTTCGCGAGATCGGCGCCCGTGAAGCCGGGCGTGCGCCGCGCGAGGATGTCGAGATCGACCGCCGGATCGAGCGGCTTGCCCTTCGCGTGGATGTGGAGGATCGCCTTCCGGCCCTCGAGGTCGGGCCGGTCGACGACGATCTGTCGGTCGAAGCGCCCCGGCCGAAGCAGGGCGGGATCCAGGATGTCGGGCCGGTTCGTGGCGGCCATCAGGATCACCGTCGACCGTTGGTCGAAACCGTCCATCTCGACGAGCAGCTGGTTCAGGGTCTGCTCGCGTTCGTCGTGACCGCCGCCGAGCCCCGCGCCGCGATGGCGGCCGACCGCGTCGATCTCATCGACGAACACGATCGCCGGAGCGCTCGCTTTCGCCTGCTCGAACAGGTCGCGGACCCGGGCCGCGCCGACGCCGACGAACATCTCGACGAAGTCCGACCCGCTGATCGAGTAGAACGGCACGCCCGCCTCGCCCGCGACCGCCCGCGCGAGGAGGGTCTTGCCGGTGCCGGGAGGGCCGAACAGGAGGACGCCTCGGGGGATCTTCGCGCCCATGGCCTGGAACTTCGACGGGTGCTGCAGGTACTCCTTGACCTCCTCGAGCTCCTCGATCGCCTCGTCCACGCCGGCGACGTCCTTGAACGTGGTCTTCGGCTGATCCTTCCCGACGGTCTTGTGCCGGCTGCGACCGAACTGCATCACCCGCCCGCTGCCGCCCTGGGCGCGGTTCATCATCCAGAGCAGGAGCCCGGCGAGGAGCAGGATGGGCAGGACGTAGTAGAGGAGCTGCACGAGATCGTTGGGCTTCTGCGACGTGGCCTGGACGGGGACGTCAGCTTGTCGGAGCTCGTTCGCGATGTCGTCCGCGAGATCGACCGTGTAGGTGACGACGTACTCCGTGCCATCGGTGAGCTCGCCATGGACCACCTGGTCACCCTCGAGGAGCTCCGCGTTGCGGATCCGTCCGTCCTCGAGGAAGGCCCAGAACTGTGAGAGGTTGATCTCCTCCGCCGTCTCGGGGCGCTGGACGAGCGACAGCACGCCGAAGAACACGACGACCGCGCCGAGGATCCACAGGGTCGGCGTGCGAGCGAGGCGTCGGAACGGAGGTTCGGGCTGGGCCACGGATCGCCTCTTTCAGGGCCGCAGAGAGCCATCTCGGGGATGCGACGGGCTCGGCAAGTGCGCGCCCGAGCCCGTCAGGAAGGGTAGCACCCGTCCCTGCGGCGACAGGCCGCGCTACCGGATGCCGGTGTCGACGAACACCTCGATCTCGGTGAACGAGCCTTCCTCGACCGTGACGGTCTGCGGCGCCGCCGTCGGCGGCGTCGATGCCGCGTCGATCGTCACCTCGTAGGTCCCCGGGGAGAGCGGGAGCTCGAAGCGGCCGTCGGCATCCGTGGAGGCGGTGAACGTCTCGCCGGAATCCGTCGCGGTCGCGACGACGGTGCCTTCCCAGGGGAGATCCGGACACGGAGACTCCGCCATCTCGACCGGGCACTGAGGGCCGGCGAGCGCTCGACCACGGACCCCGGAGGCGCCGTCCGCGTCGCCGGAGCCGTCGCCGCAGGCGGCGAGGATGAACAGGAGGAGAGCGATCCGCTTCACACCGGCTTCGATGGGCGCGATCGGCCGGATGGTTCCCCTAGCCGCCGTACGCCTCCGGCTTCAGGGTGGCGATGTAGGGGAGGTTGCGGTACCGCTCGGCGAAGTCGAGTCCGTAGCCGACCACGAAGTCGGGCGGGATGTCGAACCCGACGTAGCGGATGTCGAGCGGGACCTTCTGGATGCCGGTCTTCCGCAGGAGCGCGGCGACCTCGAGCGATGCGGGTTTCCGCGCGGCGAGATTCTTCAGCAGGTACTTGAGCGTGAGCCCCGAGTCCACGATGTCCTCGACGAGCAGCACGTCCATCCCCTCGAGATCGTGATCGAGGTCCTTCAAGATCCGCACCACACCCGAGGTCTTCGTGGCCGCTCCATAGGAGGACACCGCCATGAAGTCGAACTCCAGCGGGAGCCGCACGTAGCGGGCGAGGTCCGCCATCACGACGAACGCCCCTTTCAGAACGCCTACGAGCAACAACGAGGAGCCTTCGTAATCCGCCGAGATCTGCTCGCCCATCTCGGCGAGCTTGCCCTGGATCTCCTCCGAGGAGATCAGGACGCGTTCGATGTCGGGCTGGTATGCCTGCACGTAGTCGGTCAGTGTAGAGACCGCTGCCATCGCTCTCCCTTCTTCGCGCGTCGAAGAACCCATCAGCTCTCGCGGGGCTCCGGGGAAGAACGAGTGACGCGAACGTACCCCTTCTCGCGGATGGCCTTCAAGCCTTCGGGAAGATCTCGTCTCCGTCCCGGCCGGCCCCCGGCGAGATCGAGCACGGCTTCGATCGTCTCTTTCGACCACGGAGCGATCCGGTCCCCCGACCGCGCATCGTAGGCGGCCAGTCGGATCACTCGGGAAGCGACGGGCGGCGGGAGGGCCGTGAGGCTCCTCGCATCGAAACGCACCTCGCCCCCGCGCTCGCTCTCGACCGTCTCCTGATACGCGGCCACCGCGACGGCGTTGAGCTCGTCCCGGTCGGCTCGAAGGAGGTTCGCGGTGCGGACGATCGACCGGGTCACGCCTCGGCCCGTCTTCGCCTCGAGCACAGGGAGCACCTCGTGCCGGATCGCCGCCCGGAGGTAGCGGCGATCCTCGTTCATCGGATCGCGGCGTGGCCGCAGGTGGAGGGCGCGACAGAATGCTTCGACCTCGGCACGCGTGACATCGAGGAGCGGTTGCACGATGCGAGCGCGCTCCCGGTGGCCGGGATCGATCCCGGCCATCCCCTCCAGACCGGAGCCCCGGACCAGGTTGAGCAGCACCGTCTCCGCCTGATCGTCGAGGGTGTGCCCTTCCGCCGTGGCGTCGGCCCCGATCTCACGACGAACGTCGTTCGCCGCGTCCCCCCGCCGAACCGTGGCCCAAGCCTCCACCGAGACGCCCCGGCCCGGCCGGTCGCTCGCTTCGCGGAGATTGAACGGCAGCTTCAGCCGCTCGGCGAGCCTGCGCACGTAGACGACGTCCTTCGCGGAATCGGGCCGGAGCTTGTGATCGAAGTGGAAGACCGCGAGCCGGATCCCGAAGAGGCGCCGGAGGTGCCAGAGCGAGTAGAGCAGGCAGACGGAGTCGGGACCGCCGCTGCAGGAGACGAGGATCAGGTTGCCGGGCGCGAACAGGTCGTGCTCCCGCGCCGTCCTCGTGACCCGCTCGAGCACCTTCGCGACGGCCGGCGGCCGGCGCGGCACGTCAGCTCCCGGCGACGCGCGCGACCCAGGCTGTCGGTTCGGCGATCTCCTCCACCGTGGGGAGCCCCTCGGGCGCGAGCCAGACGCGGTTGAGGCCGTCCATGCCCGCGCGCGACACGACCTCCCGGACGAACCGCTCGCCGGCGTCGTACTGCTCGATCTTCTTGTCGAATCCGATCGCGCGCTGGAAGGACCGCTCGATCCCGCCGGCGCGCCGCCGTCGCTCGGCGAGCGCCTTGCGCATCCGGCCGAGATCCTTGACGTGTCCCTTCGCGACCTCGTTCATCACGAAGGAGGCATGTCCCTCGAGCAGGGACATCACCCCCTGGACGTGCCGCACGATCTCGCGCTGCTCGTCGTTCAGCAGGAGGAACAGCCCGCCCATCCCGCGGACGTCGGCACCGGCGCGCGCCTCGTCGATCGCGCGGCGGAGCTGCTTCCCCAGATCGTTCGACTCCAGGCTCACCGTGCCGAGGTACCGATCCACCTGACCCCGGATGTGGTCACGCAGCCACGGCGCAGACCCGAACTGCACGCGATGGGTCACCTCGTGGACCGCGATCCACAATCGGAAGTCGCGGGGCGGAAGGAGGAACCGTTGCTCGACCTCCGCCACGTTGGGACCGACGAAGTAGAGGAGCCCTTCGTCGTCCGGCGGGAGGAACGCGTCGTATTGGCCGAGCACTCGGCGCGAGACGTAGCCGAGGAGCGCTCCCGCCTGTGCGCCGAGCGCCTTCCGCCGGAGCGAGCCGTTGCCGGAGCCTTTCGCGAGGATCCGGCCGGCCAAGGGCTCCAGCATCCGTTGGAGACCGTTGAGGTTCGCGCGGATCCATTCGCTCCTCGCCATGACCCACGCGCGCGATCGGAACCCACTCGGATCCAGCGAGGTGAACTCGGTGATCCGCTCCTCCGCGAACGGGGTGAGCTCCGCGAAGTCCTCCCGCATGCGCGCGCGTTCGGACGCGGGCACGGAGACACCGGGGCCGGCCACTCGTCGGCCGATCGCGAGCGCCGCGTCCCAGTCCGCCAGCCGGGCGGCCTGCGACCCCATGGACCAGTCGACCTGGGTGGCGTCCATCCCGACAGGCTACGCGCTCGGCGAGGCTAGGCCTCGCCCGCCGCCTTCTTGCGAGCGGCGATCATCGCCGCTCGCCGCGCCTGTCCCTCCGCGACCCGCTTGTCGGTCCCCTTGTCGAGGAGCTCCTTCAACGTTCGGTCGAAGACCTCTTGATCGAGGGAGACCTCGGCATGTGCTGCAGGCGCGGGTGCCGGAGCGGAGGCTTCGGCGGGGGGCGTCTCCCTCGTCTCGGTCGCGGCGTCCGCCTCCGACGGAGCGGCCTCGCTCGCGGGTTCGGCCTGCGGCGCCTCGGTGGACGGGGCTTCGGCCCCGGGTCCTGCCTGGGCGGGCGGGGCGGGAGCGGGTGCTGCGGGGACGGGAGCGGGAGCGGCCGGAGCCGGAGCCGCGGCGGCTGCCGGCGCGGCGGCGACCCCGGCCGGCTGCGGCAGGGGAGGGGGTGCCACGACGACGGGCACCGCCGCCTTGATGTCCACGGTCCGGCGCGGGAGCTCCTGGCCCGGTCTGACTCGGTCGGCGCGCACCACCTTCAGGGTCGATTCGTCGGTGGAGAACCGGGGGGCGAAACGGATGTAGCCGGCGACCAGCAGGAGGATCACGATCAGTCCGATGATGCCGAGCAGGATCGCCATCCCGTGGACCCAGCCGCCCGTGTTGAGCTCGGGGCTGATGGAGGGGTCGATCGGCGTCTGGGCGAACGCGACGCCTGCCGAAAGGACGATGAGGACGGGAGCAAGCACGATCGCTCGGAAGGCCCTCATCCGCCGGGATTGTCGCAACCCGCTCGCTCCTTTCGCAACCCCATGATCTCGATCCTCCGGCCGCGCCCGGCCCGGCGACTCCATGGAGCCGGAGATGGGATTCGAACCCATGACCTACCACTTACGAGGCGGTTGCTCTGCCACTGAGCTACTCCGGCGGACGAGGCAGGATACCAACGGCCCTGGTCGGGACGGGTGTGGGTGCTGCCATCACCTCGTGTCCACCGGACTCCCCCGTTGGCTGCGAGGGCGGCAGGCGCCATGATGCGACCCATGGCGTTCACCGAGACCGACCCCATCGGCCCCGTCCACCGCGTGATGGTGGGCACGGACCGCTCCGAGACGGCGACCAGGGCCGTGGCGTGGGCGGCGTCCTTCGCCGAGCGGTTCGGCGCCGAGCTCCACGTCGTCCAGGTGATCGTCCCGGAGCACGGCGCCGGCACGGAGCACGGAGCGGCCGAGGCGACCCGGGCCCGCAGCGCGGCCGACGAGCTGCAGGTCTACACCACGCAGCTCGCCGGTGAGCGCGGGCACGCCCACGTCGTGATCGACGACGATCCCGCGATGGCGATCCTGCGTTCCTCCGAGGACCACGCGGTGGACGTCCTGATCGTCGGGAATGCCGGGATGGCCGGGCGGAAGGAGTTCCTGCTCGGCAACGTGCCGAACCGGATCAGCCACAACGCCCGGTGCACCGTGATCATCGTGAACACCACGAACGGTCAGACGACGGCGATGCGAGGCAAGAGCACGTCCGCCGCGATCCGCTCCTCCACGGCCGAGCCCGTGATCCGTCCGCACCTCGTGGCACGAGGGACCAAGATCGGCGTCGTCTTCGCCAAGCACGGCCTGCGAGAGCTGTTCGGTCGTCCCGACGAGGAGGGGGCGGTGGGCCGTCGGCGCCAAGCGAAGCGGCTCCGGGCCGCGCTCGAGGATCTCGGTCCCACGTTCTGCAAGCTCGGGCAGATCCTCTCGACCCGGCCGGACCTCCTTCCCCCCGAGTTCATCGAGGATCTCGCGACCCTGCAGGACAACGTGCCGCCCCTGTCGGAGGCACAGGTCGTCTCCGTGATGGAGCAGGAGCTCGGGGTGCCCTGGGAGGACGTGTTCGAGACCGTGGAGCCCAAGCCGCTCGCCGCCGGGACGATCGCGCAGGTCCATCGCGCCTCGCTCGCGACCGGGCAGAAGGTCGTGATCAAGATCCAGCGTCCCGACGCTCGTGAGCTGATCGAACAGGACCTGGCGCTGCTCGAGGTCTTCGCGGAGAAGGCTGCGAAGCGCCCGAGTCTGAAGCTCGTGATCGACATGGAGGCCGTCTTCCAGCACCTGTCGGACTCGCTCCAGCGAGAGCTCGACTTCCGTCAGGAGGCGTCGAACATG